>NZ_JBFAOY010000039.1:0-51432 GCF_040675505.1 Streptomyces sp. NPDC049597
GCGCTGGCCGAGGCGTACCGCAACGTGGCGGCCTGCGGCGCCAAGCCGCTGGCGATCTCGGACTGCCTGAACTTCGGCTCGCCCGAGGACCCGGATGTGATGTGGCAGTTCGCCGAGGCCACCCGCGGTCTCGCGGACGGCTGCCTGCGGCTGGGCACCCCGGTCACCGGCGGCAACGTCTCCCTGTACAACCAGACCGGTGACGTCGCCATCCACCCCACCCCCGTGGTCGCGGTGCTGGGTGTGATCGACGACGTCACCCGCCGCACCCCCGTCGCGTTCGCCGAGCAGGGGCAGCTGCTGTACCTGCTGGGCGACACCCGCGAGGAGTTCGGCGGCTCGGCCTGGTCCCAGGTGATCCACGACCACCTGGGCGGCCTGCCCCCGCGGGTGGACCTGGACCGGGAGAAGCTCCTCGCCGAGATCCTGATCTCCGCCTCCCGCGACGGCATGATCGACGCCGCGCACGACCTGTCCGACGGCGGCCTGGTCCAGGCCGTGGTGGAGTCCTGCCTGCGCGGCGGCAACGGCGCCCGCCTGATCGTCCCCGACGGGCTGGACGCGTTCACCTTCCTGCTCTCCGAGTCGGCCGGCCGCGCCATCGTGGCCGTCCCGCGCAGCGAGGAACTCCGCTTCACCGACATGTGCGGCGCCCGGGGCCTGCCCGCCACCCGCATCGGCGTCGTCGACGGCGACACCGTCGAGGTCCAGGGCCAGTTCAGCATCCCGCTGAACGAACTCCGCACCGCACACGAGGAGACCATTCCGGGTCTGCTCGTCTGAGACGCGTGCTCCGAAGCCCCCGCCCGGTCAGACCGGGCGGGGGCTTCGGCGTCCTGTCGTACCCACCCCGTAGGGTCGGCGTCATGCCACCGGCCAAGAAGCGTCCGCGTACGTACGACTCCGCCAAGGTCCGGGCCGCCGTGCTGGCCCAGTTCGGGCATGTCCGTGAGGCGGCGGCATTGCTGACGCCCCAGCAGCTGGAACAGCCCACCCGGCTCGGGGACTGGACCGTACGGGAGCTCGTCGCACACGTCGCCATGGCGGTCGGCGCCGTACCCCACTACCTCGCGCTGCCCGAGCCGGCCCGGCAGGACGTCGCGCTGCTCGACTGGCCGTTCGCCACGGTGACGGCCGCGGGGGAGATCGACGAGCTGACCCGGGAGCTGGCCGCCGGTGACCTCGGCGAGCTGTACGCGCGCACGGCCGAGCGCGTCGGCGAGCTGTTGCCGCTGGTGCCGGACGAGCGGCTGGTGCCGACGCGGTTCGGAGCCATGCGGCTCGGGGACTTCCTCGTCACCCGCACCGTCGAGCTGGTCGTCCACACCGACGACCTGGCCGACGCGACCGGGCTGGACGTCCCGTACGACCGGCAGGCGCTCGCCGCCTGCACGCGGCTGCTCGCCGACGCGCTCGCGGTCAAGGCGCCCGGGGCGTCGACCGAGGTGCGGATTCCGCCGTTCGCCGTCGTCCAGTGCGTGGAGGGCCCCCGGCACACGCGGGGGACGCCGCCCAATGTCGTCGAGACCGACCCGCTGACCTGGATCCGGCTCGCCACCGGGCGCACGGGCTGGCGGGAGGCGCTGGATGCCGCGAAGGTCAGCGCGAGCGGAGAGCGCGCGGACCTCGGGGGGCTCCTGCCGATCCTCGGCTGACCGCGTGATCCGGGGGAACCGACCACGGGGCCGCCCCGTCCCAGGGGTATGCGCTACCAGCTGAGCATTCCTGTCACCGCCCTGGCCCTTCTGGCCCTGGCCGCCTGCGGCACGGAGCAGGGAGGCGGGGCCCGCAGCGGCCAATCCGTGGCACCCGACCTTCCTCTCACCGGCGTGCGCTGGTCCGTGGAGAGCGTGAGCGCCGACGGCACGAAGACCGCTTCCCCGGCCGACGCGTATGTGGAGATCACCGACAAGGGCCGGGCGCAGGGCAACTACGGCTGCAACCACTTCGGCGCCGACATCACGGTCGAGGGCGACACCGTGACGGTCGGACCGGGTGAGATGACCGAGATGGCCTGCGACAAGAAGATCCAGGGCTTCGAGGACGCCCTGCGCGCCGCGTTCTCCGGCAAGCTCAAGGCGAAGCTCACCGACGGCAGGCTCACCCTCACCACCGAGAAGGGCGACGCGATCGCGCTGACCGCCGAGCGGCCCTCCCCGCTGATCGGCACCAAGTGGACCGTCGACTCCCTGGTCGAGGGCGAGACGGTCACGTCCCTGCCGGCGGGTACCGAAGGCACGGCGCATCTGACCATCGCCGAGGACGGGACCGTCGGCGGCAGCCTCGGCTGCAACCGTTTCACCAGCACCGCGAAGGTCTCCGGGGACTCGATCACCTTGGGCCGCCTCGCCTCCACCCGGAAGGTGTGTCCCGGCCCGGTGATGGATCTGGAGCGCGAGCTGGTCCAGGTCCTGAAGCAGGGGACGGTGAAGTACGAGGTGAAGCACCGCGCCCTCACCCTCACCGCGTCCAACGGCAAGGGCCTGGCGGCGTACGCGGACATGCGCTGACCGGCCGGCATCGCGGGGGGCGGCAACCGCAGGGACATATCCACCGCAAACGGGTGCCGACAGGGTGCGGGGAGGGCCCGACGATGCCCGGAATGTTCGCAAATGCGCCCCGCTGTCGACGGGGCCGGATGTGAACTAGCGCACGCGGCGACAGGTGGCGCGCGCCACGTATCCGGTCGGCGTGGCGGGGCTCCACGCGTGTGACCGCACGGTCACCGAGGGGCTGCGCGACACCCGGGCCCGGCCGGGACCGGCCAGGTGCGTCAACGATCGTCCCGGGATGCGGACGCCGGAATGGACGACTTGTCGATCTCCGGCAGCGTCCCGACGGCTGTACGGGCACTGCGGATTCCTGCCTCCGGCGCTCCGCGGAGGCCGCTCGGAGGGCTCCCGGAATCGGGTTGCGAGGCATCCCCAATTCGGACCAGTGGTCGATCTCGCCTACACTCGGTGGCGTGCCACGTGGTGACGGACGACTCAACCACGACCTGCTCCCCGGCGAGAAGGGCCCCCAGGACGCTTGCGGCGTCTTCGGTGTCTGGGCTCCGGGTGAAGAGGTCGCGAAGCTCACTTACTTCGGGCTCTACGCCCTCCAACATCGAGGCCAGGAATCCGCGGGAATCGCGGTCAGCAACGGCTCTCAGATCCTCGTCTTCAAGGACATGGGCCTTGTGTCCCAGGTCTTCGACGAGACCTCTCTCGGCTCCCTGACCGGTCATATCGCGGTCGGTCACGCCCGCTACTCGACCACGGGCGCCTCCGTGTGGGAGAACGCGCAGCCGACCTTCCGGGCCACCGCCCACGGCTCGATCGCGCTCGGCCACAACGGAAACCTGGTCAACACGGCGCAGCTGGCCGAGATGGTCGCCGAGCTCCCCAAGGAGAACGGCCGGGCCACCCAGGTCGCCGCGACCAACGACACGGATCTGGTCACCGCTCTGCTCGCCGGACAGGTCGACGAGGACGGCAAGCCGCTGACGATCGAGGAGGCGGCCGCCAAGGTCCTTCCCGACGTCCGGGGCGCCTTCTCGCTCGTCTTCATGGACGAGGGCACCCTCTACGCGGCCCGCGACCCGCAGGGCATCCGCCCGCTGGTGCTGGGCCGTCTCGACCGCGGCTGGGTCGTCGCCTCGGAGAGCGCCGCTCTCGACATCTGCGGCGCGAGCTTCGTCCGCGAGATCGAGCCCGGCGAGCTCATCGCCATCGACGAGAACGGCATCCGCACCTCTCGCTTCGCAGAAGCGAAGCCCAAGGGCTGTGTCTTCGAGTACGTCTACCTGGCACGTCCCGACACCGACATCGCCGGCCGGAACGTCTACCTCTCCCGGGTCGAGATGGGCCGGAAACTGGCCAAGGAAGCCCCGGTCGAGGCCGACCTCGTCATAGCGACGCCGGAGTCCGGTACGCCCGCCGCGATCGGCTACGCCGAGGCCAGCGGCATCCCGTACGGCTCCGGCCTGGTGAAGAACGCCTACGTCGGCCGCACCTTCATCCAGCCCTCGCAGACGATCCGCCAGCTGGGCATCCGCCTGAAGCTGAACCCGCTGAAGGAAGTCATCCGCGGCAAGCGGCTGGTCGTCGTGGACGACTCCATCGTCCGCGGCAACACCCAGCGGGCCCTGGTCAAGATGCTCCGTGAGGCCGGCGCCGCCGAGGTCCACATCCGGATCTCGTCCCCGCCGGTGAAGTGGCCCTGCTTCTTCGGCATCGACTTCGCGACCCGCGCCGAGCTCATCGCCAACGGCATGTCGATCGACGAGATCGGCAAGTCGCTGGGCGCCGACTCCCTCGCGTACATCTCCATCGACGGCATGATCGAGGCGACCACCATCGCCAAGCCGAACCTCTGCCGCGCCTGCTTCGACGGCGAGTACCCGATGGAGCTGCCCGACCCCGAGCTGCTCGGCAAGCAGCTGCTGGAGACCGAGCTTGCGGGTGGCGCAGACGCCGCCGACGCGCTCCGTCGCCCGTAATCCCCGCTCCAACGCAGTCACGACACGAAAGCTCTCAACCTCATGAGTGAGACCACCGGTGCCAGCTACGCAGCCGCGGGCGTCGACATCGATGCGGGTGACCGCGCTGTCGAGCTGATGAAGGAGTGGGTGAGGAAGACGCAGCGCCCGGAGGTTCTGGGCGGTCTGGGTGGCTTCGCCGGCCTCTTCGACGCCTCGGCCCTGAAGCGTTACGAGCGTCCGCTGCTGGCGTCCGCGACGGACGGTGTGGGGACGAAGGTCGACATCGCCCGCCGGATGGGCGTGTACGACACGATCGGGCACGACCTGGTCGCGATGGTCATGGACGACATCGTGGTGTGCGGTGCGGAGCCGCTGTTCATGACGGACTACATCTGTGTGGGCAAGGTGCATCCGGAGCGGGTGGCCGGGATCGTGAAGGGCATCGCCGAGGGCTGTGTGCTGGCCGGTACGGCGCTGGTCGGCGGTGAGACGGCGGAGCATCCGGGTCTGCTGGGGCCGGACGACTTCGACGTGGCCGGTGCGGGCACGGGTGTGGTGGAGGCGGACCGGCTGCTGGGTGCGGATCGTGTCCGGACGGGTGACGTGGTCGTGGCGATGGCGTCGTCGGGGCTTCACTCCAACGGGTACTCGCTGGTGCGGCATGTGCTGTTCGACCGGGCGGGGATGTCGCTGGAGCAGCGGGTCGAGGAGCTCGGCCGGACGCTGGGCGAGGAGCTGCTGGAGCCGACGAGGATCTACTCGCTGGACTGTCTGGCGCTGACGCGGACGACCGAGGTGCATGCGTTCAGTCACATCACCGGCGGGGGGCTGGCGGCGAATCTGGCGCGGGTGATCCCGGAGGGTCTGCACGCGGTGGTGGACCGTTCGACGTGGACCCCGGGTGCGGTGTTCGACCTGGTCGGCCGGGCCGGTCGGGTGGAGCGGCTGGAGCTGGAGAAGACGCTGAACATGGGTGTCGGCATGATGGCCGTCGTCCCGGCGGAGTCCGTCGAGGCGGCGCTGACCACCCTCGCCGACCGCGGCGTGGACGCCTGGGTCGCGGGCGAGATCATCGAGCGCGGTGATCGCGCCACGGGCGCCGAACTGACCGGCGACTACGCAAGCTGAACAGCACAGAACCCGGTCCGGGGCAGGCCCCGGACCGGGTCGGTGAGTACAGCGTCAAGCGCCGCGGCGCTGTGACGACGGGCCGGACTCTTCGTCCTCGTCCTCGTCGTCGTTGTACATGTCCGCGTACCGCGCGTACGGGTCGTCTTCCTCGTCGTCGTCCTCGAACGGCTCGCCGTTCGGCGGCTGGCTCGAAATCGGACTCGAAGTCGATGCGCCCAGCTCGTTGGCCAGACGCGACAGGTCAGTCCCGCCGCTGTTGTACTTCAGCTGGCGGGCGACCTTTGTCTGCTTGGCCTTGGCCCGGCCGCGCCCCATGGCTCGACCCCCTCGGTGACGGGGCTCGACGGCCCCAGAGTCTTGACACGCGTTCATGAGTCGGAACGGGCTCTCCGTGAAGAGCTCGGTCCGTAGGGCTTCAACGGTACCTGCTTCCGCGGCCATACGGTACGCCGCCCGCATGAGGTGCCGCCTCACACGACCCGCGAGGCGCCCTGTCCTCGCTGGTCAACTGCGATTTTAACCTCTTCCTGGCGCCCGACCCGCCGACCGGGGTGAGTCTTGTCTCCCCGGACGGCGGGCCGGACGGGTGCCCGGGTCAGCGACGGCGGGCGTCGGCCATGCGCTGCTCGGCGATCCGGTCGGCCGCAGCGGCCGGCGGAATGCCGTCTTCCTTCGCACGTGCGAATATTGCCAGCGTGGTGTCGAAGATCTTTGACGCCTTCGCCTTGCACCGGTCGAAGTCGAAGCCGTGCAGCTCGTCGGCGACCTGGATGACGCCGCCGGCGTTCACCACGTAGTCGGGGGCGTAGAGGATCCCGCGGTCGGCGAGGTCCTTCTCGACGCCCGGGTGCGCGAGCTGGTTGTTCGCCGCGCCGCAGACGATCTTGGCGGTGAGCGCCGGCACGCTGCCGTCGTTCAGGGCGCCGCCGAGCGCGCAGGGCGCGTAGACGTCCAGGCCCTCGGTGCGGATCAGGGTGTCGGTGTCGGCGACCGCGGTGACCGAGGGGTGCTTGTCGAGGATGCGGCGCACGGACTCCTTGCGCACATCGGTGATCACGACCTCGGCGCCGTCGGAGAGCAGGTGCTCGACCAGGTGGTGGCCGACCTTGCCGACGCCGGCGACGCCGACCCTGCGGCCGCGCAGCGTCGGGTCGCCCCACAGGTGCTGGGCCGAGGCGCGCATGCCCTGGAAGACGCCGTACGCGGTGAGCACGGACGAGTCGCCCGCGCCGCCGTTCTCGGGGGAGCGGCCGGTGACCCAGCGGCTCTCGCGCGCGACGACGTCCATGTCGGCCACGTAGGTGCCGACGTCACAGGCGGTCACGTAACGGCCGCCGAGGGAGTCCACGAACCGGCCGTAGGCCAGCAGCAGCTCCTCGGACTTGATCTGCTCCGGGTCGCCGATGATCACGGCCTTGCCGCCGCCGTGGTCCAGGCCGGCCATGGCGTTCTTGTACGACATGCCCCGGGAGAGGTTCAGGGCGTCGGCGACGGCCTCCTCGTCGGAGGCGTACGGGTAGAAGCGGGTGCCGCCGAGGGCCGGGCCCAGGGCGGTGGAGTGGATGGCGATGACGGCCTTCAGGCCGGAGGCGCGGTCCTGACACAGCACGACCTGCTCGTGCCCTCCCTGCTCCGATCGGAACAGAGTGTTCAGTACATCGACCGGAGCGCCGGTTACATCGGTCACGGTGGTGACTCCCAAGTACGAAGCGGCGGATGCGGGCCCTCCTGCGGGTGGGGAAGGCCCGGTGGGCAAGAGAGTAAGTCCTCAGCAAGCGTAGATCCGACCCGGTGGCGCGGATCACCCTCCACCGGAGTACGGACATGGAAGGATCTGCGGCATGCCGGCGCTGTCATCGGTCCTCGTCCCGTACGCGGCCTACCTGCGGATCTACGAGCCGCTGACGGCCTTCCCCGAGCCGGAGCGCAGCCACTGGGCCCGCTACGCGCGCAGGGAGGGCACCCCGACCGCCCAGGACGAACTCCGCCGCTCACTTGCCGACTTGCTGCCGACCCCGCCCGTCGTGGTTCGCGTCCACGAGAGCGCGGACGCCTTCGTGACCGATGTCGACGGCGTGGTGTGCGTCTGCCCGTGGCGCACGCGCCTGCGCGGGTGGCTGGCCCTGGAGGAGCTGTCCGCGCAGCTGCCCGGCGCGCTCCTGGACGCGGCGCTGCCGCGGGTCGTGCGTGAGCAGGCCGCCGCCGACTTCGCGCAGTGGCGACAGGAGAACCCGGACGCCCGCCCGTGGATCAGGACGGCCGTGTGGGGGGTGCCCGTGGGCTGGTTCGTGCTCTTCGCCGACGAGGAGCGCGAGTACACGGCCGCCGGGCCCTCGCTGCGCTACCGGACGCCCATGGTCCAGGCCCGCCGGCGGCTGGCCCGTGGGCTACGGACGCTGCGGGAGGCGATCGACGAGGGTCCGCTGACCGAGAGCCTCGTGGACGTGGGGCGGTGGCTGGAGGAGTTCCACCCGCGGTCACTGGTCGAGCTGGACTACGGCGGTCTGGTGCACGCGCTGCCCGGCGATGCCCTGGCGGAGGACCGGTCGGCGGCGGACGCGGCGGAGGGGATCGCCGCGCTGCGGTCCGGGGACGGTGAGGGCGCGGCCGAGGCGTACGGGCGTCTGACGGAGCGTTGGAGGGCCGTGAGGGATCGTCAATTCGCGAACTGACGGGGTGGACGGCGCCGCCGGTGGCCGGGCGGGGGGACGTAGGTCCCGATCCGGGCGATTGCCCCAAGCGTGATGGATTACACTAACCGCCCCCTTGCGCCTATCGCCCACCCTCGTGTCAAAATAGGACAAGGAGTCCGGGGAGGGTTCCTTCCGTCCAAGTAAGGGCGGATTGCTCAGCATTGCACGCTATGGGGGGTCTGAGGACTCCTGATCGCTCTGTGACTGATCGTCACTGTGACGTGACTGTCCGTTATGGCATGGTCCATCGGCCTTCCGCCGCTGATGGACACCTGAGAGGGCAATTCCATCGGTTTGGCCGACGTGGCTGGACAGATGGTGTAGTTGTAGTGCCGAGGACAAGCCGTTCGTCCTATAACCGACTCGGCCCGCGTCCGCCATTTCGGGCAACGCGGGTCAAGGTGCAGAATTTAGAGGAAAGAACCGAGAAGGTTCGGTTCTCCCGAGGAGGCCGCTCATGACCGCTCGCACCCCTGATGCCGAGCCGCTGCTGACCCCGGCTGAGGTCGCCACGATGTTCCGCGTGGACCCGAAGACGGTCACCCGCTGGGCTAAGGCGGGCAAGCTCACGTCCATCCGCACGCTCGGTGGACATCGCCGCTACCGCGAGGCAGAGGTCCGCGCACTGCTTGCGGGTATCCCGCAGCAGCGCAGCGAGGCCTGAACACCCCGTTTGACCGGGCATTTCCTGGGCCCCCACCCTGGATGAGCCCACCACTGGCTCCACAGACGTGCGTCTGCCCCAACAGGCCTTCGTCTTCGATCGCGCTGGACTCCGCCGGGTCCAGCGCGATCTTTTTGTGCGCCCGTGCCGACTGTTACCGGCGTGACGCGATGACATCGGTGTCGACCTCTGGGGCCCCTGGGGGAGTGGTGCAATGGCACATATTAAATCGGCACGGTGTAGGCAGGGGTTAAGTGCCCTCGTTCAGGAAATTAGTTCGGTGACACCCGTCACACTGCACGGCTCTTGCCAAAATCCGGACCGACACCCAAAGTCCCTCTCCGCGACGGGTGTTGGTCACTCCTCGGTGGCTTCCGGAGCAGGGTCGGAGACGGCCGGCCCGGGCGGCTCGGGGCGCTCCATGGCCAGGCGCAGGAGCCGGTGGCACACCGGGCAGGTCCTCGTGAGGTGGCGGTAGCCCGTGGCGGCCGCCAGATGGGCGCGCAGGAGCGCGCGTGTCTCGTGCCGCCTCGCCGCAGACGCCGCCATGTACGCCACCCCCTGCACCCTGGGTACCCGCGGTGGATGACACCGTCAAGACGGCGCGAGGGCGCAGACGACGAAGACCCACGTCCTACGGGACGAGGGTTCTGCGCGCGAACAGGCGGGGTTCCTGGCGGGATTCGCCGTCCGACGGGGTTCCTCCCGCCTTCGGCGAGGCGCCCCGGTGGCGGGGCTTCGGCACCCGGGTGCGACGATCGGCGTCCGGGACAACGACGAAGGCCCGCATCACGTCGATGCGGGCCTTCGGTGAATCGCGCGGTCCTGACGGGATTTGAACCCGCGGCCTCCACCTTGACAGGGTGGCGAGCACTCCAAACTGCTCCACAGGACCAGGTTTCGCGGCCGAATACTCCTTGGCCGCGAGAGAGACTGTACAGCAGGTTCGCTGGTCAGGTCGAACTCACCCAGGGCGACGGGGCCGTCACGGTGCGGCCGCGTCGATCGCCTTCACGATCCGCTTGTCCGAGACGGGGTACGCCGTGCCCAGCGCGTGCGCGAAGTAGCTCACCCGCAGCTCCTCGATCATCCAGCGGATGTCCAGGACCTCCTGGGGCACCGGTCGGCCCTGGGGCAACTGCTCCAGCAGCCAGGCGTACTCGTCCTGCATCTCGTGGACCTTCTCCATGCGCGTGGTGTCGCGCTGGACGGCCGTCGGCATCTGCTGGAGGCGGCGGTCCACGGCGACCAGATAGCGCATCAGGTCGGGCAGCCTGCGCAGACCCGTACGCGTCACGAAGCCGGCCGGCATCAGGGCCGCCAGCTGCTCGCGGACGTCCTGGACGTTGTTGATCAGAGCCAGGCTGTTCGTGGCCTTCAGGCGGCGCTCACAGGCCTGCCAGGCCGCAAGGATCTGCTGCACCTGGTCGATCGTGCGGACGGTCAGGTCCACGAGGTCGGCGCGGACCTTGTCGAACAGCTTCCGGAACGATTCCTCGTCCCAGGCCGGTCCGCCGTGGTCGGCGATGAGCCGGTCCGCCGCCGCCATGGCGCAGTCCTCGAACAGTGCCTGGACCGAGCCGTGCGGATTGCGGGACAGCGCCAGCTTCTGCTGGTTGGTCAGCCTGTCGGAGGCGAACTTCGCCGGACTCACCGGGATGTTGAGCATGATCAGCCGACGGGTGCCCTGCCACATCGCCTGCGCCTGCTCGTCCTCGGTGTCGAAGAGCCGTACGGAGACGCTCTCGCCCGCGTCGACGAGCGCTGGGTACGCCTTGACCGGCTGGCCGGCCCGGCGTGTCTCGAACACCCTCGTCAGCGTGCCGATCGTCCAGTCCTTCAGGCCGGTGCGCTCCAGCGACTCGCCCGACGGGCCGGAGGAGGCGGCGGCCTTGGACAGGGCCTGACGGGCCTTGGGCCGCAGCCGGAGCTTCAGCGCCTCCAGGTCCTTGTCCTCCGCCAGCCTGCGCCGCCGCTCGTCGACGATGCGGAAAGTGATCTTGAGGTGGTCGGGGACCCGGGACAGGTCGAAGTCGTCGGCCGTGACCGGGACGCCGACCATGCGCTGGAGCTCACGCGCCAGGGTGAGGGACAGCGGCTCCTGCAGGGGCACGGCCCTCTCCAGGAACGCCTTCGCGTAGTTCGGCGCCGGCACGTAGTGGCGGCGGACCGGCTTGGGGAGAGAGCGGATCAGCTCGGTGACGACTTCTTCGCGCAGGCCCGGGATCTGCCAGTCGAAGCCCTCGTCGGTGACCTGGTTCAGCACCTGGAGCGGGATGTGCACGGTGACGCCGTCCGCGTCCGCGCCCGGCTCGAACTGGTACGTCACCCGGAACTTCAGCCGGCCCTGCCGCCACGAGTCCGGGTAGTCGTCCTTGGTGACCGCGCCGGCCTTCTCGTTGATGAGCATCTCGCGCTCGAAGTCGAGCAGGTCCGGCTGCTCGCGGCGCTTGTGCTTCCACCAGGAGTCGAAGTGGGCGCCGGACACGACGTGTTCGGGGACCCGCTGGTCGTAGAAGTCGAAGAGTGTCTCGTCGTCCACGAGGATGTCGCGGCGGCGGGCGCGGTGCTCCAACTCCTCGACCTCGGTCAGAAGTTTGCGGTTGTCCGCGAAGAACTTGTGGTGCGTGCGCCAGTCGCCCTCGACGAGAGCGTTGCGGATGAACAGGTCGCGGGAGGTCTCCGGATCGATGCGCCCGTAGTTCACCTTGCGCTGGGCGACGATCGGCACGCCGTAGAGCGTGACCTTCTCGTACGCCATGACGGCCGCCGCGTCCTTCTCCCAGTGCGGCTCGCTGTACGTGCGCTTCAGCAAATGCTGGGCGAGCGGCTCGATCCACTCCGGCTCGATCTTCGCGTTGACACGGGCCCACAGGCGCGAGGTCTCCACGAGCTCGGCGGACATGACGAAACGCGGCGGCTTCCTGAAGAGCGCGGAGCCCGGGAAGATCGCGAACTTGGCGTTCCGCGCGCCCAGGTACTCGTTCTTCGCCGTGTTCTTCCCGCCCTCCGCCCCGGAGCTCTTCACGTCCTTCATGCCGACGTGCGAGAGCAGGCCCGAGAGCAGGGACACGTGGACGGCCTGCTCCGGGACGCCTTCGCCCGCCGCGGGCTCCTCGACGTGCATGCCCATCTGCTTGGCGACCGTGCGCAGCTGCGAGTAGATGTCCTGCCACTCGCGGATGCGCAGGAAGTTCAGGTACTCCTGCTTGCACATGCGGCGGAAACTGGAGGAGCCGCGTTCCTTCTGCTGCTCGCGGACGTAGCGCCACAGGTTGAGGAAGGCGAGGAAGTCGCTCGTCTCGTCCTTGAAGCGTGCGTGCTGCTGGTCGGCCTGTGCCTGCTTGTCGGCCGGGCGCTCGCGGGGGTCCTGGATCGACAGCGCGGCCGCGATCACCATGACCTCGCGCACACAGCCGTTCTTGTCGGCCTCGATGACCATCCGGGCGAGCCGGGGGTCGACCGGGAGCTGGGACAGCTTGCGGCCGAGCGGGGTGAGCTTCTTGCGGGGGTCCTTCTCCGCGGGGTCGAAGGCTCCGAGCTCCTGGAGCAGCTGCACGCCGTCGCGGATGTTGCGGTGGTCCGGCGGGTCGATGAACGGGAACTTCTCGATGTCGCCGAGTCCGGCCGCGGTCATCTGGAGGATGACGGACGCGAGGTTGGTGCGCAGGATCTCCGCGTCGGTGAACTCGGGGCGCGAGAGGAAGTCGTCCTCGGAGTACAGGCGGATGCAGATGCCGTCGGAGGTACGGCCGCAGCGGCCCTTGCGCTGGTTGGCGCTGGCCTGGCTGACCGGCTCGATCGGCAGCCGCTGGACCTTCGTGCGGTGGCTGTAGCGCGAGATCCGGGCGGTGCCGGGGTCGATCACGTACTTGATGCCGGGGACCGTCAGTGAGGTCTCGGCCACGTTCGTGGCGAGGACGATGCGGCGGCCGGTGTGCGGCTGGAAGACCCGGTGCTGCTCGGCGTGCGAGAGCCGTGCGTACAGCGGCAGGACCTCCGTGAAGCGGTACTGCTTCTTGTTGAGCGCGTCCGCGGTGTCGCGGATCTCGCGCTCGCCGGAGAGGAAGACGAGGATGTCGCCCTTGCCCTCGCCCATCAGCTCCTCGACGGCGTCCGTGATCGCGGTGATCTGGTCGCGGTCGGAGTCCTCCGAGTCCTCCTCCAGCAGAGGGCGGTAACGGACCTCGACCGGATACGTCCGGCCGCTGACCTCGACGATCGGGGCGTCGCCGAAGTGGCGGGAGAAGCGCTCCGGGTCGATCGTCGCGGAGGTGATCACGACCTTGAGGTCCGGGCGCCTGGGCAGCAGCTGCGCGAGGTAACCGAGGAGGAAGTCGATGTTCAGCGACCGCTCGTGGGCCTCGTCGATGATGATCGTGTCGTAGGCGCGCAGCTCGCGGTCCGTCTGGATCTCGGCGAGCAGGATGCCGTCCGTCATCAGCTTCACGAAGGTCGAGTCCTGGTTCACCTGGTCGGTGAAGCGGACCTTCCAGCCGACGGCCTCGCCGAGCGGGGTGCGCAGCTCCTCCGCGACGCGTTCGGCCACCGTACGGGCGGCGATCCGGCGGGGCTGCGTATGGCCGATCATGCCGCGCACGCCGCGGCCGAGCTCCAGACAGATCTTCGGGATCTGGGTCGTCTTTCCCGACCCGGTCTCACCCGCGACGATCACGACCTGGTGGTCCCGTATCGCCTGGAGGATCTCGTCCTTCTTCTGGCTGACCGGGAGCTGCTCCGGATACGTGATCTCGGGCACGCGCTCGGCACGCCGCGCGGTGCGGGCCGCGGACTTCTCGGCGTCGGCGGCGATCTCGTCCAGCACGGCCTGCCGCGCCTCGGGCTTACGGATGCGGCGGGCGCCCTCGAGACGGCGGCCGAGCCGGTGGGCGTCGCGCAGGGACGCCCCGGCCAGCAGGGTCTGGAGGTCTGCGAAGGAAGTAGACATACGGGGTCCAGGATCGCACTCTCCGGAAAGCACTGGCGAACTCATTTCGTCAGCAAGCTGGTGCAGTATGGAGCGAATCGTTCATCCCTGCCGAGCGTCCCGAAGGGAAAGCGCGCCCATGCTGATCGGCCGCGACCGCCGGCACCGCCTCGCGGTGACCGCGAGCCTGCTGCTCGGGCTGTTCGGCACGATGCTGGGATGTGTGGCGGCGCTGTCGGCGGAGGCGGCGGCGCCTGCCGGCTCGCATCGTGGTGCGGTGACGGCCGGGCAGGGCCTCGTCAGCGGCGCCGTGGCCGCCGGGCAGGTCTCGCATCGTGGTCCCGTGGCCGCCGGACAGGGCTTCGTCAGCGGCGCCGTGGCCCCGCCGGTCGCCGGGATCGGGGTGGCATCCGCCCTCGGTGCCGGCTCGGACGTCGCCCGCGGTGGTGCCGCCGGCGTGCGGGCGGGCGGGGGGTCCGCGCCGGGCGAGGCGGTCCTCGCCAGGGCCGCGAAGCTGCCCGCATGCGGGGAGCGCACCGGGGCCGGGGACAGCGGGGCGCACCCGGGCGTGCCTCCGCGCGGCGGCTCCGCGTGCGAACTGCTGCCCGCCCTGCCCCAGGCCCACGGCAGCGGCTGCGTCGCGCCCGTCTGCGACCAGACCGCGCTGGACATCTCGCCCCTGCCCGGCCCGCCCCCGCTCGCGCCGCCCTCCGCGGTCGACCTCTTTGTCCTGCGCGTATAGGCCCGCCGGTCCCCTCGCTGGCATCCGTTTCCCTCAGGCCTTTCGTTCAGGAGCTTCCATGCCTTCCGCCACGTCCACCTCCTCACGCAAGCCGCTCGCCATCGGCGCGGGCGTGCTCGCCGCCGCGCTGCTGCTCGGCTTCGCCTCCTACACCGCCACCCGGCCGGAGTCCGCGCCGTCCGGCGCGTCCTCGTCCGTCGGCTCCCCCTCCGCCGCCGACGGTTCCGCCGAGCCGCAGGCCGGCACGCACCCCGAGCTGGAGAAGCTCGCGCGCCGCGACGCGAAGGACCCGCTCGCGGCCGGCCGCGCGGACGCGCCCGTCGTGATGATCGAGTACGCGGACTTCCAGTGCGGCTACTGCGGGAAGTTCGCCCGCGACACCGAGCCGCGGCTCATGAGGAAGTACGTCGACGCCGGTGTCCTGCGGATCGAGTGGCGCAACTTCCCCATCTTCGGCGAGGCGTCCGAGGCCGCCGCGCGCGCCGCGTGGGCGGCGGGCCAGCAGGGCCGTTTCTGGCAGTTCCACGCCGCCGCGTACGCGGAGGGCGCGAAGGAGAAGGGCTTCGGCCGGGACCGCCTCACGGCGCTGGCCCGCGAGGCCGGGGTGCGCGACCTCGACCGTTTCACGCGTGACCTGGACAGTGACGCCGCACGCCAGGCGGTCACGAGGGACCAGGAGGAGGGCTACGGTCTGGGCGCCACATCCACGCCGTCCTTCCTGGTCAACGGCCGGCCCATCGCGGGAGCACAGCCCCTGGAGACGTTCACCGAGGCGATCGAGGCGGCGGAGCGGAGCGCGAAGCAGGGCGTGCGATGAACGACATCGGCTATCTGGCGGCATTCCTCGGCGGGCTCCTCGCCCTGATCAGCCCGTGCAGCGCCCTGCTGCTGCCCGCGTTCTTCGCGTACTCGGTCGACTCCACGGGCCGGCTGCTGGCACGCACCGGCATCTTCTTCGCGGGACTCGCGACGACCCTGGTCCCGCTCGGCGTGGCCGGGTCCTTCGCCGGCCGGCTCTTCTACGGCCATCGCGACCTGCTGGTCGCGGCCGGCGGCTGGCTGATCGTCGGGCTCGGGGTCGCGCAGATCCTCGGGATGGGCTTCGCCTCGCGCCGTGTCGCCGAGGTGTCGGGCCGGATCCGTCCGACGACGGCCCTGTCCGTCTACGCCCTGGGCCTGGTCTACGGGCTGGCGGGCTTCTGCGCGGGTCCCATCCTCGGGAGCGTGCTGACGGTCGCGGCGCTGAGCGGGAGCCCGGTCTACGGCGGGCTGCTGCTCGCGGTCTACGCCCTGGGCATGGCGGTTCCGCTGTTCCTGCTCGCCCTGCTCTGGGACCGCTTCGACCTGGGCGGCCGCCGGTGGCTACGCGGCCGGGAACTGCGCGCGGGCCGGTTCCGGCTGCACACGACGTCGCTGGCGTCGGGCCTGTTCTTCGTGCTGCTGGGCACGGTGTTCCTGGCCTTCGACGGCACGACCGCCCTGCCCGGCCTGCTCTCGGTCGACGACTCGTTCGCGGTGGAGGAGTGGGCCTCGGGCATCGGCAGAGCGGTGCCGGACTGGGCGCTGCTGGTGCTGGTGGTCGCGGTGGCGGCGCTGGTCCTGGGCGTACGCGGCTGGCGGCGCGGCGAGCGGGAGAAGGCGTAGCGCGCGCCCTGGGGCGGGCGCTCTCGCATCCCGCCCCAGGGCGCGCGGAGGTCAGGTGGCCGCGGAAACGGCGAAGGCCCCGATCCGGGGATCGGGGCCTTCGGCTGGTGGCTGGGGCCGGGGTCGAACCGGCGACCTATCGCTTTTCAGGCGATCGCTCGTACCAACTGAGCTACCCAGCCACGAAGCTCTTTCGAGCTCCAGCGGTCCTGACGGGATTTGAACCCGCGGCCTCCACCTTGACAGGGTGGCGAGCACTCCAAACTGCTCCACAGGACCAAGCATTGTGCGAGAACAAGTCTCGCACACGGTGATGCGTGCCCCCAACGGGATTCGAACCCGTGCTACCGCCTTGAAAGGGCGGCGTCCTGGGCCACTAGACGATGAGGGCTAAGGGCCCGCCTGGGCGCTTCTCAGCGCGTCGGGGACGTGAGAAGCATATGGGATGCGGGGACCTATCGCCAAAACGGTTTACGCGGAGGGCGTCGGCGACCTTCCCGACGGGCTCGGAGAAGGCTCCCGCGGCTCCGCGACATGGCGGCTGACCTCCGCTGTCGTCAGGCCGAGGCCGCCCAGCGTGATCTCGTCCCAGGCCTGCAGCCGCCGGCTCGTGCGGTCGAGGTAGAGCACCGAGGCGCGCACCTTCTCCGGCTCCTTGTCCTCCACCGCGCGCAGCCCGCCGCCGCCGGTCGACCCCTCGATCCTCAGGCGCGTGCCGTGCGGGAGGACCTCGGTGTGGCGCTTGTGGATGTGCCCCGCCAGGACCAGCGGCACGGTGCCGTCGGTCTCGCGGGCCGCGACCGGGTTGTGGGCGACCGCGATGTCGACGGGGGTGCCCGCGCGCTCCTGGTCGCGCAGGGCGGAGGCGAGGCGGATGCCGGTCATGCGTTCCGCCGGGTCACCCTGGGCCTCGACCGACCGGTCCGGGGTGAACTGCGGGTCGCCGCTGCCCGCGATGCGCAGTCCCCCGACGCTCACGGCCCGCCCCTCGTCCAGGACGTGGACGTTCTTCATCCGGGACAGGTACTCCTGTGTCGTGCGCGAGTCGTGGTTGCCGCGGACCCACACGTAGGGCGCGCCCAGATCGGGGATGGGGTCGAGGAAGCCGTTCTCGGCGGAGGACCCGTGGTCCATCGTGTCGCCGGAGTCGATGATCACGTCGATGCCGTACTGCTCCACGAGGGAGCCGATGATGTGCCAGGCCGCCGGATTGAGGTGGATGTCGGAGACGTGGAGCACCCGCATCGTGCTCGGGTCCGGCGAGTAGGCCGGCAGCGTCGACGTCGCGTCGTACAGCTTGGTCACGTTGGTGACCAGGCGTGCCAACTCCTTCTGGTAAACGTCGAATTCGGTCACGATCGAGCGCGCGTTGCCGACGACGGAGGGCGCGGACGACAGCAGTCCCGAGAACTTCGGCTCCAGGACGGACTTCGGGTTCCAGGTGGCGGCCGCCGAGACGCCGGACGCGGCGAGGAGCGCGAGCGCGAGGCCGCCGGCGGCGAGGGCGCGGCGGGGACGGCGGTAGACGGCGAGGCCCAGCGCGGTCGCCCCGGAGACGACGGCGACGCAGGAGCGCAGGGCGAGCTCGGTGGTCCCCTCCCGGACGTCGGCGGAAATCTCCTCCTGCAGGCCGGACAGCCGTTCGGGGTGTTCGACCAGGGCCTGGGAGCGGACGGGGTCGAGGCGGTCCACGTCGACGTCGAGCCGGACGGGGGCCACGTGGGAGTCGAGTTCGAGGGCGCCGAGCGGGGAGACGTTGATCTTCGTGCCGCCGCTCAGGGAGGGGCGCAACGTCATGGTGGCGTCCATCGGGCCGACCGGCGTACGGACGTTGCCGACGACCAGCAGGCCGAGCCAGGCGCCGAGGAGGACGACGGCCGTCAGTCCGAGGGCGCGGACCCAGGGCCGTTGGGCCGTGGTGAGTGCGGTGGTCTGCGAGGACGTGCGGCCGCCGGGGCGCGGCGCGGTACGGAACGGGCGGTTCGGGCGGGTCGGGCGGTTCGGCTGGTTCGGTTCCGGGGCTTCGCGGGCCATTGGTCCCGTATGCCCGGTGCGACCGGCGACCATGCCGGGGCGGCGCGGTCCGCGTGCCGTGCGTGACAATGGCCGGGTGCTGGAGATGACGCGCGAGGAGTTCGAGGAACTGGTCGCCGAGGCCCTGGACAGGATCCCGCCCGAACTGACGCGGCTGATGGACAACGTCGCCGTGTTCGTCGAGGACGAACCCACCCCGGACGACCCCGAGCTGCTCGGGCTCTACGAGGGGACTCCGCTGACGGACCGCGGCGAGTGGTACGCGGGTGTGCTGCCGGACCGGATCACCATCTACCGCGGCCCGACCCTGCGGATGTGCGAGACCCGTGAGGACGTCGTCGCCGAGACCGAGATCACCGTGGTGCACGAGATCGCCCACCACTTCGGTATCGACGACGAGCGGCTGCACGCCCTGGGGTACGGGTGAGTTCCGGCCCCGGGAGCGCCGGAGAGGCCATCGACCCGGACGTCGATCTGCACGTCCCGGCGCAGCGCGCGGAGCTGGCCGGCGCCCACAAGTGGGCGGTGCTCGGGGCGATCTCGGCCGGCGGCGCGGTGGGTGCGACGGCTCGGTACGGGGCGACGCGGCTGTGGCCCACGCCGGAGGGGGCGTTCCCCTGGGCAGTCTTCTGGGTGAACGTGGTGGGCTGCGCCCTGATCGGCGTGCTGATGGTCCTCGTGAGCGAAGGCGGCCGGTCCGCGCATCCGCTGGTGCGGCCGTTGCTCGGTGTGGGCGTGCTGGGGGGCTTCACGACCTTCTCGACGTACGCGCTCGACTTCACCGAACTGCTGGAGCGCGAGGAGGCGGGCGCGGCACTGGCGTACGCGGGCGGCACGGTCGCCGGTGCGCTGGCCGCCGTGTGGGCGGCGGCCTCGGTGACGCGGTGGGCGGTCCGGCGGTGAGCTGGCTGCTCGTGATCCTGGGCGCGGCGGTCGGCGCCCCGCTGCGCTACCTGACGGACCGCGCGGTGCAGGCGCGGCACGACTCGGTGTTCCCCTGGGGGACGTTCACGGTGAACGCCGTGGGCAGTCTTGTCCTCGGCGTCCTGGCCGGGGCGTCGGTGTCGTCGGGTACGTACGCGCTGCTCGGCACGGGGCTGTGCGGTGCGCTCACGACGTACTCCACGTTCTCCTACGAGACGCTGCGGCTGGCCGAGCGCGGCTGGAGGTTCCTGGCCGTGGCGAACGTGGCCGCTTCGCTGCTGGTGGGGCTCGGATCGGTGTTCCTGGGCGTGGAATTGGCGCGCGGCATCGTGGGCTGAGGGGGCCGGGAGGCGTGTCCCCCGCGGGGTCACGGGAGTTGGGCAGGGCGACCCGCGAACCCGTGTCCCGGAGGTGCCCCCGTGCGCCAGTTGTCAGCCCCCGGCCGGACGGCCGTCTGGATCGCCGCCTCCTTGGCGGCCCTGGCCTCGACAGGCTGTATGAGCGTGAGCGAAGACGAGGGCCGCAAGCCCGCGCCCAGCACCTCGGCGGAGCCGCGCGGGGCGGCGGCGGAGCCGGACGGCGGTCACGGGGCGCCGGGCGGCGCGCAGCGCCCCGTCGGGCACGGCGAGGAGGAGCGGGACGGGAAGGGCGCGACGGCGGACGACGCCGAAAAGGGGCCGGAGGCCGAGGGATCGCCGAGCCCGAGCGGTGCGGCGAGCAGCGGGGCGAGCGGTGGGGCGGCGACGCCGGGCGGGAAGCCTGCGAAGCCGGGGACGAAGCCGACGCCGCCGCACGGCGGCGGGTCCCCGCCCGCGACCCAGCAGCCCCCGACCCTCCCTCCGCCCCAGTCGCCCACGCCCCCGGCGAGCCCGACGCCGCAGCCGAGCGAGCCGACGGACCCGCCGCCGGCGTCGTCGGCGCCCGAGGTGCACGCCGGGGCGATGCGGTCGGTCGAGCACCCGGGCGGCCACGGGGGCGGCACCGAGCCCATGGCGTCGCCGCAGGACAGACCGGCGTAGATCCCGGGCGGGGGCGGGAGTCGGCCCCGCCCTCGCCCGGACGGCGGATGTAACGCGGGTCACGCGCAGGCGGTTTGCCTTTGCCCGGGGAGGGTGCGTATGGTGGTAGATCGTTTGATCCCATTGCCCGGCGCCGAAACGGAAGCGCGCCGTGTGGCGCGTATCTCCCTAGCCGTGGCTGACCGCATCGAGGCGGTCGAATTGCGAATTCACGGGGTTTGGGCGCGTGCCGAGACTCCGGAAGGTTTCGCATTTCGCATGTCCACTTTCAGTACTGATCACGCCGTCATGCCCGAGAACGACACGCTCGACGAGACGGTCTCCGTGGCCGCCGAGACGGTCGCCGACGAGCCCCAGCAGCCCCAGGTCACGTTCGCGGACCTCGGCCTGCCCGAGGGCGTCGTCCGCAAGCTCGCCCAGAACGGCGTGACCACCCCCTTCCCGATCCAGGCAGCGACCATCCCGGACGCCCTGGCCGGCAAGGACATCCTCGGCCGCGGCCGCACCGGCTCCGGCAAGACGCTCTCCTTCGGTCTCCCGCTGCTCGCCACCCTGGCCGGCGGCCACACCGAGAAGAAGAAGCCGCGCGGCGTCATCCTCACCCCGACCCGCGAGCTCGCGATGCAGGTCGCGGACGCCCTCCAGCCGTACGGCGACGTGCTCGGCCTCAAGATGAAGGTCGTCTGCGGCGGTACGTCCATGGGCAACCAGATCTACGCGCTCGAGCGCGGCGTCGACATCCTCGTCGCCACCCCGGGCCGTCTGCGCGACATCATCAACCGCGGCGCCTGCTCCCTGGAGGACGTCCGGGTCGCGATCCTCGACGAGGCCGACCAGATGTCCGACCTGGGCTTCCTGCCCGAGGTCACCGAGCTGCTGGACCAGGTCCCGGCCGGCGGCCAGCGCATGCTCTTCTCCGCCACGATGGAGAACGAGATCAGCACCCTGGTCAAGCGCTACCTGACCGACCCCGTCAGCCACGAGGTCGACAGCGCGCAGGGCAACGTCACGACCATGACGCACCACGTGCTCGTCGTGAAGCCCAAGGACAAGGCGCCGGTCACCGCCGCCATCGCCGCGCGCAAGGGCCGCACGATCATCTTCGTCCGCACCCAGCTGGGCGCCGACCGCATCGCGGAGCAGCTGCGCGACTCCGGTGTGAAGGCCGACGCGCTGCACGGCGGCATGACGCAGGGCGCCCGTACGCGCACGCTGGCCGACTTCAAGGACGGCTACGTCAACGCGCTCGTCGCGACCGACGTCGCCGCCCGCGGCATCCACGTCGACGGCATCGACCTCGTCCTGAACGTGGACCCGGCCGGCGACCACAAGGACTACCTGCACCGCTCGGGGCGTACCGCCCGCGCCGGCAAGTCCGGCACGGTCGTGTCCCTGTCGCTGCCGCACCAGCGCCGCCAGATCTTCCGCCTCATGGAGGACGCGGGCGTCGAGGCGTCGCGCCACATCGTCGGCGGCGCGGGCGCGTTCGACCCGGAGGTCGCGGAGATCACCGGCGCGCGTTCGCTCACCGAGGTCCAGGCCGACTCCGCGAACAACGCCGCCAAGCAGGCGGAGCGCGAGGTCGTCGAGCTGACCCGCCAGCTGGAGCGCGTGCAGCGCCGCGCGGCCGAGCTCCGCGAGGAGGCCGACCGCCTGGTGGCGCGTGCCGCCCGCGAGCGCGGCGAGGACCCGGAGGCCGCGGTCGCCGAGGTGACCGAGGCCGCCGAGGCCGAGATCGCGGCCGTGCCCGAGGCGCAGCCGGAGCGTGAGTCCCGCGAGGAGCGCCCCGCGTACGACCGTCGTGACGACCGCGGCAACTTCGAGCGCCGTGACCGGGACCGTGGCGACCGCGGCGGGTTCCGCCGTGACGAGCGCCGTGACGACCGTGGCGGCCGTTCGTTCGAGCGTCGTGACAACGACCGTGGTGGCTTCCGCCGCGACAACGACCGCCGGGACAACGACCGTGGCGGCTTCAACCGCGAGCGCGGCTTCGACCGCGACCGTGGCTTCGAGCGTCGTGACGACCGCCGTGACGGTGAGCGTGGTGGCTTCCGCCGCGACGAGCGTCGTGACAACGACCGTGGCGGGTTCCGCCGCGACGACCGCCGGGACGGTGACCGCGGTGGCTTCCGCCGTGACGACCGTGGCGGCCGTTCGTTCGAGCGCCGTGACAACGACCGTGGCGGCTTCCGCCGCGACGACCGCCCGTCCGCGCACCGCGGCAGCGACCGTCCGTACGGCCGCCGCGACGACCGCCCCTCGGGCGGCTTCCGCTCCGGTGGCGAGCGCCACGACCGTCCGTACGGCCGCCGTGACGACCACCGCGGCGCCGGTTCGAACTCCGGCTCCTTCGGTGGCCGCCGTGACGACAAGCCGCGCTGGAAGCGCAACGGCTGACGCTGTGTGACCTGCTGGGACAGGGCCCGTACGACACTTCGGTGGCGTACGGGCCCTGTTGCGTTGAACGGGTTCGAAAGTGCCTTCCGCCGCTGGTGGGGCTGCTGTTACAGTCGGCCCACTTGCATGGGGGCGGGTGCGGCCGGGGGGCCTTCACACACTGCTGTTCAGCACGGGCACCGCTGATTTCCCCATGCCTCTCTTATGCATCCCGGGGAGGGACCCGAGTGCCTCGAAGCGCTCTCGTACGCCATTCCATCGCAGCCGTGGCCGCAGCGACCCTTGTCGCCGGCGTCGGCCCCTTCGCGCTCACGGCCACCGCGGCCGAGGGCAGCGGAGTCGTCTTCCCGGCGGCCGCCGCGCCGCAGCCGCGGACCGTCGTCCCGCTCGTCGCGGGTCCCACCGGTTACCTGCGCTACGAGCAGGGCGTCGGGCATTTCTGGAGCACCTATGCCGGTGACTCCTCCCCGATCTCCACCTCCCAGGAGGGTCCGGAGGCCGACGGCACCTACGGCGCGGGCTTCGACGGCTTCGCCTCGTACATGGACAACCCGGGGTCCATGCCGGACGAGGTCCGGCTGGTGAACATGGCCACGGACAGCGTCAGCCGCCTCACGATCCCGAGCGGGCACGAGTACATCGGTGCCTTCGGTTCCACCGTCGTCACCTTCACTCGGGCGACGTCGACCGCCCCGCGCGCGTGGCATCTGCTCCGGCTGGTGAACGGCTCCGTGCAGGTCACGCCCGTGACCGGCTGGCCGGAAGGCGCGCAGCCGCCCGCCAGGGCGGTGACCGGGGGCGCGGACGGCATCCTCGCCACCTACGAGGTGGGCGGCGTCTCCCGCTCCGCCTGGGTCGATCTGGCCTCGGCGCAGGTCCGCACCGTGCCCGCCGACGCGACCGTTGCGCCGGTGTCCACCGTTCAGGGCCCGACCGAGATCGTGGAGTGGGCGAAGGACGGCAAGGCGCGCTTCTACGCCAAGGGAGGCGCCGACGCGCCGGGTCCGCTCACCCTGACCGGAACGGCCGATCTCCCGTACAACGAGGGCGATGTGCTGCTCGGCGTCGTCGGTGACCGGCTGATCGTCGGCCGCGCCTCCGGCCAGGCGTCCTCCGCCCCGTACCGGGTGGTCTCCGTGCCGCGCACGGGCGGGGACGAGACCACGCTCTTCACCCACGGGCGCGGGCAGGTGATGGCGGCTCCGGACGGCGGGCTGCTGCTGATCGCCGGTGCGGCCGCCGACGCGCTGGGCGTCCAGCGGCTCCGGGCGGAGGGGGACGGGACGACCGCGGCCGAGCTCGTCGACGTCACCCCCCTCACCTCGAAGCCACGGTCGTTCACCTTCAGCCATGGACAGCTCCACTCCCTGGAGCGGATGCCGGACGAGACCAATTCCTACCGTTCGCGGACGGTTTCGGTCACGGGTGAGCTGACGGCCGGGACGACGGTGGAGCGCGGCGACTTCGGGTTCCCCCTCCAGGAGTGCGACACGAACGGCTGTCCGGAGCCCTTGGCCACCGGCGATGGACGGATGGTCGTCCAGCCGCCCTACGGGTCGCAGCTCGACCCGCTTGTGGTCGAGCAGGGCGCGACCTCGGGGCGCGTCCTCACCGGCGAAGTCACGAACGTTCAAATTTATGACGTCTCCGGGCGCTACGCGATCGGCAGCGGACGGACCCAGACCGGCGAGTGGGTGACGAACACCGCGTTCGATCTGGACACGGGCAAGCGGCTCGCCACGTTCGAGGTGCCCTTCGACTACGACCTGTACGGCGACACCCTCTGGACGCAGGGCAAGGTGAACGGAACGGTCGTCGGCTACGACGTCCGTACCGGCGCCGTGAAGCGCACGATGGATCTGGGAACCGGTTGCCGGGCGGAGTTCCTCAAGGTCACGGCCCACTGGCTGAGCTGGACCTGTGCCGGCACCCCCGACAGGGGCGGTATCCACGACCTCGACAAGAACACCAACCGGAACTACACGGAGCCGTTCTCGCAGCTCGGTGACGGCTACGTCGTCCAGGGCGAGGGCCGGGAGGTGCGGGTCATCGACGTCCGCGGTCCCGAGCCGGTCCTCAAAGAGACGTACCTGACGAGCGACGACAACTTCGAGTCCGGGCTGTACACGATCGACACCGCCGCCGGCCGTGTCGCCTACCAGGAGAACGCCGCCGGTGACATCCGGGTGGCCGATCTCGGGATCCCGGCCTCGCCGCTGGCCCGTATCGATTCCGACGTGGCGACGGGTGCGAACCTGAAGGCGGGTGCCTGGAAGCCGCGCTGGTGGCTGTCGAAGCCGGCCGCGTCCTGGACGCTGACGCTGACGCACAAGGCGACCGGCACCGTGGCACGCACCCTGACCGGGGGCGAGGCGCGCGGCGTGGTCAGCCCGGTGTGGGACGGCAAGGACGCGAACGGGCGGCTCGTGGGGAACGGCGCGTACTCCTGGTCGCTGAGCGTGAAGCCCGCCGACGGCCAGGGCGCGGATCTGACGGAGGCGGGTGCGGTGGCCGTTACCGGGGCCGCGCCGGTGTGGCGTGATCTCGTCGGGGACGACGGTTTCGGCGACCTGCTGGTGATGGACTCGACGGGTCTCGTGTCGCTGTACAAGGGCACGGGCACGGGCGGGTTGTCGTCGCGGATCGCGGGGACGGGGACGAAGTTCGCGACGACGGCGGTGCTGGTGCCGTTCGGCGACGTGAACGGCGACCGCTGCAACGACGTGCTGGTCCGTGCCGGGAACGAGCTGCGTGCGTACCGGCAGGGCTGCGGGAAGGTCGTGTCGGCTTCTTCGCCGTACACATCGGTGGGTACGGGCTGGGGCCAGTACGACGTGCTGACGTCACCGGGCGATGTGAACGCCGACGGCTACGCCGACCTGATCGCGCGTCAGGCGACGACAGGTGACATGTACTTCTACGCGGGAACGGCCGATCACCGGTTCAAGGGCCGGGTGAAGATCGGCACCAACTGGAAGACGTACGCGAAGATCGTCGGCGCGGGCGACCTGAACGGCGACGGGCGCGGTGACCTGCTCGGCGTCGACCAGGCGGGCGTGCTGTGGCGGTACTACGGCACGGCCACCGGTGGCGTCACGCCGCGGGTGAAGCTGGCGACGGGCTGGGGTGGCTACACCTCGGTCGTCGGGGTCGGCGACATCGGCGGTGACGGGAAGCCGGACCTCCTGGGCCGTACGGGTGACGGCCGGCTGTACCGGCACAGTGCGACGGGGAGCGGGACCCTGGCGGCCCGGGTGCTGATCGGCACGGGCGGCTGGCAGGCGTTCAAGGGCCTGTACTGACGTGCCCCCGCCGCGGTCCGGGGTGACCGGGCCGCGGCGGGACAGGCCAGTACGGGATACCCGATCGGTTATGGGGATCTCTTTGGTTATGCTCAGGTGTGCCGAGGGCCGTTAGCTCAATTGGCAGAGCAGCGGACTTTTAATCCGTTGGTTGTGGGTTCGAGTCCCACACGGCCTACCGTCGGCAGGGGTGGCAGAGCGCACCTGACCTGCTACGCAGCGCCTCGATCGGTTTCGACCGGTCGGGGCGCTGCGTCCTTTCCGGCCTCGTGTGGGGGGCGCGGTGCGCGAGGGGGCGTCCTGGCGGGAGCCGCTGAGGAGACACCCTGGCGGGCTCGGGACCGGCGTGGCGGCGGCTCCTGTCCGGCTTCGCCGACCTGTGGGAGAAGGCGCGCGTACGTATCCGGGGGTCGGCGTGACCGTGGAGTGCCGCAGCGCCTCCTTGATCGTGTGGAGACCGTCACCGTCGCCGTCTCGGATGAACGTGATCAGATGCCGGCTGATCGAGCACGCAAAGCCGAGTGAAAGTGATGCAGCGTCAGCAAACTGGCATATCGGACGGCAGGTAACTCCGCGCCCTCCGGCCGGGCTACGCGCCCCACACCCCCAACATCCCACGAGCAGAAGGCCAGTGCCCCGCGTCGCGCAGCGCGAACGGGGCAATCATCTCCTCGGACCGCAGCCTTTCCTCTAGCTGCCTCGTCCGTTGAACTCCGAGCCATCTCACGGCAATCGACTGCGCCTTGCCTTGCCTTACGTTCCGACGACGGAAGGACGCCCATGCAGCGCAAGTCCCTTTCCCTCATGGCGGCGGCTGCGACTGTGCTGGTCGCGGCCGCGGCCACGCCCCTCGCGGAGGCCGCGTCGCCGCACCCCTCGGCGGCCCCGGCATCAGCCGTCCGCTTCGCGAACCAGCCGCTCAGGCCCAGCGCCCCGCCGGTGACCACCACCGTGGCGCCCGGAGCGACGCTGACCTCGATGACGTTCGGCAAGCAGGATGCCAACGACCGGTGGACCGTTCACATCTATCTGCCGGCCACCCCCGACGGCCCGCTCGCCTCCGCGGGCACGGCGCTCGGTCCCGAGACCACCGCCTACCGCGTGGCCGCGGCGCTGCGCGAGAAGGGGTTCGAGCCGCGGGTCGAGAGGGTCGCATCACCGGCGTTCGCCGACCGCCGCCCCGGAACGCTCGGCTGGACCGTCCGCATCGGCCGCTACGTGGACGCCGCCGACGCGACGGCCGTGCTGGGCCGGGTCAAGGCGGCCGGCTTCGCCGGCGGTACGCGCTACACGGCGCAGGACGGCACCGACGCCCACGCACCGCAGAAGGTCCACGTGCTCCGGCTCGACTTCCGCACCTTCGGCGGCACGGTGGGCACGGACTTCGGGCCCGCGCTCAACGGAACCGAGACGCTGACGGACCTCATGGCGTCGACGGGCGCGATAGCCGGCGTCAACGGCCAGTGGTTCTACAACAACGCGCCTGGCGGCATGTACGTGAAGGACGGCAAGCTGATCGGCTCCGCCACCCAGGGCCGGGCCGGCGTGAAGCTGACCCGCGGCGGGCGGTCCGTCGACGTGGACACGTTCACCGCGCACGTGACGCTCCGGGCCGGCGCGGAGAGCGTCGAGATCGACGGGGTGAACCGCCTGCCCGGCGTCGTCTGGAACTGCGGCGGCGTCGGCGGCGACCTGCCGACCGAGAAGGCGCAGCACGACCTGCGGTGCACGGACAGCAGCGAGCTGGTGCGGTTCACCCCGGAGTGGGGCAAGCCCCCGGCCGGCCCGGGTGCGGAAGCCGTGCTCGACGCGAACGGCCGCGTGACCGCGGTGAACACCTCACGCGGAGCCCGCGTGCCCGCCGGAGGTTCGACCGTCCAGGCGATCGGCGAGAGCGCCGACTGGCTGCTGGCGCACGCCGCGGTCGGCGAGACGCTGACGTTCACCGAGCAGGTGAGGGACAGCAGCGGCCGCCTGGTGGAGCTCACCCCGGACACGACGATCCTCCAGGTCGGCCCGACCCTGGTCAGGGACGGGCGGGTGTCGGTCAACGCCCAGCAGGACGGCATCATCCGCGACGGCGCGGACCAGACCTTCACGTACAACTGGACCGTGCGCAGCAATCCGCGCTCGATGATCGGCGTCGACTACTGGGGCAGGATGCTGCTTGTCGTCGTCGACGGCCGGCAGGCCGGTTACAGCGAGGGGCTGGGTGTCGCGGAGGCCGCGCGGCTGATGCGGCAGCTCGGTGCGCGTGAGGCGATGAACCTCGACGGCGGAGGTTCCAGCGTCATGGCCACGGCGGAGTCGGGAGTCGTCAACCGGCCGTCGGACGCGACCGGTCAGCGTCCGCTCGGCAACGTGCTGCTCGTGCACCCGCGCGCGACCTCCTGATCGAGGCAGTGGCCCTGGCAGGTCGGGGTCTCCTCCGACCTGCCGGGGCACCTCGACGGGGTTCGACCGGCTGGAATGCTCTGTGGTCTCGGGCCTCGGAGGCGAGATCCGGGGCCGGCGCGCGGCGGGCCGCGAGTCCGGCGGTCGTCACGACCAGGACAGGCCGCGGATCCAGGAGGACGTGATCGAGGCGGACGCGGAGTCCGTCGACGAGGCCGGGAAGTAGACGGCCTCGAAGCGGACCTTCTCGTCCGCGGCGACGGAGCCGGCGTGTGGGAAGTCCAGGAAGCTCGAACCCGAGGTGGTCAGGCGCTCCACGATCGGGCCGGTCCAGCGCGTGCCGTCGGGGCGCAGGTGGTAGAAGCGGCCCTGGACCGTCCCGCCCGCGGGCGCCGTCAGGGTCAGGTGCATGGCGCCGGTGTAGCGCACGGCGGACGTGAGCAGGTCCGCCGAGCCCACCGGGACGGTCGTCCAGTGGCCGGGGGACAGCGTCATGTCGGCGGCAGAGGCGAGATTCCAGTTGTCGGGCATGTCGTCCTCCTCGGACGGCGGGGCGGATGCGAGACGTACGGCGATGCGCTCGCGCATGGACGCCATCGTGAACCCGCGCGGGTCGACCTTCCCCGGCTGCCACTCGAGGTGGCCGATCACGCTGCGGTGGGTCCATCCGTGGGCCCGGCAGATCGCGGCGGCAGCCTGCTCGATCGCTTCGAGCTGGGCGGCGGGCCACGGGTCCTGGCCGTCACCGAGGTTGATGCACTCGAAGCCGTAGAAGTGGCGGTTGCCGTCGGTGTTCGCCTCGTCGTCGGGAGGCAGCGCGCTCTCCGCGATCACGGCGCGCAGGACGTCGTCGTCGCCGAGGCCCGCGTGGTTCGCCCGGCCGTTGCCGACCAGGTAGACCGTGCCGTCCTTGGCGATGACGCCGTGGCACAGCGGTCCGGGCAGCTGGGAGTAGCCGTTGTAGCAGAGTTCCACCGAGGACTCGGTGCCTGAGGTGACGGTGTGGTGGACCATCACGCCGTGCACCGGGGCCCACGGGCCCACATGGTTGCGGTTGTGGGTGCGCCAGTCGCGGTACTCCACCACGCGCAGTCCCTCGTTCCGCAAGGCGGTGAGCAACTGGTCGGCGGACAGCGGTTCGGCCATCGGGTCTCCTCTCGGTGTGCGTCACGGTGTGGTCGCGCAGCGATCGGCGA
This sequence comes from Streptomyces sp. NPDC049597, assembly GCF_040675505.1. Lineage (NCBI taxonomy): Bacteria > Bacillati > Actinomycetota > Actinomycetes > Kitasatosporales > Streptomycetaceae > Streptomyces > Streptomyces sp. NPDC049597. The sequence continues at coordinate 29,533 of NZ_JBFAOY010000039.1, forward strand.
GTCAGTGGTGAAATACCCAACCGCCGTGTGGGCCACCCCGATTGGGCCCCTGTCGTCGGCGCCGCTCACGCCCCGGGCGCGGCCAGGTCGAGGGCCTTCAGCCGTTCCGGGTCCCGCAGGATGTTGATCTCGACGATCCGGCCGCCGCTCACCGTGAACGCCATCACCGACACCGGCACCCCGTCCGTCGCCGCGACCACGCCCGCCGCCCCGTTGACCAGGCACGGGCGGGCCACCTCGGCGAGGCGGGCGAAGGTGATCGCCTGGCCGGCGACCGCCTCGGCACCGCGGACCAGTGCGCCCGGACGCAGCGCGCCGCCGTCGGAGCGGGCCACCACGTCCGGGTCGAGGACCGCGATGAGGGCCTCGAAGTCGCCGCCCCGCGCCGCCGTGAGGAACGCGTCGACGGCCTCGCGCTGCCGGCCGAGGTCGGCGTCCGGGACTGCGGCCGTCCCCTGCACCCTGCGGCGGGCCCGGCTCGCCAGCTGGCGCGCGGCCGCCGGGGTGCGGCCCACCACGGGGGCGATCTCGTCGAACGGCACCGCGAACATGTCGTGCAGCACGAAGGCGAGTCGTTCCGCCGGAGCCAGCGTCTCCAGGACGACCAGCAGCGCCAGGCCGACCGCGTCGGCGAGCAGGACCTCGTGCTCGGGGTCGAGCGCGTCCGCCCCGGTGACGATCGGCTCGGGCAGACGGGTCTCCATCGGCTCCTCGCGCCGTGACGCACGGGTACGGAGCATGTCCAGGCAGACCCGGCCGACCACGGTGGTCAGCCAGCCGCCCAGGTTCTCGACGCGTTCGGAGCCGGAGCGGCTCAGACGCAGCCAGGCCTCCTGGACGGCGTCGTCGGCTTCGGTCAGCGAGCCGAGCATCCGGTACGCGACCGCGCGCAGGTGCGCGCGGTGCTCCTCGAAGCGCTGCGCCAGGAAGTCGTGCTCGTTCATCGTCCGCCCCGTGTCCGTCGTCGTCCGGCCTGTCACAGCATTGACGGAGTGCGCGGCGCGGATGTGACGCGAACGGTGCCACCAGGCCGGATGTGCCGGGACGAGGCCGAAAAGCGTGGCCGCGGAGGCCGAAAACGTCGCCGCGGGGGCCGAAAACGCGGCGGAGACGACCTGTGGGGCCGGATCGGCGGGACCGGACCGGTAAATGGGAGTGGATCTTGCTCCGGATGGCGTAAGGTGGTGTTCACCGACGCGGGGTGGAGCAGCTCGGTAGCTCGCTGGGCTCATAACCCAGAGGTCGCAGGTTCAAATCCTGTCCCCGCTACTGAAGACGGCGGCCCGGCAATCGAGATGATCGATTGCCGGGCCGCCGTCGTTTCCGTCGTCGGTTGCGCCCTCGTTTTCGGCGTCGTGACCTGGGCTTCTGTGCGGCCGGACGTGGCAAGTCGCCGCGCGCCCCCGGGGCGCGCAGCATGGGAAGTGCGCGGCACCGGTCCGTGGCCGTGGGTGGAGCGGCAGGGAGAACACCTGTGGGGCGAGAACAGCGCAGCAGCTACGGCGCGCCGTGGTTCGTCCGTCTCCTGCCCGCCGTGATGATCGCCGCCGGCATCGTCTTCGACCTGCTGACGCCGGCCCGTTTCACCGCGGTGCCGCTCTTCGCCGCGGCCCCGCTCATCGCGGCGCCGATCGTCACCTGGGTCGTGACGCTGCTCACCGGTATCGCCGCCGTCCTGGCCACGACGGGCCTGCACACCTACAACAACACCATCGCCCAGATCACCGCCTTCACGGAGACGAGCACGGTGCTCACCGTGGCGGCTCTCGCGCTGCTGATCAACGGGGTCGTGAGGCGCAGCAGCGCGCGGCTCGCCTCGGCGCGGGTGATCGCCGAGGCCGCGCAGCGCGCCGTGCTGCCCACGCCCGCGGACCGGATCGCCGGTCTGCACATCGCGGCGCGCTACGAGGCGGCGCAGGCGGACGCGTTCATCGGCGGTGACCTCTTCGCCGTGCAGGACACCCCGCACGGGGTGCGGCTGATCGTCGGGGACGTGCGCGGCAAGGGGATGGAGGCGGTGGCGGCCGTCGCCGTGCTGATCGGGGCCTTTGGGGAGGCGGCCGAGCAGGAGACCTCGCTCGAAGGCGTGGCACGGCGGCTGGAGCGGGCGTTGAAGCGCGAGGACATGCGGCGGGAGGGGCTTGACGCCATCGAGGGGTTCACCACCGCCGTGCTCGGCGAGATCCCGCCCAGCGACGGTGTGGGGGACGGGACCGTACGGCTGGTGAACCGCGGGCATCCCGACCCGCTGGTGCTGCACGCCGACGGCGAGCTGGACGTGCTGGAGCCGTCCGAGGCCGCGCTGCCCCTGGGGATGGGCGACTTGGGCCTGTGGCCCGACCGCGCGGAGGAGTATCCGCTGCCCGCCGGCGCGACGCTGCTGCTGTACACGGACGGCCTGTCCGAGGCCCGTGACGCCCGAGGCGTCTTCTACGACCCGGGTGAACGACTCCGGGGAAGCGTCTTCCCCGGCCCCGAGGGCCTGCTCGACGCGCTGGTCGAGGACGTGCGCCGGTACACGGGCGGCAGGTCCACGGACGACATGGCGCTCCTGGCGGTCGGCAGGCCCGGGGTGGGGCAGCCGGAACGGCGGCGGACGGTGCCGGTCGTGTCCGCCGACGGCGCGTCCCGGACGCAGGGGCGGCGCGCGGTGCGTGGCGCGGGCGGCGCCCGCCCGGCGCGGGGGGTACGGCACACCGACGGCGGGTGGCGGAGCAGCGGGCACGGCACGCCGGACTGAGGGGCGCAGCCCGAGGGGACGGCGAACGCTCAGCACATCAGTACGGTGTGTAGCCAAACGGTGTCACTCTGCATAACATTTGACGCAACGTCAGGTGATGTCGCCGGCCTGAAGGGTGATCAAGTCGCCCGATTCCGCCTGCTTCTGTCCTGGTAAGTCCTGGCCGCGGGCGTTAATGATCAGCCGGAACAGCTTGGAATCCGGCCCCGGCTTCTATTAACGTTCGATAACGCAGCGCGGTCGTCCCAGCCGTCGCAAGAGACGGCACCGTGCGCACGCGCCGAATCCCGCAAGGGAACCGGGGAACCACCAATTGGGGTGAATCGGGCATCGTTTGCCGCTCAGTCCGCGGCCGAGGACGCCCGTAGGAGACCTTCCTGCTCCGAACCCGTCAGCTAACCCGGTAGGCGAGAAGGAAGGAAAGGAGTACGCCTTCGTGGCGTCCAACATGCCTGCCCCCGAGGCCCCGTTCGTGCCCGCTCACTTCGGCGGCGACACCGCGGAGCGGACGTGGGAGGAATGGAATCCCACCGAGGAATCCATCCGTCCGGTGCGCGGCCGGCACCGCGTCGTCAAGCAGCGCGGCGGGCTCGCCCGCAGCTCCACCGTCCTCGGCGTCGGTGTCATCGCCGCGGTCGGCGCCGGTGGCATAGCGACCGCCCAGGACAAGCCGGCGGTCTCCATCTCCCTTCCGGACTCGATCGCGGACAAGCTCCCCGACGCCGCGTCACTTCCGGGCGTGGGCTCCCTCCTCTCCGACGACTCCGGCTCCGAGGCGAACGCGGCCCCCCTGACCGCGATGACGACCGTCGCCGATGGCGGGACGGGTGCCGACGGGCAGTCGGCCGGCGCCGGCGAGGCCCTGCGCGCCCGCATCCTCCAGCAGGTCGAGCAGCAGCGCGCCGAGGCGGACGCCGAGGCGAAGGCCGCCGCCGAGAAGCTGGCCGCCGAGCAGGCCGCCGCCGCGGCGGCGAAGCAGCAGAGCGAGGCCGAGGCCCAGGCGGCCGAGGAGAAGCGGAAGGCCGAGGAGGCCGCGCGGGCCAAGGAGGAGGCGGAGCGCCTCGCCAAGCTCGCCGCGAGCTACGCCCTGCCCACCTCCTCGTACACGATCACCTCCACGTACGGCGAGTCCGGCTCCATGTGGTCCTCCGGCCAGCACACCGGTCTGGACTTCGCCGCTCCCACGGGCACCCCGGTCAAGGCGGTCCACGGCGGCACGATCAAGTCGGCCGGCTGGTCCGGTTCGTACGGCTACCGCATCGTGCTGGAGCTGGAGGACGGCACCGAGGTCTGGTACGCCCACCTGTCGTCGATGACCGCGAGCGCGGGCCAGACGGTCGCCACAGGCGAGACCATCGGCCGCGTCGGCGCGACCGGCAACGTCACCGGGCCGCACCTGCACATGGAGGTGCACACCGCGGGCGGCTCCGGCCTCGACCCGATGGCCTGGCTGCGGGACAAGGGCCTCACGATCTGATCGAGGGCAGCGGCCGACGGCGCGCGGTACGGGGTTCGGGTGCCGCGCGTCCCCGTGTCCGCGCCGTCCCCGGTGGCGCCTGTGCGCGGCGGCAGGGCGCGGACGCGACGCCGACGACGCCTCGTGCGAGGCGGGCGGGGCGCGGCAGCTGCGACGAGGGCCGCGCGGTCAGCGGCGGTACGGGTTGTAGCCGGAGTAGTCGCGGTGCGGGGGCGGTACGGCGACCCGGCCCGTGGCCCGCGCCGCGTACACGAGCGCGGGCGCGGCCACGTCCCTGCGCCGCCACAGGTGGTGCAGCAGCTCCCGCTCGCGCTCCGCGAAGTCCGGTCCCGCGGCGCCGCGGTGGGCCCGGTGGCGCAGAGAGGCGAGCGACGTCGCGAACGCCTCGTACTCGGAGACCGCGTGGCCCGCGGCAGGGCCGTACGTCCGCCGTGCCCAGTCGCGCGCCATCGTGCGGGCGCGCATCGAGGACAGCGCCTGCGGCTCCGCGTCCGCCAGCCAGCCCGCCGCCGCGTACGCCGGCAGCTCGCTCGATATCGTGCGCAGCTCGCGCTGCCGGGTCCATATGGTCAGCCAGGTCAGCAGCCCGAAGGCGGGCACCATGAACGCCGCGTACACCCCGTAGAAACCCCACGGGCCGAACAGCGAAACCGAGCCGTTCCACAGGGCGTGCATGCCCATCGCGAGGACGAGGCCGAGCAGGGGCAGCGCGATGCGCCGTATGCGCCGACGGGGCGCGGCGAGTGCGGCAAGGCCGAAACCGATGCCGGTGAGCACCGTGAACAACGGGTGCGCGAACGGCGACATCACGATCCGCACGAAGAACGTCGCCGCGGTGACCGAGGCCAGGCCCGAGGTGCCGAACGCCTGGTCCTCGCCGTAGGCGTTGCCGAGGTACAGGATGTTCTCGGTGAAGGCGAAGCCGGTCGCCGTCACGCCCGCGACCACCACCCCGTCCACGAGGCCGGTGAAGTCCCGTCTTCGGAAGAGGAAGAGGAGCAGGACCGACGCCGCCTTGGCGCTCTCCTCGACGACCGGTGCTATGACCGTCGCGCCCAGGGTGTCGGCGGAAGCGGGATCGGCGGTGGCGGTGGCGATCCAGCGGGTCGCGAAGGTGTTCGCGAGGATCGCGATCAGGGCGGCGGCGCACGCGCCCCAGGCGAAGGCGAACAGCAGATTCCGCCAGGGGCCGGGCTCCACCCGGTCCAGCCAGCGGAACGCCGCCACCAGCAGCGGCACCGGCAGCGTCGCGAGGCCGAGGCCGATCAGGAAGCCCTGGGTGCCGGTCTGTTCCCGTACGAGCGCGAGGATCACCAGTCCGCACAGCCCGAGCAGAGTGATCAGCACACCCGCCCGGACCGCACGGCTGCGCCACAGACGGGCGGCACGCATCCGGCGGCGCCGCGCGGCGGTCTGCGGCACGCCGCCGGCCGGCCCGCCGCCCTGCTCCTGCCGGCACGGGGGCACCGCCGGATGCGGCGGGCGGCTCGCCATCGTGTGCTGCGCGGACGACTGGGACACCTGTCGACCCTAACGAGAGGCACCGACAACCGGCGAGGGTGCGGCGAGGTGCGCGGTACGTCACCGTGTCCGCACCGCATCGGTCAGGGCCCGACGGCGAGGGCCCGCGCGGTCACGCCTGCGGCAGCACCCGGCGGAACAACAGGTCGTGGACCTTGTGGCCCTTGTCCAGACCCTGGCCCTCGAAGCGGGTCAGCGGACGGAATGCGGGACGCGGGGCGTAGCCGCCGTCCGGGACGGTGTTCTCGAAGTCCGGGTGTGCGGTGAGGACGTCGAGCATCTGCTCGGCGTACGGCTCCCAGTCGGTCGCGCAGTGCAGGACAGCCCCGGGTCGAAGCCGCTGGGCGGCCAGCGTCAGGAACTCCGGCTGGATCAGCCGCCGCTTGTGGTGGCGCTTCTTGGGCCAGGGATCCGGGAAGTAGACGCGCATGCCGTCGAGCGAACGGGGCGGCAGCATCTCGCGCAGCAGGATGATGGCGTCGCCGTTGGCGACCCGCACGTTGGTCAGGCCGTTCCGCTCGGCGAGGCCGAGCAGGTTGCCCTGGCCCGGTGTGTGCACGTCGACGGCGAGGATGCCGGTGTCCGGATCGTCGGTGGCCATCTGCGCGGTGGCCTCGCCCATCCCGAACCCGATCTCCAGGACGACGGGCAGCCCGCCGAACATCTCGTCGAGGTCGAGCACCCGGTGCCCGTCGATGTCGAGTCCCCACACCGGCCACAGCCGTTGCAGCGCGTCGCCCTGCCCGGCGGTCACCCGGCTGCGGCGCGGCTGGAAGCTGCGGATGCGCCGCTCATGATGCGACCCGGCCGGATCGGCGGCGGGCCCGCCGGGGAAACGCGGCTCGCCCTTGGCGCGGATTATTGGGCGCGGGGTGTCGGGGGTGGTGTTTCGAGACTCAGACACAATGCCTCGATTCTACGAGGCCGGCCGCGGGGCCCTGCCGGGCGCGGGAGGGGCCGGGCGCGTGGGCCGACCGGGCCGGAGCCCGCCGGGCCCCTCCGGGCGCGGGGCCTGCCGCGCCCGGGCCCTTCCGGACCGGAGTCCGCCGGGCCCAGGCCTTTCAGGACCGGAGTCCGCCCGCCCGGCGTTGCCGCGTCGGTGCGCCCGGGGCGTGTCCGGTCGCCCTGTCGCGTGAGTGCCCCTGGCTCGTCCGCCCCGCCTTGCCGCGTCGGCGTGTCCGGAGGGTGGCCGGTCGCCTCGCCGCGTCGGTGCGCCCGGTGCGTGTCCGGTCGCCTTGCCGCGTCGGTGCCGGAGCCCGACCGCCCTGCCCTGCCATGTCAGTGCCCGGGCGCGTCCGCGTGGTGGATCCGGTCCTCCTTCAGGGCCTGGAGCGCGCGGCGGGCCACCTCCCGGCCGATCGGGAGGGACGCCGTGGCCGCCGGGGACGGGGCGTTCAGCACGTGGACCGTCCGCGGCGCCTCGCGGATCAGGAAGTCGTCGGCCAGCGTCCCGTCCCGCAGCACCGCCTGGGCCCGCACTCCGGCCAGGGCGGGGCGCAGGTCGTCCTCGGACACGGCCGGGAGCAGCCGGCGCACCGCCTGCGTGAAGGCGCGCTTGGACAGGGAGCGGTGCAGCTCGCCGGCCCCGTAACGCCAGTGCCGGCGGGCGATCTGCCAGGAACCCGGCCAGCGCAGGGTCTCCGCGAGCTCCAGGGGGCGCACGGCCGACCAGGTGTAGCCCTCGCGGGCCAGGGCCGGGACGGCGTTGGGACCGACGTGGACACCGCCGTCGATGCCGCGGGTCAGATGTACCCCGAGGAACGGGAACGCCGGGTCCGGCACCGGATAGACCAGGCCGCGGACGAGAGCGGGGCGGGTCAGCTCGTAGTACTCCCCACGGAAGGGGACGATCCGCATCCCCGGGTCGTCGCCCGCGAGCCTCGCCACCCGGTCGCAGTGCAGCCCCGCGCAGTTCACCAGGACCCGCGCGCGCACCACCGTCCCCGAAGCCGTGCGCACCGCGACGCCCCACGGCCGGCGGTCGACGGCGGTGACCTCCTCGCCGTATCGCACATCCGCGTCGGACGCCCGCGCGAACTGCGCCGCCACCGCGCCGTAGTCGCAGACGCCGGTCGTGCCGACGTGGATCGCGGCGAGGCCGCGCACCTCGGGCTCGTACTCGGCGATCTGCGCCGGGCCCAGCTCGCGCACGGGGATGCCGTTCTCCCGGCCGCGCTGGACGAGGGCGTGCAGCCGCGGCAGCTCCTCGCGCTCCGTGGCGACGATCAGCTTCCCCGTGACCTGGTGGTCGATGCCGTACTCCGCGCAGAACTTGACCATCTCGGCCGCGCCGCGCACCGCGAACCGGGCTTTCAGGGAGCCGGGCCGGTAGTAGATGCCGCTGTGGATCACGCCGCTGTTGCGCCCGGTCTGATGCCGGGCCGGTCCCTGCTCCTTCTCCAGGACCGTCACCCGGGTCCCGGGCGCCGAACGCGTGAGGGCATACGCCGCCGACAGGCCGACGATCCCGCCGCCCACCACCAGCACGTCGCAGTCGAAGCTCCGCCCGGACGCCGTCACCGCGTCACCTCCCACCCCGATAGTGCACTGGCCCGCCGACAATGCGCTTAAACCAGCGTGGACCGAGGGGCGCGCGTCACCTGCTCACATCCCGTCCCGGCCGGACCCTCCGCCGTCCCGCCTCGTCGTGGACGCCTGCGTCGCCCGAGGGCCGGCCGCCTACGCCGGCGCCGCCAGCAGCGGGCGGGCCCTCTCCCTCAGCTCCATCACCCGGGGCTCGTCGCCGTACGGCTCCAGGCGGTGCAGCAGGTCCCGTACGTACTCGGTGGTGCGGGCCGAGGAGATCCGGCCCGCGACCTCCACCGCGCGCGTGCCGGCCGCGCAGGCCGCGTCCAGATTCCCCGACTCCAGCTCGGCCACCGCCGAGACGACCAGGCGTAAGCCGTGGGAGCGGACGAACTCCTCCGTCGGCCGCGACAGGGCCTGCTCGGTGAAGCGGCGCACCTGGCGGGGAGCCTTCAGGTCCCGGTAGCACTCGGCGGCGTCGGCGGCGAAGCGGTCGTAGGAGTAGAAGCCGAGCCACGACGGGTCCGCGTCGCCCTCACGGGACCGCTCCAGCCAGCCCTCGGCGGCCTTCAGCGCCTGGCCGGCCGCCGCGGCGTCGTTCGCCTTGGCGTGCGCGCGCGCCTCCACCAGCCGGAAGAAGCTCATCGTCCGGGCGGTGGCGAGGCCGCGATTGCGCTCCAGCGCGGCCTGCGCGAGGTCGACGCCCTCGTCGGCGAAGCCCCGGTAGGTCGCCTGCAGCGACATCGAGGCGAGCACGTAGCCGCCCAGCGGCACGTCGGCCGCCGCCCGGGCGAGCCGAAGGGCCTGGATGTAGTAGCGCTGCGCCGCCTCCTGCTGGCCGGTGTCGAACGCCATCCACCCGGCCAGCCGCGTCAGTTCGGCGGTGGCGCCGAACAGGGCGCGGCCCACCTCGTCCGAGTACGAACCGAGGAGCAGCGGGGCCGCGTCCACGCGCAGGCACTCGGGGACCATCGACGAACGCCAGTCCCCGCCGCCGTACTTGGAGTCCCAGCGACGCGCGTCCTCCGCCGCCTCGCGCAGCTTGGCCACATCGCTGTGGCCGACGCGCACGGGCGTGTCCGTGCCGTCCGGGGCTTCTGGGGCGGCCGGTGCGGACGCGCCGGCGGGCGCGGCCTGTCCGGCGCCCGCGGGGGTGCCGACGAGCCGCTCGACCGACGGGTCCGCGGGGGTTATCAGCCAGCGCGAGGCGGGAGTCGCGTACGCGCTCACCGCGAACGAACCGGCCAGCGACTGCCAGATGCCCCCGCCGCCCGCACGCCGGCCGGCGAGATCCAGGCGGTACAGCTCGGTGGCCGACTTCACCGCCTCGCCCACGTCGCGCGGGAAGGCCAGACCGACCTCGGGCGCCGGGTCCGCGTCCGCCAGCCCGATCTCGTGCAGCGGCACCGGCCGGCCCAGCTTGGCCCCGATGGCCGCGGCGATGAGATGGGGCGCGGAGCCCTGCGGCACCATGCCCTTGGAGACCCACCGCGCCACCGACGTCTTGTCGTAGCGGAGGGTCAGGCCGCGCTGCGCCCCCAGGTCGTTGACCCGCCGGGCGAGGCCGGCGTTGCTGATTCCCGCGAGGGCGAGAACGGTGCCGAGCTTTTCGTTCGGCCCGCGTTGCTCCCTGGACATGCGCCACCCCTCGACACACAGACAGCTGCCGTGACGCCTTCGGCGCACGGCATTCGTGCTGTGTCCTCCCGGTTCGCACACCCCCCGCGTCCGAGCGGTCCCGGCTGCAAAAGCAGGTGGCCGAGCCCTTCGGAATATGCGCTCCTGCCGAGGACAGCAGTAAACCCAGCGTAGTTCGCCACATCCCTACCGTTAAGAGGCGGTGTTCCGTATGGCGGGATTGTTGTGCGGGCGGGGGTACGCCACCGGCAGCCGTGCTCCGTCGTGCTCCGGCCGTGTGGCCGTGCGCCTGCGCGTGCGCTCTGGCCGAGGATGTTCGGGAGCGCTTCCATCGGTACCGCGTGGGTCGGCCCACTGCGTACTGGAAACCAGTGGGCTGGGGGACACTGCCGCCTCAATTTCCCCGCGGGCGGCGGACCGGTCCGGGAGGCGAACTCCGCCTCCCGGGCTGGAGGTTGCGTCCTGGCCCGCTCGCCGAGAATGGCCGAATGCCGTCTGTGCCGGAGGGGCTCCGAAACCACCGTACGACGCCTGGCGGCGGCTCGACCGGCCTCCTGGCGGCCGTCGAAACGCCCATGCCACCGGCGAGTTCACTTTTTGCGCGCGCTACCGGAGCGCCCTCCGGTGCGCCTCCTTCGTGGCAGCATGTTCCCGAACGGCTTCGGGAATCGTGGAGGCGGGGATGCGGTGGCTGGTGGGGTGGAGCAGTATCGCCGCGAACTTCGGCACGGCCGGGGCCGTCCGAGACCTTGACGCCCTTGACGACCTCGGCATCGACGGCCGCACCGTTCACCCCGTCGGAGCCCAACTGCTGTGGGGAGACCCCGATCCGCTGTGGGCGGTCGGCGACTGGCGGCCCGACGAGGTGCGCGTCGTCACGGCCGAACCGCCCGCGCGTTCCATCCCCGGCGGGGATGCGAACCCGCCCGCGGTGACCCGGCTCGCCGTCCTCGGCTGCTGCGCCGCCAGCGACGAACAACTGCGGGTCGGGCTGTTCGCGGCGCGCGGCGGCGCACTGAGGCATCTGACGGCATGGGCCGGCAGTTACACGGTCGTGGTCCAGGCCGGACGCCGCATCACCGTCGTGGGTGACCTCGCGGGCGCCCGGCCCGTCTTCTACACCCCCTGGGCCGGCGGCACCGCGTACGCCACCGCGGCGCTCCCGCTCGCCGACCTCATCGAGGCCCAGCTCGACATCGGGCACCTGGCCGCGCTGCTCGCCTGCCCCGAGACCCCGGAGGCGCTGCGCGACTCGACCCCGTACGCGGGGGTCAAGCGCATCCCGCCCGGGCACGCGCTGATCCTGCGGGAGGGCTCACGGGAGATCACCGGCTACGAGCCGGTGGCCTCCCTGGCCGTCGCCGGGCCCCAGATCGACCCGGCCGAGGCGGTCGACGGTGTGCGGGACGCGCTGGTCGACGCCGTACGGGCGAGGCTCACCGCCCCGCGGCACGCACCGGAGACGCTGCCCCCCGACCCGGGCCCCGTGCCGGGAATGGGTCCCGCCGAACGCCGCGCCGCACGAGGGGCGCCCGCTCCCGGCATCGGCGCCGACCTGTCCGGGGGCAGCGCCTCCAGCACGCTGGCGCTGCTGGCCGCCGGGCTGCCCGGCGTGCCCGGCACCGTGCTCGGGCACGGGACGGGCGCGGGCGAGCGGCTGCTCGCCGTCACCTTCAACGACCTGGTCACCACGGGACGCGAGGCCCGTGAGCCGGAGCTGGAACGCGCCCGCGCCATCGCCGCCAACCCGCGGCTGCACCATGTCGTCGTCGCGGCCGGGGAGGAGTCCCTCCCGTACGCCGGACTCGACTCGGGGCCGCTCACCGACGAGCCGGCGCCGGCCTTGGTGACGGCCGAACGGCACCGCAGCCGGCTCGCGGCCGGCAGCGCCGACCACTTCACGGGGGCGGGCGCACGGCAGGTGCTGGACGCGCATCCGGCGCGGCTCGCGGATCTGCTGATGGACCGGCGCCGACGCCATCTGCTGCGGCCGGTCACCGCACTGGCCCGGGCCGACGGCGCCTCGCCGCAGTCGCTGTTCGTGCCGCTCACCGTGTACCGGGCGGCGCGACGTCTGGCCCGCACGCCCTACCGTGCCGGTCTCGAGGCCGCCGCCGACCGGCTGCTCTCCGCGAACCGCACGGGCGCGGTCGGTCTCAACGGAGCGGTGGGCGCCTCGCTCGCCGCCCTGAACTGGGCACGGCCCGGCCCCGCAGCCCGCTGGCTGACCGGCGAGGCACTGGCTGAAGTATCGGTTCGCCTGATGGAGGCGGCGACGCGGCCGACATCCGTGCAGCGGCCGGGCGAGGCCCGGGCCCGGGCGGCGCTCAGCCGCCACGCGGCGGACCAGCGCATCCTGGAGCAGGCCGCCGAGATCCGCAGCCAGCGGCTGCACGCCCCCTTCCTCGACAACCAGGTCGTACGCGCCAGCCGCGACCTCCCCGAATCGCTGCGGGTCCAGCCGGGGGCGCGGGCATCGGTGCTGCGCACGGTCCTCGCGGGGGCCGGCGTCCACGACCTCCCGCCGGGCTGGGGCGCCACGACGCACGCGTCGCATACGGCGACGGCGGCGGCGCGCACCGGTCTGCGGGCCGCGCTCCCGCATCTGATGGCCCTGTTCGACGCCCCGCTGCTCGCGGACGCGGGCCTGGTGGAGGCCCGCGTCGTCCGCAAGGCGCTGCGGGCCGCCTCGGAAGGCGAACCCGTCCCGCTGGACGGCCTCGCCGACCTGGTGTCCACGGAACTGTGGCTGCGCCGGCTCCTGTCCCGCCGCGGAACCTGCTGGACGGGCACGGCGGCGCCGCGCCGCCGCGCGGTGGCGGGAGGCGTCCCCAAACGCCGGACGCTCCAGGCGTAGAGCCGGCGCGACGCACGGACGAGCCGGGCGCGACGCACGGATCAAGAGGTATGCGCGCCCGAGGGCGTGCGTACCGGCCGGGCGAGCGAGATCGACCTCGCCGCGCCCGGCGGCTCAGGGGCGGGAGATCTCCGCCGCTGCTGCCTAGCGGCAGCTGATCCGGGACTCCGCCCAGTCCGCGAGAACAGCCGTCCCCCACGCGTCCCCCGGCTCGACGACCAGACGCAGCGTCCTGTGGCCGGCGAGCGGCACGTGGACCGGCACCGCCGCGTCGCCGTGGCCGAGAGCGGCCGAGCGCCAGAGCCGGAGCCCGTCCCCGTACACCGAGAAGCGCACCGGGCGCGCCCCCGGCGTCAGGTCGTCGACGCCGACGGACGCGTCAAAGGCCGTGCACGCGCGGTTGAGGTCGATGGTGACGGACGACCTGCCGTGCACCGTCACCCCGTGCCCGTACCTCTTGCCGTCGATCGACATGCCCGAGCGCTGCCACATCCAGCTGCTCTCGTCGTGCCGCACCTCGGGACCGGTGTGGTCGCCGAAGATGCCGTAGCCCAGGCGGTTGACCCGGTAGACCTTCGGCTGCGCGGGAGGCGGCACGGGCTTCGTCGTCGGTGAGGGAGTCGGCGTCGGCGGTGTCGTGGGCGCACCGGGGGTCGGGGTGGGCTTCGGCTCGACGGGTCGCGGCGTCGGCGTCGGCGTGGGCGTGGGAGTGGGGCTCGGCGTCGACTTCGGGCCGGCCTCGGCCGACTGGGGAACGGGCGCGGGCGTTGTCGGCGGCTCGGGCTTCGGCCGGGGTGCGGGCGGCACCGGCGCGGCGGGCTGGGCGGCCGGGGGCTCGGCCACGGGATCCGGCTCTGGCCGGGGCTCCGGGCCGCCCCAGAACGCCCACACCAGCCCGGCCGTCGCGGCGGCGGCCACGGCCGCCGCGATCACCGCCTTCGCGGGCGCGCCGATTCCCTCCACGGCGGCCCCGCCGGACGCGCCGGACGCGCCGGACGCCGCGGCCCCGCCTGACGCGCCCGACGTGACGGCCGCGGAGGCCCCGGCACCCGCCGCGCCCACCGCACCGCCGGCGACGATCCCGGCCGCCTTGAGGGAGTACCCGGCGGCGAACCAGCCGATGAGCGCGATCGGCAGCAGTGCGGGAATGCCCGCGTTCACATGGGCCAGCTCACCGGCGGCCAGACGGCACTTGACGCACTCCTCCAGGTGCTTGCTCAGACCCCGCTCCGCCCGCATCCGCAGGCCGCCGCGGGCGTACGCGCCCAGCCGGTCCGCGTACCGGGCGCAGTCGCCGCCCGCGGTGAGCGCGGTGCTCACATGGGCCTGGAGGTACGCCTGCTTGAGCCCCTCCCTGGCCCGGCTCGCCAGCACCGCCGTCGCATTGGCGGTCAGGCCGAAGAGGGGAGCGACGTCGCTCGGTGACTCCTCCTCCACCGTCGTGTGCCACAGCACGGCCTGCCAGCGCTCGGGCAGGGACCGGAAGGCCTGCATGGCGAGCGACTGCTCTGCCTCGTGCATCGCGCGCACGTCCGCCCCGAGGCCGAGGGTGTCGTCCGTCGCCGCGTCCGTGCTGCGTGCCGCCTCCGCGGCGAACACCGCGAAGTCGTCGACCAGTTGCTCCCGCTTCGCCGTCTTCGTCCAGGCGGCGGCGACCCGGCGGACGGTGGTGAGCAGGTACGCCCGCACCGCCTGCTCCGGCCCGGCCCCGCCGCGCACCGCCTGCAGGGTCCGCGCGAAGACCTCGGCCGTCAGGTCGTCCGCGGTGTGCGCGTCGCGGCAACACGTACGCGCGTACCGCCGGACGGCCTCGCAGTGGCGGCGGAACAGCTCCTCATAGGCGCCGTCGTCGCCGTCCCGCAAGCGCCGTATCAGCTCGGCGTCCGCCGACGGGCGCTCGTGCGCCGGCGGAGGCACCGAACCGGCTCTGCCGCCCCGCTGCTGCGGAACGACGTACTCCGCCGCGTCCGCGTCCGGGTCCACCGGATACGGCTCGTGCGCCAAGCCGTTGACGGCACCGTCCGGGCCGGTGTCCGCGCTGTCCGGGCCGTCGGCACGCGGGCGCGGCACACCGGACGAGCCGCTCCGTCGGCTCTGGCCGGGCACCCGCCGTGGCGGTCCGGCTGTCCCGAAGCCTCCACCGCCGAGTGACTCGTCCTGATGGTCACCGCTCATCGCGGAAGCCCCCGTAAGCACTTCGGACCCGAATTACCGCGCAAGCGTGCCACAGGGCTGCTGTACTCCGAACCCCCATGCGCCGCAACCACCCGTCCGGGGCGACTTCCCCCGAACCGCCCACCGTCGGTCACCCGAAAGAGGCAGGATCAATCCGGCGTGTGTACACGGGCGGCTTACGGCGCCGAGCCGCCAGGCACGGATCACAGGACGAGCGTCCCGCGCGGAACCTCACGCGGACCGCGGCCGCAGACCCTCCAGCAGGATGTCCAGCAGCCGGGTCGACGCGGCCGCCTGCTGCGCGGCGTCGGGCAGCGACGGGGCGGCCGTCGCTATCACCAGCAGCACGTCGGCCACCGTCACGTCGTCGCGCAGCTCACCCGCGGCCCGTGCCCGCTCGACCAGCCGGCCCACGACCTCCAGCAGGTCCGCCGCGCCGGCGTCGTCCTGCTCCTCGGCCGGCACAGGGCGCGGCCTGACCACACGCAGCCCGGACGCCGCCGCCCGCTGCTGCGGCACCCACATGTCCTCGCGCGCCTCACCCGGCAGGTCGTCGGCGTGCCCCGCCGTCTCGTCGCCGTCCGCCCGGACCCGCAGCACCTGCGGCGGAAGCAGCCGCCCGGCACCGGACGCCACCGAGGTGCGCAGGAACCGGGAGAGCGCCGACCACGGCTCCTCCTCCTGCCCGAGAGCCGTGCGCGCCTGCTCGGTCAGCCGGGAGATCTCCTCCGCGGCTATCCGGCGCACCAGTACGTCCTTGCTCGGGAAACGGCGGTACACCGTGCCCACTCCGACCCGGGCACGCCGGGCCACGTCCTCCATCGGGGCCCCGTACCCCAGCTCGCCGAACACCTCACGGGCAGCGCGCAGGACATGCTCGAGATTGCGCTGCGCGTCCACGCGCAGCGGCGCCGAACGGCCCGTCCCGAGCGGACCCGTCTGTCCGCTCCCACTGCCGTCCGCGGCCGAAGCCGGCGCGACAGCGGTCTGCCAATGCGATTCCTGAATGTGCATAAGCGTTCCCCCGGTCATGTCGTCTCCCCCCGGAGACATCCCCGCCCTGGTCTGCCGGGGTGCCATGGCCTGGCACCCCGATCGACAACGAACATAGTTGAGCCGGAGTCAATTCAGAAGGGGGTACTTCGTGCGGAGCGCCCCCCGATCGGAGCAAGGACCGGAAGGATCCCTATTCCACCCGCTGCCTCCCGCCACCCCGCCCGGCCTGACCTGCGAGGCTTCCGTTATGCCCCGAGCTGTGCCGCGACAGGGCCACCGACGGCTTCCGGTCACACAATTCGCCGGGCCTGTGGACAAACGACTGAGGCCGTTGCGTCATGGGATGGTGAAGGCTGCAAACTCCCGGGGCACGACCTCCGGCACCTCGCCGCGCACACGCATTCTGGTCGTCGGCGGCGGCTACGTCGGGATGTACACCGCGCTGCGCCTGCAGCGGAAGCTGAAGCCGGAGCTCGACCGCGGCGACATCGAGATCGTGGTGGTCGCCCCCGACCCTTATATGACGTATCAGCCGTTCCTGCCGGAGGCCGCGGCCGGTTCCATCTCCCCGCGCCATGTGGTCGTCCCCCTGCGTCGCGTCCTCGCCAGATGCACGATCGTCATCGGTGAGGCCCGCGCCGTCGACCACGCCAAGCGGACGGCGACCGTCACCACGCTCGCCACCGAGGAGGAGGGCACCGGGGCCGTCGAGATCACCTACGACGAGCTCGTCATCGCCCCCGGCTCCGTCTCCCGCACCCTGCCCGTCCCCGGCCTCGCCGACTACGGCATCGGCTTCAAGACGGTCGAGGAGGCCATCGGCCTGCGCAACCACGTCATCGAGCAGATGGACATCGCGTCCTCCACCCGCGACCCGGCGATCCGCGACGCGGCCCTGACCTTCGTCTTCGTCGGCGGCGGCTACGCGGGCGTCGAGGCCCTCGCCGAACTGGAGGACATGGCCCGCTACACCGCGCGCTACTACCACAACGTCAAACCCGAGGACATGAAGTGGATCCTCGTCGAGGCGGCCGGGCGCATCCTGCCCGAGGTCGGAGAGGAGATGGGCCGCTACGCCGTCCGGGAACTGCGCGCCCGGAACATCGACGTACGCCTGGACACGCGGCTCGAATCGTGCGAGGACCGGGTCGCCGTGCTCAGCGACGGCTCCCGCTTCCCGACCCGGACCGTCGTGTGGACGGCCGGCGTCAAACCGGCGCCCCTGCTCGCCGCCACCGACCTCCCCCTCAACGAGCGCGGCCGCCTGGTCTGCACCGAACACCTCACCGTCGACGGCGTCGCCCACGCCTGGGCGGCGGGTGACGCGGCGTCCGTCCCGGACGTCACCTCCGACAGGCCCGGCGCCGAGTGCGCGCCCAACGCCCAGCACGCCGTGCGCCAGACCAAGGTCCTGGCCGAGAACATCACGGCCGCCCTGCGCGGACAGCCGCTGCACCAGTACGCCCACAAGTACGCCGGCTCCGTCGCCTCCCTCGGCCTCCACAAGGGCGTCGCCCACGTCTACGGCCGTAAGCTCAAGGGCTATCCGGCCTGGCTGATGCACCGCACCTACCACCTCAGCCGCGTCCCTACCTTCAACCGCAAAGCCCGCGTGCTGGCCGAATGGACCCTCGCCGGTCTCTTCAAACGTGAGATCGTCTCCCTCGGCTCGCTGGAGCATCCGCGAGCAGAGTTCGAACTTGCCGCGGGTGCCAGACGCGACGGCGACGGAAAGGACAGCGGCCCCCCGCCCAGTGCCGCGGACGAGTCGGCGGACAGTTCCCCTGACGGCCCTTCGGGCGTCTGACGCCGCCGACAGGAACTGGACGAAGAGGACTGTCGGTCCGGTCGACCACACTGGACGTGTGACCATAGGTGGGCTCACACCTGCACAGAGTGACCCTTGGCGACGACCCCCATTGAGGCTTGAAAGTCAGTGAACTTCACGCGTTGGAGCCCCAGGCTCCCCGGTACGCAGCGTCGCGCCGCAGCACGGAGGACCGACCAGGGGCTCTCGCCGGTGCAGCGGGGCGAGGGCGCGGTGCCCGCGGCCCGCGGTGAGTCCGGACAGCCCCCGGAGCTCCCCTCGGACGTTCCGGCGCTGGAGGACTTCTCCGTTCCGGAGATCCTCGGCCGCCTCCCCGCCCTGGTCGCCCTCGTCTACGGCCCCGACCACCGCATCGCGTACGTCAACGAGGCGTACGCCGCCGCCTTCGGTCACCGCACGCCCGGCACCACGGCCGCCGACAGCTGCCCCGAGCTCGCCGAGCTCGGCCTGCTCCCGCTCATGGACCAGGTGCTGCGCAGCGGCAAGCCCCGTACGGTCAAGTCCCGCAGGACCCGGGGCGGAGGGTCGTACACGGTCACCTGCCTGCCCGCCGAGCGGACCGACGGCGGCAAGGAGCCCGAGGGCGTCCTGGTCTTCGCGGCCGACGTCACCGACCACGCCGAGGCGGCCGAGCGGCTGCGCGCCAGCGAGCGGCGCCACCGCGAGACCGCCGTGACCCTCCAGCGGTCGCTCCTGCCGCAGGAGTTGGAGCAGCCCGACGACCTGCGGTTCGCCGCCACCTACCAGCCCGGCGGCACGGACGCGGCGGTCGGCGGCGACTGGTACGACGTGATCACGCTCGGCGCCGGCCGTACGGCCCTGGTCATCGGCGACGTGATGGGCCGCGGTGTCCGCGCGGCAGCCGTCATGGGCCAGCTGCGCACCGCCGTACGGGCCTACGCCCGCCTGGACCTGCCGCCGCACGAGGTGCTCCAGCTGCTCGACGGGCTCGCCGCCGAGATCGACCCCAGCCAGATCGCCACCTGTGTGTACGCGGTCCATGACCCGAACGAGGGCCGCCTGGTGTACGCGTCGGCCGGGCACCTGCCGATCCTCGTCCGCGACCAGGACGGCACCGTCCGCCGCGCCGACGAGCCCACCGGCCCGCCGCTCGGCACCGGCGGATATCTGCACGCCTCGGGGTCCATCGACCTCCCGCCCGGCGCCACCGCCGTCCTCTACACGGACGGCCTGGTGGAGCGCCGGCGCGAGGACATCGACGAGGGCATGGCGGCGCTGGAGCGCGCGCTGTCCGGTGCGACCGGCACCCCGCAGGTGGTCTGCGACCGGCTGATCCGCTCCCTGGGGGTGACCGCCGAGCACGACGACGACGTCGCGCTTCTCGTCCTGCAGCATCCGACCCGCAAAGGCGCGAACGCCGAGCTGTTCCACAACGCGGCGCTGGACCTCCTCGGCGGCATCGAGGCCGCGCCCCGCGCGCGTGCCTTCGCCTCCGGGGTGCTGGCCTCCTGGCGTTTCTCGCCCGAGCTGCACGACCTCGGGGTCCTGGCCGTGAGCGAGCTGGTGGCCAATTCCCTCAAGCACGGTTCCCCGCCCATGCGCCTGCGGCTGCGCCGCACGGACCGGCGGCTGATCGTCGAGGTGACGGACGGGGACGAGCACCTGCCGCGACGCCGCCGGGCGGAGTCCGAGGACGAGGCGGGCCGCGGCATCTCGATCATCGCGACGATCGCCTCGTCCTGGGGAAGCCGCCGCACGCCGGGTGGCGGCAAGGCCGTCTGGTGCGAGTTCGCCCTGCCCTGACGCCTCAGTGGGCGGGGGCGACGGCCTCCTCGGGCTTGTGCACGGTCACCACGCGGGACTTCGCCGCCGGCGCCGGGCGGTCCTGCACCGGCGTGAGCTGCTTGCCCAGCCGCAGCGCGAGCACCGTGATGCCGAGCGAGAACAGCACGAACGTCACGATGTACGGCGCGTGGAGCGCGGCGCCCATGGGACCGCCGACGGCCGGACCGACCGCCAGCGCGAGCTGCTTGACCAGGGCGAACGCGGAGTTGTACTGCCCCACCATAGACTCCGGCGCCAGGTCGGCGACCAGCGGCGCCACGGTCGGCGACAGCATGGCCTCGCCGAGCCCGAACAGCGCGTACGTCGAGATGAACGCGGCGGTCGCCATGGCCTGGCTGCCGTGGCCGAGGCCCGCGTAGCCCGCGGCCGTCCACGCCACGGCCCAGATCAGGCCGACCGAGGCGATGACCCGGCTGCGGCTGCGGCGCTCGACGAACCTGAGCACCAGGAACTGCGCGGCCACGATCACCGCGGTGTTGGCGGCGAGCGCCGTGCCCAGGGTGGCGGGCTCGATCCCGGCCGCCTCGGTGCCGTACGCGGCGAGTCCCGACTCGAACTGCCCGTAGCAGGCGAAGAAGAGGACGAAGCCCAGCACCAGCAGCTGCACCATCGCCCGGTGTCCCAGCAGCGCGCGCACGCCGCCCCTGGCCCTGCCCTCCGAGGCGGCGGGCCGGACACCGCGCAGCGCCGCGGACTCGGGCAGCCGTACGGTCAGCGCGATACCGGCGAGGACGAGGAACATCGCGGCCTCGATGCCGAACAGCACGGTGAAGCTGTCGGGCCGGCTCTCGTCGACGATGTGCCCGCCGATCAGGCCGCCGATGCCGAGACCGAGGTTCTGCAGGAAGAACTGCATGGCGAAGGCGCGGGTCCGCGTCGTGGTCTCCGAGCACCAGACGATCATGGTGGCCAGCGCCGGCTGCATGACGGCGGTCCCGGCGCCGAGCACCGCCGCCGCCAGGACGACGGCCGGAACGCTCCCCGCCAGCCCCATGCCCGCCGCGCCGACGGACGCCAGCACCGCGGCGCCCACCAGTACGGGCAGCGGGCCGCGCCGGTCGATGACCCGCCCGGTGAACGGCAGGGCGACGAGGGCGGCCATCGCGAAGACGGCGAGCACCACTCCCGCCGTACTCGCGCCCAGGTCGCGCACCTGCGCCACGTAGACGTAGAGGTACGGAACGGTGAAGCCGAGCCCGAACGCGCTCAGCGCGTTCCCCGCCTGGATCCGGCGCATCGCTGCACCCTTCGCCTTGGTCACACTCACCCACTTCGGTCGAGGTCCTGCAGGACCTGGAGGACTGAAGTCTGAAGACTTCAACAGTAAAGTTCGAAGCTCAACAGTACACACTGAAGGACTTCAAGGCCAACGAGTGCCGTGCGATACTTCCGCGCATGCCTACTGAGACCCCCGCGGACGCCGTCTCCGGCCCGCAGGAGCCGACCCTCGACGAGCAGATCGCCGCCTACCAGCGCGAGTACGGGGACCTCGACCCCCAGGTCGAGAAGGTGGTCTCCGCACTCGGACGGCTCAACCGCCGGATGAACGTCGCGTACGGCCGCCAGGTCGCGGCCCTCGGCATCAGCAACGCCGAATGGGAGGTCCTCAAGACTCTGGTCCTCTCCGGCTCCCCCTATCGCCTCGGCCCCGGGGAACTCGCCAAGCGACTCGGTCTGACGCCGGCCGCGATGACCCACCGCATCGACCGGATGGCGAGCGAGGGTCTCGTGACCCGCGACCGGGACGAGAACAACCGCGTCCGCGTGATCGTCGAGCTGACGGACGAGGGCCGCACGAAGTGGCTCGAGGCGATGCGCATGGCCACCACGTTCGAGGAGGACCTGCTCCAGGACCTCGCAGCGGACGAGCGCGCCCTGCTGGGCGAGCTGCTGATCCGCGTGCTGCGCCGGGTCGAGCACGATCAGCCGGACGCCGGCGGACGCCTGACCGACCTGGACTAGGGACCGGTCTCGGCGGCGGCAGGGAAGAGTTGACACGGCCCCCGTCGATCCGTAAGGTTCTTCGAGTTGTCGCGGGGCCGGAACGGTTCTGCGACGGCCATCCTCGCCGCTGATGCGGCAACCAAACTCAGCACGATCCCTCAGTCGGGGTGAATTTCGCATGCCGAAATTCATTTCGATGACTCGATTATGAGTCGCCCGGGAAACCCGCTAGAGTTTGGGCGTCGGAACGGCCCAACGGCCGGGAGGACAACCCCCTCTGACTGGGAATCAGGCCCGAAGGATCTGATAGAGTCGGAACCGCCGGAAAGGGAAGCGCGAAAGCGAAGAACTGGAAAGCACCGAGGAAATCGGATCGGAAAGATCTGATAGAG
>NZ_JBFAOY010000040.1:0-51028 GCF_040675505.1 Streptomyces sp. NPDC049597
GCCACCACCCGCGCCCCGAACCCGTCCGGATCGGCGGCAATGGCATCGAGCAGGGCCTGGAGATTCGTCCCCGATCCGGAGACCAGGACGACGAGATCCGCCTTCTTGTGGGCCGTCATGACAGGGCGTCCACCAGTGCGTCTCCTCTGAGGGTGCGCAGTATCCGGACCTCGCGCCCCTGCCGCTCGCGGGACAGCAGGCCGGCCTGTTCCAGCTGGCGGCAGTGGTAGGTCACGGTGCCGGCGGTGCAGTGCAGCAGGTCGGCCAACGTCCCCATGGAGACAGGCTGGTTGCCCTTGCGCAGGATGACGGCCCGCAACTCGCCGAGTGTCATGGCGAGCGCGTCGGCCCCCCGTCCCGTCCTCGACGTCTCTCCCTGGAGGAGCGGGGCGAGCCCGGCGACGGGATAGCCGATGTACGCGTGGCCGTCCCTGTCGACGCGATGGACACACGCGCGCGTGCCCGATACCAGGGGCATGAGTGTCATTTTCCGGACCGCGACGCCATTGGTTCTCGGTGCGTCGCCGGGAAGCAGTACATTTCCGTCGACAAATCTGATCCTCGGGCTCAGATTGGCGAGAAGAGCACTCATGGTCCCCGTGACCGATGCCACACCGACCCGCTCGATTTCCCGTTCCAGCAAGGGCTTCCCGCTCCGCCACACCGGAGCGACCGAGTCCCATACCGTTTCCGCCGCACGACGGTAAGCGGCAAGGAAATCAGCCGGATTATCGGCGACTTTACGCCATGCGGGCGGCACTTCCCCGCCGAAGGTCCGCTCGAGGTCGGCGAGCAAAGAGTCCGACGGGATGTCGGCGACTCTTCGGATCTCGTCCCGTATGCCGTCGCTCCCTGTGGCGCCCCCCATCGAGAGCACGGCGGGGACGTGAAGGGACCCCGAAGCGGTGAGGGGGCCCATCGTCTCCATCAGTTGCTCCGGGCAGTCCTTGCGCACAACTCTGCGCCGGCTCACGGGCACGCCCTGCGGGATGCCGAGTGCGTCCGCCAGCGCCGAGAGCACCGACAGCCCCGGCAGCAGCTCTATCGATACAGGAATGTCCACATGTGTACCTACATGAAGTTCGAGAGCACCGTCCACGTCACTCCCCCGTTCGAAACCTTGTGATGAACCGCGGGCACGGGCATGCGCCGGGATCGCTCCCGGCGCATGGTCGCTTCTCAGCCCCAGGCAGGGTCGCCGTCGACGGCCGTGGGGCCGGCCGGGTGCGGTGCGGACGCCCCGACGGAGGCCGCCGGCCCCCCGATGAAGACCGCGAGCACCGCGGCGATCACCGCGGCGCCGAACATGGTCTGACAAAGACTGCGCATGGGAATTCCTTACCGTGCTGATGTGATGTGAGACTGCACGGACCGGACCGAGGGCAGAGCGTGACCGCTTCCCCCCAGCAGCGATCCTCACCATTGATCCTTACCGAACCGGGAGCGAAAAGTCGGATTGGACCGGCTGCGTGATGTTACATTTCACATCTGTGAAGCGACATCAAATCTGCTCAAGGGCGCCCAAGTGCGGCATAGTTGACGCGGCGGAGCCATGCGACTGGGCAAAGGAGCACTACCGCCGAGCGGTAGTTGAAGGAGATATCTTTTTCGAGGCCGTGCCGGATTGTCTGAAGAGACTTCACCTCGTCATCGAGTCGCAGAACTCCAACGGCCTGGCCTTCCCGGTACCGCCGTCCGTCGCCGCCGAGGCCGCCCTGCGCCCCCTCGAGGAGGCGATGACCCGCCTGCAGAGGGAAGCGGCGGAGATCCGCGCCGCCGTGGGCGCGTACGACGCCGTCTATGCCGAGGCCAGAGGCCGGGAAGAACAGTCGCTCACCGTCATCCGCGGCATGCGCGCCATCAGTGCCGCGCTGGAGGCCGCCGTGAACGCCTGCCGCGAAGAGCTCATCACCGCCCAGCCGGGGGGCGGGCGTTCGGTCGAGCTGCTGCACGAGGCACTGGGCCGGAGCCTGCCGCTGCTGGCCCGCGGCGTACGGCAGCGGACGCTGTACCAGCACTCGGTGCGGACCCACAAGCCGACCCTGGCGTACATCGAGCAGATCACCGCCGAGGGCGCCGAAGTCCGCACGCTGGCCGAGTTCTTCGACCGCCTGATCATCTGCGACCAGGACGTCGCCTTCATCCCCATCGGGGAGGAGACCGCGGACGCGGCGATGGCGGTACGGCATCCCGCCCTGATCCGGTACCTCACCGTCATGTTCGAGCGGCACTGGGCCCGGGCCACACCGGTCGACCCGTCGGCTGCCGCCCCACGGGACACCCCCGTGACGGACGACATCCAGCGCGTGATCCTGCGAGCCATGGTCTCCGGCGAGACGGACGAACGCATCGCCCGCAGGATCGGGTTGAGCCGCCGCACCGTCGTCGCCCACATCCGCAAGGTCTCCGAGCGCTTCGACAGCAGCAGCCGTGCCCAGCTGGGCTTCATGCTGGCGACCTCCGGCCTGCTCGGCGACATGGGCACCGCACCCCCTCAGGCCGACGGCGAAGCCGCGGGTACGGACGGGCGGGCTGCCCACGAGAGCCCGCAGGGCAACGATGTCGACGCCGGCCCGGGCTCCGGCGGGGCCGGGGGCAGACCTCCGGCCTGAGCAGCTCCGATGCGGTGCCCATGGGTCGGGGCGCCGGGAAATTCCCCATTGACCTCGCGGTCCGACAGGCGTTCCATGGACATAAAGGACAGATAAGGCTGCTGACAGGAGGCGGCCCACCATGACCACCCGTTCAGACATCTCACAACACCCGGACCTGGCCGAGATGCGTTCCCGCTTCGAGCGGGCGACGACGAATCCCGCGGCCCAGGCCGTCGAAGCGCTGGCACTGCTGACCGGTGTCTACCTGGCGGCATCGCCGTGGATAGCCGGATTCAGCGGCCTCACCGCCCTGGCGGTGACCAACCTGCTCCTCGGTATCGCCTATGCGGCCTGTATGGGCGGCCTGGGGTCGGCGTACGAACGCACCCACTCCATGGCATGGGCAGGATGCGCCATAGGTGCCTTCACGATCATCGCGCCCTGGGTCGTCGCCGGAAACGTCGACACCACGCGGACCGTCGTCAACAACGTGATCGTCGGCGTCGTCGCCCTGCTCTGCGCCCTGGCCATGGCAGCCGGAGCCCGGGGCGAGCGGGGACGCGGACGCGGCCTTGGTCCCTCTGCGATGTGAGCTGAGCCTGTCGCGACCGCTCGGACCGAAGGCCCCGGCACGTGGATGTGCCGGGGCCTTCGCACGGGCCCGTACCAGGGGCTTCGCCCTCGATCGCCCGGGCGGCCGCGGCGGCTCACGGCCCGGGCGTCACGCCGCCCTTGAGGCGTTCCAGGTCGTCGGGGCGGACCTGGATGACGAGCAGCGCGAGCACCGCGGCGACGGCGGTGAAGACGGCGGCCACGACGAAGGCGGCGGACACACCGGAGGTAAGGATCTCGTCGCTCCACGGAGCCGGCAGCTGACCGGTGCGCTCGAAGCGGATCCGTTCCGCCGGGGTCGCCTGGGCCATGAAGCGCGGGATCTGATCCTCGGCCTCGATGCCGCTCGCCGTGCCGAAGACGGTGACGAGGATGGACAGTCCGAGGGAACCGCCCACCTGGCGTGTGGTGTTCAGCAGGCCGGAGGCAGCGCCGGACTCGTGCGCCGGGACCCGGGAGAGCGCCATCAGGGTGATCGAGACGAACTGCATGCCCATGCCGAGGCTGAAGACCAGCATCGGCCCGAGGACGCTGCCGGCGTACGTGGAGTGGACGTCGGTCAGGGTCAGCCACGCCAGCCCGGTCGCGGCCAGGAGCGCACCGGTCACCATGAACGGCTTCGGGCCGTACTTCGGCAGCAGGTGCGAGGCGAGTCCGGCGCCGGCCGCGATCAGCGCACTGACCGGCAGGAAGGCGAGCCCCGCCTGAAGAGGGCTGAAGTCCAGCACGCCCTGGACGAAGAGGGTGAGGAAGAAGAACATCCCGAACATCGCCGCCGCGAGGCAGAGCATGATGCCGTACGTGGCCGCCCGGTTGCGGTCGGCGAACATGTGGGGCGGGGTGATCGGCTGTTTCGAGCGCCGCTCGACGGTGACGAAGGCGGCGAGCATCACCACGGCCCCGCCGAAGGACGCAAGGGTGAGCGGGTCGCGCCAGCCCTCCTGCGCCGCGCGTATGAACCCGTACACGAGCGCCGCCATGCCGAGGGTGGAGCTCAGGGCGCCGAGAAGGTCGAAGTGACCGGGGTGCCGCTCGGACTCCTTGATCCAGCGCGGTGTGGCGATCGCGATCAGCAGACCGATCGGCACGTTGACGAACAGCACCCAGCGCCAGTCGAGCCATTCGACGAGCATGCCGCCCGCCAGCAGACCGATCGCGCCGCCGCCCGCCGAGACGGCCGCGAAGACGCCGAAGGCCCGGTTGCGTTCCGGGCCCTCCTTGAACGTGGTGCTGATCAGCGCCAGCGAGGTGGGAGAGGCGATCGCTCCGCCGACGCCCTGGAGGGCGCGGGCGGCGAGGAGTTGTCCGGCGTTCTGCGCCAGCCCGCCGAGCAGCGAGGCGAGGACGAACAGCAGGATGCCGGAGACGAAGACGCGGCGACGGCCGAGGATGTCACCGGCGCGCCCGCCGAGCAGCAGCAGCCCGCCGAAGGTGAGCGTGTAGGCGTTGAGCACCCACGACAGGGTGGTGGTGGAGAAGCCCAGCGAGGTCTGGATGTGCGGCAGGGCGATGTTCACGATGGTGATGTCGAGGACCACCATCAGCTGGCAGGAGGCGATGACCACGAGCGCCACCCCGTTTCCGCCGCCGCCCTTTGCGGGGGTGCCGTCCGACAGGGCCGGCGTCGGCTGCGGGGTCGTCATGGCGCATCGTGCCTCTGTGGTGGGGAATCCTGTACGGATATCACCCGTTCGGCAGGTTTAAAGTCTTTCCGTCCACTGTTTCGACGTTAAGCCCGCCCCCTGGGGGTCACCACTCGATCATGGGCGTTCGCCGGCCCTTCCCGGAGACGGAGGACCGCGGCGCAAAGGCCGGTGTCCCGGCCGGCCTCGGCCCATGGGCGTGCCGCCGTCCGCGATCTCCAACAGCCTTCCGTGCGCCGGCGGTTCGGCCGGCGAGCGGCCGTGTGCGCGGGGTGTCGGGCGGGGCCGCCGTCAGGGCAGTACGGCCGTCCCGTCCACCTCGACCAGGCAGGCGTCGTCCCACAGCCTGACCACGCCGATCACGGCCATCGCCGGGTAGTCACGGCCCGCCAGACGGCGCCAGATGCGGCCCAGTTCGACGGCGTGCGCCCGGTAGTCGGCCACGTCGGTGGCGTAGACGGTGACGCGGGCGAGGTCGTGCGGGGTGCCGCCGGCCGAGGCGAGGGCGGCGAGCAGGTTGGTCAGCGCCGTCTCGAACTGCTCGGGCAGCGTGGTCCCCACGACCTTGCCGTCGCTGTCCAGAGCGGTCTGCCCGGCCAGGAACACCAGCCGTGTACCGGACGCGGTGACGGCGTGGGAGAAGCCGGTGGGGGGCGACAGTTCGGCCGGGTTGTGCCGTTGCAGGCTCATCGGGCGGCCTCCTCCGCGTACAGCGCCTTGGCGATGATCGTGCGCTGGACCTCGGTCGCACCCTCGTAGATCCGGGGTGCGCGGACCTCGCGGTAGAGGTGTTCGAGCAGGTGGCCGCGCTGGAGGGCGCGGGCGCCGTGCAGTTGGACGGCCGAGTCGACGACGTACTGGGCGGTCTCGGTCGCGAGCAGTTTCGCCATCGCGGACCGCTTCGGCACGTCGGCCGCCCCCTCGTCGTACGCACCGGCCGCCGCGTACACCATCAGGCGGGCGGCCTCGGTGCGGGTGGCCATCTCGGCGACCGTGTGGGCCACCGACTGCAGGTCGCCCAGCGTGCCGCCGAAGGTCCTGCGGTGCGCGGTGTGCGTGAGGGTCGCGTCCAGGGCGGCGCACGCCATGCCCACCGCGAACGCTCCGACACTGGGCCGGAAGAGGTTGAGCGTGTTCATCGCGACGCGGAAGCCGCGGTCCGGCTCGCCGAGCAGGTCGTCGGCGGTCACCGGGACGTCGTCGAAGGCCAGGGCGCCGATCGGGTGCGGGGAGAGCATGTCGAGCGGCGTGCCGCTCAGTCCCGGACGGTCGGCGGGGACGAGGAACGCGGTGACACCGCGGGCTCCCGCGCCTTCGGTGGTCCGGGCGAAGACGGAGTAGAAGTCGGCCTCCGGCGCGTTGGAGATCCAGCACTTCTCGCCGTTCAGGCGCCAGCCGCGGCCGTCGGGCACCGCCTTCAGCGTGAGCGCGGCGGCGTCCGAACCGGCGTCGGGCTCGCTCAGCGCGAAGGCCGCGACGACCCGTCCGGCGACGACCTCGGGCAGCCAGCGCCCGCGCTGCTCCTCGGTACCCGCCTGGACGAGGGGGAAGGTGCCGAGGCCCTGGAGCGCGAGAGCGGTCTCGGCCTCCGTGCAGCCGTACGCCAGGGACTCGCGCAGCAGGCACAGTTCGAGCGCGCCTGCGCTGAAGAGGCGCTCCAGCAGGCCGAGTTCGCCGAGAGCGGCCACCAAGGGGCGGTTGACTCGGCCCGGTTCGCCCTTCTCGGCGAGCGGGGCCAATCGGGTCATGGCCGTGGTGCGCAGCTCGGCGCACCAGGCGGTCTGTACCGGATCGAGTGAGAATACGGGCATTCGCTCCCCACTTCGGACGGCCGGAGGTGCGGGGTGTTCCCCGGCGAAAAGCACAGTATCGCGCACCGTTGACTGTCGTCACCATCACGATACGCTCGTTTCGCGACCCCACCACCGGAAGAGGGGCGAACTCATGGAGCTGACACCCTCGGCCCACCTGGACACCTTCGCGCGCGACCATCTGCCGCCCGGCGGGGAGTGGCCGGACATCCTCTTCGACCTGCCCTCGCTCCGGTACCCGCGACGTCTCAACTGCGCGGTGGAGCTGCTGGACGGCACGATCGGACGCCACGGCGCGGACCGGCCCGTCTTCCGTACCGGCGAGGGCGTGGTCTGGACGTACGGTGAGCTGCGCGACCAGGTCGACCGCATCGCGCACGTCCTCACCCGCGACCTCGGCGTGGTCCCCGGCAACCGGGTTCTGCTGCGCGGGCCGACCACCCCGTATCTCGCGGCCTGCTGGCTCGCCGTCCTCAAGGCGGGCGCCGTCGCCGTCACCGTCCTGGCACAGCAGCGGTCTAAGGAGCTGGCCACGGTGTGCGAGATCGCGCGGGCCTGCCACGCCCTGTGCGACATCCGGTCGGTCGACGACCTGGTCAAGGCCGAGGTGCCGGGGCTGCGGATCACCGCGTACGGCGGTGACGCGCCCGACGACCTGCTGCGACTGGCCGCGGCGCGGCCCCCTGAGCCGTACGAGGCGGTCGCGACGGCGGCCGACGACGTGGCGCTGATCGCCTTCACCTCCGGGACCACGGGCCGCCCCAAGGGGTGCATGCACTTCCACCGGGACGTCCTCGCGATCGCCGACACCTTCTCGGCCCACGTGCTGCGGCCCCAGGCGGACGACGTGTTCGCGGGCAGTCCCCCGCTGGGATTCACCTTCGGCCTCGGCGGGCTGCTGGTGTTCCCTATGCGGGCCGGGGCCTCCACGCTGCTGCTGGAACAAGCCGGTCCTCTGCAGCTGCTGCCGGCCATCCGCGAGCACCGGGTGTCGGTCCTGTTCACGGCGCCCACCGCCTACCGCGTGATGCTGGACCACCTCGACGGGCACGACATCCGCTCACTGCGGCGCTGTGTGTCGGCCGGTGAGAACCTGCCCGCGGCCACCTGGCGCTCGTGGCACGAGCGGACCGGTGTGCGCCTCATCAACGGCATCGGCGCCACCGAGCTGCTGCACATCTTCATCTCCGCGGCCGACGAGGCGATCCGGCCGGGCACCACCGGGGTCCCCGTGCCGGGCTGGCAGGCGCGCGTGGTGGACGCACAGGGCGACCCGCTGCCCGACGGCGAGCCGGGGCTGCTGGCCGTGCGCGGCCCGGTCGGCTGCCGCTACCTGTCCGACCCGCGGCAGGCCGAGTACGTCCGGGGCGGCTGGAACATCACGGGCGACACCTACGTGCGTGAGCCGGACGGCTGGTTCCGCTACGTCGCCCGCGCCGACGACATGATCATCTCGGCCGGTTACAACATCGCGGGACCCGAGGTCGAGGACGCCCTGCTGCACCACCCGGACGTGGCCGAGGCGGCGGTCGTCGGACGCCCGGACGAGCTGCGCGGCCAGATCGTGGTCGCCTACGTGGTCCTGCGCGAAGGCGCGGTGCCGGGCGACGGCACGGCCGAGGAGCTGACCGCGTCGGTCAAGCAGCGCCTCGCGCCGTTCAAGTGCCCGCGCGAGATCGTCTTTCTCGACGCCCTGCCTCGTACACCGACCGGCAAGCTGCAGCGCTTCCGCCTGCGCGCTCTAGAGTGATCGCGTGGCCGAGCAGCACACCCCCCGATCCCTGATCGTCACCCTGTACGGCGCCTACGGGCGCGAGCACACGGGCTCCCTCGCCGTGGCCGAGCTCATCCGGCTGCTGGGCGTCCTGGGCGTGGACGCGCCGTCGGTACGCTCCTCGGTCTCCCGGCTCAAACGCCGCGGGCTGCTGGTGCCCGAGCGCACGGAGGACGGCGCGGCCGGCTACGCCCTGTCCGCCGACGCCCGTGAACTCCTCGACGACGGCGACCGGCGGATCTTCGCCGGCTCGTCGGCCGACCTCGCCGACGGCTGGGTCATCGCCGTGTTCTCGGTGCCCGAGGCCGAGCGCCACAAGCGCCATCTGCTGCGCTCCCGGCTGGTCAGGCTGGGCTTCGGCGCGGCGGCTCCAGGGGTGTGGATCGCTCCTGCCCGCCTGTTCGACGAGACGCAGCACACCCTGCGCCGCCTCCAGCTCGACACGTACGTGGACCTGTTCCGGGGGGAGCATCTCGGCTTCACCCCGACGGCGGAGGCGGTCTCGCGCTGGTGGGACCTGGCGGCGATCGCCAAGCAGCACGAGGAGTTCCTCGATCTGCACGAGCCGGTACTGCGCTCCTGGGAGGCCCGGGAGGACACCCCGGCCGAGGACGCCTACCGGGACTACCTGCCGGCCCTGGACTCCTGGCGCCGACTGCCGTACGTCGACCCGGGCCTGCCCGCCGAGCTGCTGCCCCAGGGCTGGCCCGGCGGACGCTCGGCGGACGTGTTCGCCCGGCTGCACGCGCGGCTGCGGGACGCCGGGGCGGCGTTCGTGCTCGGCGGCGGGGCCTGATCAGCCGAGCGTGAGCCGGGGCCTGGGGGCGTCGGTGCGGCCCGTCGGGGGCTTGCGGCTGCCGGCACGGTACGGGAGCGGCCAGGGGGCCGCGTCGCCCTGGTAGTCCTGGTCGGCCGCCGCGTGCAGGGTCCAGTGGGGGTCGTAGAGGTGGGGTCTGGCGAGGGCGCAGAGGTCGGCCCGGCCCGCGAGCAGGATCGAGTTGACGTCGTCCCACGAGGAGATGGCGCCCACCGCGATGACCGGCACGCCCGCCTCGTTGCGGATGCGATCCGCGTACGGGGTCTGGTAGGAGCGGCCGTACTCGGGGCGTTCGTCGGGCACGACCTGGCCGGTGGAGACGTCGACGGCGTCGGCTCCATGGGCGGCGAAGGCGCGGGCGACGGCCACGGAGTCCTCGGCGGTGGTGCCGCCGTCCGCCCAGTCGGTGGCGGAGATGCGGACGGTCATGGGCCGCTCATCGGGCCAGATCTCCCGCACGGCGTCGAAGACTTCTAGGGGGAAGCGCAGCCGGTTCTCCAGTGAGCCGCCGTAGGCGTCCGTGCGGTGGTTGGTCAGCGGCGAGAGGAAGCCGGAGAGCAGATAGCCGTGCGCGCAGTGGAGTTCGAGCAGGTCGAAGCCGCTGCTGACGGCGCGGCGGGCCGCCGCGGCGAACTGGTCCCGGATCGCGGCGAGTCCGGCGCGGTCGAGCGCGTGGGGGATCTGGTTGACGCCGTGCCGGTACGGGATCGGGGAGGCGGCGGACACGGGCCAGTTGCCCTGGTCCAGAGGCTGGTCGATGCCTTCCCACATGAGCTTGGTGGAGCCCTTGCGGCCCGAGTGGCCGAGCTGGACGCCGATCGCGGCGCCCGGGGCCCGTTGGTGGACGAAGTCGGTCACGCGACGCCAGGCGGCGGCCTGTTCGGGGGTGTAGAGCCCGGTGCAGCCCGGAGTGATCCGGCCCTCCGGGCTCACGCACACCATCTCGGTCATCACCAGGCCCGCGCCGCCCAGTGCGCGGGCGCCGAGGTGGACGAGGTGGAAGTCGCCGGGGAGTCCGTCCTCGGCGACGTAGAGGTCCATGGGCGAGACGACGACGCGGTTGCGCAGAGTCAGTCCGCGCAGGCGGAAGGGGGTGAACATGGGCGGTGTGCCCGGCGGGCAGCCGAAGTCCCGTTCGACGGCCCCGGTGAAGGCGGGGTCGCGCAGCCGCAGGTTGTCGTGGGTCACGCGGCGGCTGCGGGTGAGGAGGTTGAAGGCGAACTGCCGGGGTGGCTGGTCGAGGTAGGTCGCGAGCTCCTCGAACCAGCGCAGGCTCGCGGCCGCCGCCCGCTGGACGGACTCGACGACGGGGCGGCGCTCGCTCTCGTACGCGGCGAGGGCCGCCGGCAGGTCCGGCTGCTCCTGGACGCAGGCGGCGAGTGCGAGAGCGTCCTCGACGGCGAGCTTGGTGCCCGAGCCGATGGAGAAGTGCGCGGTGTGGGCCGCGTCGCCGAGGAGCACGGTGTTGCCGTGCGACCAGCGGTCGTTGACGACGGTGCGGAAGGCGATCCAGGCGGAGGAGTTGCCGCGCAGCGGGCGGCCGTCGAGCGCCTCGGCGAAGACCTTGGCGCAGCGGGCGGCTGATTCCTGCTCGTCGAGCTCGCCGAAGCCGGCGGCACGCCAGACCTCCTCGCGCATCTCGACGATGACGGTGGAGGCGTCGGCGGAGAACGGGTAGCCGTGCAGCTGCATGACGCCGTACTCGGTCTCGGCGACCTCGAACCGGAAGGAGGGGAAGGCGAAGTCGGCGGCGAGCCAGATGTAGCGGCAGCGGTGGGTGGTGATCCGGGGCCCGAAGACGTCGGCGTGGGCATCGCGGGTCGCGCTGTGGACACCGTCGGCGGCGATGACGAGGTCGTGGCCGGCGGCGAGTTCGGCGGCGGGGGGCGCGGGGGTGCGGAAGCGGAGGCGCACGCCGAGGGACGCGCAGCGCTCGTGGAGGATCTCCAGCAGGCGGCGCCGGCCGAGAGCGGCGAAGCCGTGACCGCCGGAGGTGAGGGTGTGGCCGCGGTGGACGATGTCGATGTCGTCCCAGCGGACGAACTCCTCCCGCAGGGCGCCGTAGACCACGGGATCGGCGTGCTCGATGCCGCCGAGCGTCTCGTCGGAGAGGACGACGCCGAAGCCGAAGGTGTCGTCGGGCGCGTTGCGTTCGTAGACGGTGATGTCGCGGGCCGGGTCGAGCCGCTTGAGCAGCGCGGCGGCGTAGAGCCCCCCGGGCCCCCCGCCGATGACGGCGACGCGCAGGGGGCGCCCGCCCGACGGGGCGGGGTGCCCGTGGGACGCGTCGGAGTGCGGAGCGATGGACGCGGGCGTGCCGGGTACGTCGGCGGGGGCCGGGCGGGGGCCCGCTGCCGACGGCGGCACAGCGGCGACGGCATCGACCGGGCGGGCCGCCCCGGCGAGGACCGGGCCGACGGGGCCGAGGGCCGGGCCGGGGAACGTCTCGGCGCGGGCACGGCCGGGCCGTGTCCCGACGGAAGCCGGACCGGATGCCGATGCCCACGGCGGCACAGCGGCGACGCCATCGACCGGGCGGGCCGCCCCGGCGAGGACCGGGCCGACGGGGCCGAGGGCCGGGCCGGGGAACGCCCCGGCGGCGGCCGGGCGTGGGGGCGGGGCGGGGAAGGAGGGCATGTCAGCGGCCCTGCCACTTCGGCGGGCGCTTCTCCGTGAAGGCCGCGTGGAACTCCGTGTAGTCCTCGCCGTTCATCAGGAGCGCCTGCGTGGCCGCGTCCATCTCGACCGCCGCGGCCAGCGGCATGTCCAGTTCCGCGGTGAGCAGCGCCTTGGTCTGGGCGTACGCCAGGGCCGGGCCGTCGGCGAGACGCCGGGCCAGCTCGGCGGCGCGCTGGTTCGCCAGGCCCTCGTCGACGAGCTCGCTCAGGAGGCCGATGCGTTCGGCCTCGGGGGCGCGCACCGGCTCGCCGAGCATGAGGAGCCGCGTCGCGTGGCCCAGCCCGACCACCCGGGGCAGGAGGTACGCCGCTCCCATGTCGCCGCCGGACAGCCCCACCTTGGTGAACAGGAAGGCGAACTTCGCCGACGCGTCGGCGATCCGGAAGTCGGCGGCCAGTGCCAGCACCGCACCCGCTCCGGCGGCCACGCCGTGGACCGCGGCGATCACGGGGAAGGGGCACTCACGGATCGCGCGGACGACCTGTCCCGTCATCCGGTTGAAGTCGAGGAGCTGCGCGGTGTCCATGGACAGGGTCGCGCCGATGATCTCGTCGACGTCGCCGCCCGAGCAGAAGCCGCGGCCCTCGCCGCCGAGCACGAGGGCCCGCACGGACCGCTCCCGGGAGAGCTCGGCGAGCAGGTCGCGCAGGTCGGCGTACGCGCCGAAGGTGAGGGCGTTCAGCTTCTCGGCCCGGTCGAGCGTGACGCAGCCCACGCCGTCCTGGATCGTCAGCCGCAGATGGTGCCAGCGCTCGGTGCGCGTCGCGGAACCGGAAAAGGGGCTCATGGAGTGGGGCCTCCTTAGGCGGGCGGTCGGCCTGCTGCCTGCCTCCTGAAGTTATCACTCATTCGTGACCGCCGTCACGATCGCGCCATATCCCTGTTGTGACAGTGCTGGGGTCCCGTCCCGGTTCTGACACAGGTCCCCGCGGCGGCCCTCCCGGGCCCTGGTCCGGCCTTCGGCTGTTCGTAGGGTGAACGCACCACCGCCACCGAACGGACATACGCCTTGCCCGCAACCGCCGACTCAGCCGAGCCCGCCTCCTGGCACATCGCGCTGCCGCACACCACGGCGGCCGTGCCCATGGCGCGCGCACTTGTCCGCGCCGCGCTGGCGGACATCGAGGCGTCCGCGGACAGCGACACGGCGGAGCTGCTCACGGCGGAGCTGGTGGCCAACGCGGTGGAGCACACCCCGTGCGGGGTGCCCATACAGCTGGTGATCGAGCTGCTGCCCACGGTCTGTCATGTGGAGGTGCACGACGCCGATCCGGCGCCGCCCGGCGATCTCTCACCGGCGGCGCCGGCTCATGCGCCCGACCCCTGGCAGGAGCACGGGCGCGGGCTGCTGCTCGTCCGCGCACTGAGCTCGGACTGCGGGCACCGGCCGACGGACCGGGGCAAGGCTGTCTGGTTCACCCTGCCCGCCCACCACTGACCGGCGCGGCCGGGCCTCATGCCCGGCTGCCCGCCCGCCACCGACCGGCGCCGCCGGGTCTCACGCCGCGGAGGCGGCGTCGGCCAGGTCGGGAAGCGGGGTCCGGGCTCGTGGCCGGGACCCCACCGATGGCGGCACACTGTCCGCCGTTGCGCATGTCCACCGCATGCGGCGGATGACTAACCGACGGCAGCCAGGGTGGCCACAAGGACCGCCTTGATCGTGTGCATACGGTTCTCCGCCTCGTCGAAGACGACGGAGTGGGCCGACTCGAAGACCTCGTCGGTCACCTCCAGCTCGGTGAGGCCGTGGCGCTCGTGGATCTCGCGCGCCACGGAGGTGCCGAGATCGTGGAAGGCCGGCAGGCAGTGCAGGAACTTGACGTCCGCATTGCCCGTCGCGCGCAGCACGTCCATGGTCACCGCATAGGGAGCGAGCGCCTTGATCCGCTCGTCCCAGACCTCCTTGGGCTCGCCCATCGAGACCCAGACGTCGGTGGCGACGAAGTCGGCGCCGTGCACGCCCTCGGCGATGTCCTCGGTGAGCGTGATCCGCGCACCGCTCTCCTCGGCCAGCCGGCGCGCCGTGGCGACGATCTCCTCGGCCGGCCAGTACGCCTGGGGCGCGACGATGCGCACGTCCATGCCCAGCAGCGCGCCGGTGACCAGGTAGGAGTTGCCCATGTTGAAGCGTGCGTCACCGAGGTAGGCGAAGGAGACGCTCTCCAGCGGCTTGTCGGTGTGCTCGGTCATGGTCAGCACGTCGGCGAGCATCTGGGTGGGGTGCCAGTCGTCGGTGAGCCCGTTGTAGACGGGCACGCCGGCGTGCGCGGCCAGCTGCTCGACGGTGTCCTGCGCGTCACCGCGGAACTCGATCGCGTCGAACAGGCGGCCCAGCACCCGCGCGGTGTCCCTGGCCGACTCCTTGCTGCCGATGTGGGAGCCGGCCGGGTCGATGTAGGTCGTGGACGCGCCCTGGTCGGCGGCGGCGACCTCGAAGGAGCAACGCGTACGGGTCGACGACTTCTCGAAGATCAGCGCGATGTTCTTGCCGCGCAGCCGCTGGACCTCGGTCCCCGCCCGCTTGGCGGCCTTGAGGTCGGCGGCCAGACCGATCAGGCCACGGAACTCCTCGGCCGTGAAGTCCAGCTCCTTGAGGCAGTGGCGGCCTTCGAGATGTATCGCCATGGTGGCTGCTCCTGGGTCGCGGAAGGCGGTGACGATGGAAGTCTATACGACTGTCTGCATCGCTATACGGAGTCGCGTTCCACCGGACAGCTCATACAGCGCGGCCCGCCCCTGCCCCGGCCCAGTTCGCTGCCGGGGATCTCGATCACCTCGATGCCCTGTTTGCGCAGATGTGTGTTGGTCGTGACGTTGCGCTCGTAGGCCACGACGACACCCGGTTCGACGGCGAGCACGTTGCAGCCGTCGTCCCACTGCTCGCGCTCGGCCGCGTGCACGTCCTGGGTCGCGGTCAGCACCCGGATGTCCTTCAGCCCGAGCGCCGCCGCGATCGCGTCGTGCATGTGCTCCGGCGGATGGTCGCTGACCTTGAGCCCGCCGAAGCCGTCGGCCGGTTCGATGGTGTACGAGCGGAGCATGCCGAGCCCCGCGTACTGGGTGAACGTGTCCCTGTCGACCATGGTCATCACGGTGTCCAGGTGCATGAAGGCCCGGCGCTTGGGCATGTCCAGGGCCACGATCGTCCGGGCGGAGCCGGCGGCGAACAGTCCGCGCGCCAGCATCTCCACGGCCTGCGGTGTGGTGCGCTCGCTCATCCCGATCAGCACCGCGCCGTTTCCGATCACCAGCACATCGCCGCCCTCGATGGTGGACGGGTAGTCGTCCTGCCCCTCCGACCAGTGGTGGAACGCGTCCGCGTCCGCACCCACGAAGTGGGGATGGTGCTTGTAGATGGCCTCGAAGTGCACGGTCTCACGCTGCCGGGCCGGCCAGCGCATCGCGTTGATGGCGACGCCGTCGTATATCCAGGCCGAAGTGTCCCGGGTGAAGAGGTGGTTGGGCAGCGGCTGGAGCAGAAAGTCGTCCAGGTCCATCACATGGAAGCGGACGGACGTCGGCTCGGAGTGCCCCGCCAGGAACTCCCGCTTGGTCATCCCTCCCACCAGCGCCTCGACGAGATCGGACGTGGGCAGCGCGTCGAAGGCGACCCGCAGGTGGTCGGTCGCGAGCGGCCCGTACTCCTTCTCGTCGAAGACGCGGTCCAGCACCAGCTTCCTGGCCTCGGGGATCTCCAGCGACTCGCGCAGCAGGTCGCCGAAGAGATGCACCTCCACCCCTCGGTCACGCAGTACGTCCGCGAAGCCGTCGTGCTCCTGACGGGCCCGGCGGACCCAGAGCACGTCGTCGAAGAGCAACGCGTCCTTGTTGCTCGGCGTGAGCCGCTTCAGCTCCAGATCGGGCCGGTGGAGGATGACCTGGCGCAGTCGCCCGGTCTCGGAGTCGACATGGAATCCCATGTCTCCATCCTCGCCGCGCGGACGGCCGTTCACCCGGCGAACGGCCGACCTTGTCGAGTCGTCGATGACCCAGGTGCTCGACCGCCACAGGAGCCGTTCGCCGCGCCCGCCCGGGCGGGCGCGGCACTCCTGCCGGACGTCGCAGACGAACGCCACGTGCAGCGCCTTCCTCGCGGGGTGGACGGCGGCCCCGTCCCGGCGGGCGCGGGCGTCGGCGGCCGTGTCCCGGCCGGCGCCGGACAGCACCTGCGTGGGCACCGTCGTGAGCGACACCGGGTCAGCGCCTCCCAGCCGGCGCGGCGAACGGCTCCGGCAGGGCGCGGGATGTGGGGCGTCCCCGATCATGTGCTGATCGCCGCCCGTGTCACATGCTGATCACCGCCCGTGCGAGCGGGTGATCACGGAGTGCGGGGAGGGCACCGACAGTGCCCTCCCCGCAGCCGCACCGGACCGGGTCACAGCCGGGGGTCGACCGGCTCCGACTCCAGGGCCAGCACCGCGAAGACCGCCTCGTGCACCCGCCACAGCGGTTCCCCGCCGGCGAGCCGGTCCAGGGCCTCCAGCCCCAGGGCGTACTCGCGCAGAGCGAGCGAGCGCTTGTGGTTCACGAACCTCTGGCGCAGCCGCTCCAGGTTGTGCGGACGGGTGTACTCCGGGCCGTAGACGATGCGCAGGTACTCGCGGCCGCGGACCTTGATGCCCGGCTGGACCAGCCGGCCCTTCTCGTCCCTGGCGAGCGCCTGCAGCGGCTTGACGACCATGCCCTCGCCGCCGCGGCCCGTCATCTCCAGCCACCAGTCCACGCCCGCGCGCACGGACGCCTCGTCGCCGGTGTCGACGACCAGCCGCCGCGTGACCTGCAACAGGCCGGTCGGGTCGTGCTCCACGAGCCGGTCCAGCCAGGCGAGCTGCTCGTCGTGCGGGACCGCGGCCAGCGAGCGGCCCCGGGAGGCGAGGATCTGGAACGGCGCGAGGCGCACGCCGTCGAGCCCGTCCGTCGTCCAGCAGTAACGGCGATAGGCCTCGGTGAAGGCGGCCGCGTCAGCGGCCCGTTCCCGCTGCCGGCCGAGCAGTCCGTCCACGTCGACGCCCCGCGCCGCGGCCGCCTCCAGCGCCGCGCCGGCCCTGGGCAGCACGGCGCCGGACGCCGCGCCGACCGCCGCGTACTGGGTGCGCAGCAGCCCGGACGCCTTGAGCGACCAGGGCATCAACTCGGCGTCCAGCAGCAGCCAGTCGGTGTCCAGCTCGTCCCACAGGCCGGCCGCGGTGACGGCGGTGCGCAGCCGCTGGAGGATCTCCTCGGTGACCGCCCCGTCGTCGAAGAACGGCCGCCCGGTGCGGGTGTGCAGCGCGCCCGTGGCGCCCTCCACGCCGAAGCGCTCCCGCGCCGCCTCCGCGTCCCGGCACACGAGCGCCACCGCGCGCGAGCCCATGTGCTTCTCCTCGCACACGACCTTGCCGATGCCGTCGGCCCGGTACTGCGCGAACGCCTCGGCCGGGTGCTCCAGGAAGAGTCCGTCGGCGCCGCCGGCCTCCTCCCGTGACGTCGCGGTGGGCGCCATCGTCGGCGGCAGGTAGACCAGCAGCCGGGGGTCGACGGCGAAGCGGCTCATGACCTCCAGCGCGGCGGCCGCGTTCTCCTCGCGGACGGCCACGCGCGCCATGTGCCGCGTCTCGACGACCCGGCGGCCCGCCACGTCGGCGAGGTCCAGCGGGCGCCCCTCGCGTCCGCCGGGCGCCTCCGTCAGGAGCGGCCTGACCGGCTCGTACCAGACCTTCTCGGCCGGAACGTCGACCAGTTCGCGCTCCGGCCAGCGCAGCGCCGTCATCCTGCCGCCGAAGACGGCTCCGGTGTCCAGGCAGATGGTGTTGTTGATCCACGAGGTGCTGGGCACGGGCGTGTGTCCGTACACGACGGCTGCGCGGCCCCGGTAGTCCTCGGCCCACGGGTAGCGGACGGGCAGCCCGAACTCGTCGGTCTCGCCGGTCGTCTCGCCGTACAGCGCGTGCGAGCGGACCCGGCCGGAGGTGCGGCCGTGGTACTTCTCGGGCAGGCCGGCGTGGCAGACGACGAGCCTGCCCTCGTCGAGCACGTAGTGACTGACGAGG
Organism: Streptomyces sp. NPDC049597; assembly: GCF_040675505.1. Lineage (NCBI taxonomy): Bacteria > Bacillati > Actinomycetota > Actinomycetes > Kitasatosporales > Streptomycetaceae > Streptomyces > Streptomyces sp. NPDC049597. The sequence continues at coordinate 17,960 of NZ_JBFAOY010000040.1, forward strand.
CCGTCGATGAACTCCCGTACCCGCTCGCGGAATTCGGGGTCCTCGGCGTCCTCCTTCTCCAGCTGCGCGACGGTCTCGGCGAGGCCGTGCGTGTGCTGGACGCCTCGGCCCCTGAGGTAGCGGCCGAGCTTGTTCTCGTGGTTGCCCGGGACGCACAGGGCGTTGCCCGCGGCGACCATGCCCATGACGCGGCGCAGCACCCCGGGGCTGTCGGGACCCCGGTCGACGAGGTCGCCGACGAAGACGGCGGTACGGCCCTCGGGGTGGGCGCCGTCCTCGTAGCCGAGCTTGGCGAGCAGGGTCTCCAGCTCGGAGCTGCAGCCGTGGATGTCGCCGATGATGTCGAACGGTCCGGTGAGGTGGCGCAGGTCGTTGTAGCGGCGCTCGAGAACGATCTGAGCGCTGTCCACCTCCGCCACGCCGCGCAGGACGTGGACCTTGCGGAAACCCTCGCGTTCCAGCCCGCGCAGCGAGCGGCGCAGCTCGCGGCGGTGGCGGGCGATGACGTGGCGGGGCATGCCGGCGCGGTCGGGGCGGGTCGCGTTGCGGGCGGCGCAGACGTCCTCGGGGAGGTCCAGGACGATGGCGATGGGCAGGACGTCGTGCTCGCGTGCGAGGCGTACGAGCTGCCGGCGGCTCTCGGTCTGCACGTTGGTGGCGTCGACGACGGTCAGCCGGCCGGCGGCGAGCCGCTTGCCCACGATGTAGTGCAGGACGTCGAACGCGTCGCCGCTGGCGCTCTGGTCGTTCTCGTCGTCGGCGACGAGGCCCCGGCAGAAGTCGGAGGAGACGACCTCGGTGGGCTTGAAGTGCTTGCGGGCGAAGGTGGACTTGCCCGACCCGGTGGCGCCGACGAGGACCACGAGGGACAGGTCGGTCACCGGCAGCCGGCGGCCCGGGGCGGTGACGGTGGTTTCCGTGGTGCTGGTCATGCGGCGGTCGCCTGCTTCGTGGTCGTGTCGGTCGTCGTCTCGAACACCGCCATCTGGGTCGGCGGGCCCACCTCGGGGTCCTCGGGGCCGACGGCCACGAAGCGCACCGTGTAGCCGTGGCGTCCGGCGACGCCTTCGGCCCATGTCCGGAACTCCTGCCGGGTCCATTCGAACCGGTGGTCGCCGTGGCGCACGTGCCCGGCGGGAAGCGTCTCCCAGCGCACGTTGTACTCGACGTTGGGCGTCGTCACGAGCACGGTGCGGGGGCGCGCCGAGCCGAACACCGCGTACTCCAGGGCGGGCAGCCTCGGCAGGTCGAGGTGCTCGATCACCTCGCTGAGCACCGCGGCGTCGTAGCCCGTGAGGCGCTTGTCGGTGTACGTGAGCGAGCCCTGGATCAGCCGGACGCGGGCGGCCTGCCGCTCGCCGAGGCGGTCGAGCTTGAGCCGGCGCTCCGCGATGGTCAGGGCACGCACCGACACGTCGACGCCGACGATCTCGGTGAACCGGACGTCCTTGAGCAACGCCTGCACCAACTGGCCCTGCCCGCAGCCCAGGTCTAGCACACGGCTCGCACCGGCGGCGCGCAGCGCTTCGAGGACGGCGTCCCTGCGCTGCTCGGCGAGCGGCACGGGGCGCTCCTCGGTGTCCGTGGTCTCGTCCACGGCGTTGTCCACGTCCTCGACCGCGAGGTCGTCGGTCTCGGCGAGGCGCACCAGCTCCAGGCGCTCCATGGCCTGCCGGGTCAGTCCCCAGCGGCGGGACAGGTAGCGGCTGGTGATGAGCCTGTGCTCGGGGTGCTCGGCGAGCCAGCCCTCGCCCGCGCGCAGCAGTTTGTCGACCTCGTCGGGAGCGACCCAGTAGTGCTTGGCGTCGTCGAGGACGGGGAGCAGGACGTAGAGCTGGCGCAGCGCCTCGGCGAGCCGCAGCTCCCCTTCGAGCACGAGCCGTACATAGCGCGACGCGCCCCATTCGGGGAACTGCTCGTCCAGGGCGATCGGTTCGGCTTCGACCGAGGTCCAGCCGAGCGGTCCGAAGAGCTTACGGACCAGTTCGGCGCCGCCGCGGGCGGCGACGGCGGGCACTTCGACGCGCAGCGGCAGCGGGGCCTCGGCCCGTCCCGGCAGCGCCGCGCACACACCGCGCAGGGCGCTCTTGAACACGGTGCTGAGCGCCACTGCCAGCAGCGACGAGGCCGCGTAGGGGCGGTCGTTGACGTACTGGGCGAGTGCGGCATCGGGCGCGCCGCCGCGGCCCTTGCCCTTGCCTCGCCGCACGAGCGCCACCGGATCCACCTCCAGCAGCAGTGCGGCCGTGCACCGTTCCGCCGACGCCTCGGGGTAGAAGACGTGCGCGGTGCCGTGCGAGGTGGAGAACGTCTGCGCCTTGTCGGGGTGCTTGTGCAGCAGGAAGCCGAGGTCGGTCGCGGGACGCTCAGGGGTGCCGGTCGTACTGATCGTCAGGAACACGCGTTTGAGTATCGTCCGGTCGGTCCGCCCCGACCAGCGGTTTTTGTCACAACCGGGCCCCAGAACACCTTCTTGGCACCGCAGGGTCAGCGGGTGCCCAGCAGCCGGGCGAGGGCTCCGATCTCCCGCGGCCCCACGCGGCAGCAGCCGCCGACGAGGCGTGCTCCCCCGGCGCGCCAGGCGCGTGCCGCGGCGGGGTCGTACGCGCTCCCGCCCTGCCAGCGCCGCTCGGCGGCGTCCCATCCCTCCCCGCTGTTGGGGTACGCGACGACGGGCGTGCCGGTCGCCGCGGCGGCGGTCTCGACCGCCGCGGTCACCTCCCTCGGGTCGCAGCAGTTCACTCCCACCGCGACCACGTCGTCCCGGCCAGCGGCCAGGGCGAACGCCTCCGCCAGGTCCTGGCCGGCCCGGGTCCGCCCGCCCGCGACGGTGTACAACAGCCACACCGGCACGCCGCAGCCCTCGCTCGCGCGCAGCAGCGCCTCCGCCTCGTCGGCGTCCGGCACGGTCTCCAGGGCCAGCACGTCGGGCCCCGCGGCCACAAGGGCCTCGATGCGCGGCCGGTGGAAACGCTCCAGCTCGGCAGCGGTCAGCCCGTAGCGGCCGCGGTACTCGCTGCCGTCGGCGAGCATCGCCCCGTACGGGCCGACCGAGGCGGCGACCCACACCTCGTGGGGCGCCGCGTCGGCGGCGGCGCGGGCCAGCGCGACGCTGCGGCCGAGCAGGCGGGCGGTCGCCTCCTGCCGGAAGCCCCTGCGGGCGAACCCCTCGAACGTGGCCTGGTAGCTCGACGTGATGAGCACCTGCGCGCCCGCCCGTACATACGCCGCGTGCGCCGCCTCGATCTGCCGCGGATCGTCGGCGAGCAGCCGCGCCGACCAGAGGGCGTCGGACAGATCGCAGCCCTGCGCCTCCAGCTGGTTGGACAGGCCGCCGTCGAGGACGAGGACGTGACGGGCGAGCGCTTCGGCGAGTGTGCGGGCGGGTCTCACAGCGGCTCCCGGGGATCAGCTCAGCTGGGACTGGACCTGGGAGGAGATGAGCTCCAGGTGTTCGAGGTCGTCCAGGTCGAGCACCTGGAGGTAGATCCTCGACGAGCCGGCCGCCGCGTAGCGGCCGATCTTGTCGACGACCTCGGCCGGGGACCCGGCCAGGCCGTTCACCCTGAGTTCGTCGACCTCCCGTCCGATCACCGCGGCGCGGCGGGCCACCTCCGCGTCGTCCTTGCCGACGCACACGACCAGCGCGTTCGAGTAGACGAGGTCGTCCGGGGAGCGGCCGGTCTTCTCCGCGGCGGCACGGACGCGGCCGAACTGGCGCTCGGTGTCCTCGAGGGAGGCGAACGGCAGGTTGAACTCGTCGGCGTACTGAGCGGCGAGGCGGGGGGTGCGGGTTGTGCCGTGGCCGCCGATCAGCACGGGGACCTTGGCCTGGGCGGGCTTGGGCAGGGCCGGGGAGTCCGTCAGCCGGTAGTGGTGGCCCTCGAAGGTGTAGGTCTCGCCGACCTCGGTGGCCCACAGGCCGGTGATGATCTCCAGCTGCTCCTCGAGGCGGGCGAACTTCTCCTTGGGGAAGGGGATGCCGTACGCCCGGTGCTCCTCCTCGAACCAGCCGGCGCCCAGCCCCAGTTCGACGCGGCCGCCCGACATCTGGTCGACCTGGGCGACCTGGATGGCGAGCACGCCGGGGAGCCGGAAGGTGCCGGCCGTCATCAGGGTGCCGAGACGGATCCGCCTGGTCTCGCGGGCGAGACCGGCCAGGGTGATCCAGGCGTCGGTCGGGCCGGGCAGTCCATCGGCGGAGCCCATGCTCAGGTAGTGGTCGGATCGGAAGAAGGCGTCGAAGCCGAGCTCCTCGGTGGCCTTGGCGACGCTCAGAAGCGTCTCGTAGCTCGCCCCTTGCTGGGGCTCGGTGAAGATTCGAAGATCCATGCATCCATCCTGCACCCGTCGCCGCCGCGCGATCCGGTCGCGTGGGTGCGGATGACGCGGTCGCGCGCGGAACCGTGCGCCGGATCGTCGCAGCGGGACGGCCGCGCCTGTCCGCAGCAAGGGACGTGCCTCGCGGGAGCCGTTTCCCACATGGATTTCCGCGGCTCCGCTGCGCACGGAACGGACCGCCGCGTCCGGGCCGGGTGCGGGAGACCGGCCGCATGGACCGACCGCCCGGGACATCAGCCGGGGAGCGGCCTCCCCGGACAGGCCGCACGAGGCGACCCGTGGAGCCCCGTCACGGCGCGCCGGCCGCCGGGTCCATCTCGGCGACGGGCCGCTTCGGGCCCGCCCGGCCGCGGACCGAGTCGGGCGGGCGCTCGGGCTCGTGTTCCGCCAGGCGGCGCAGCATGCCGCGCACGCGGTCGCTCGACTCGTCCGCGGCGTCTATCGTCTCGATGCACTGCCAGTAGAGCCCTTCGTCGTCCGTGGCGCAGGCGACCGCGACGAGGGCGATGCCGACCTCGCCGAGCAGTATGTTCAGGCCGGTCAACACGGCTATGGCATCGGCGACTTCGGTGAGCTGGGCGGCCCGGACCCCGCCGCTGCGCACCATCGGGTGGTCGAGCACCCCGCACCCCCGTCCGCCGATCTCGCCGAGCCCCCGGGCCTCGCCCCTCAGCTCGGCGGGCCCGCTCGCGGCGAGCAGGCTGCCGATCGCCTGGGCCAGCGCCTGGGCCTGCCATGCCTCGGCCACGGTCTGCGGCACGGACCGGCTCTGTGCCAGCGCGTGGCGGCTGATCTCGATGAGTCGTAACGCGTCCATGACCGCGCCCCCGTTCGCACGACTGTCTGCCCACTCAGTTCATTACCCAGAGTGAAGGTCTTCGACCAGAAAAGCCAGGGGAATTCGGAAATCTGTGGACACCAAGGCTGTTGTGGATAACTCGACAACTCCGAAGAGTGACGAAGAGGTGTCGAAACGGCCCTCGGCCACCCGGCGCACCCGTCCGCGACGCCCCGGCGACGGCTCTACTCCGCCGGGAAACGCCGCTCGTTGCGGTCGATCTTGTCGGACAGGGCCCGCAACACGTCGATCCCGAGCACCTCGCAGAACTGGAGCAGATAGGCGAGCACGTCCGCGACCTCGTCGCGGACGCGGTGCGCCGTGTCCTCGTCCTGCATCACCCGGGCCGACTGCTCGGGCGTCAGCCACTGGAAGATCTCGACCAGTTCGGCGGCCTCGACGCTCAGCGCCACGGCCAGGTTCTTCGGGGTGTGGTAGGGCTGCCAGTCGCGTGCCGCCGCGAACTCCGCCAGTCTGCGCTGCAGTCCCGCCACGTCCAGCCCGTCGTCTCTCGTCACGGCACCAGGTCTACCACCGACACGCCCTCGGTCCCGCGCGCGCACGACGGGTCGGACACGGCCCCCACCAGCCGGATGTGCCCCCGGGCGCACATCTCGGCGGCGAGCCCCACCAGTTCGCGCGACTGAGCCGGATCCAGGCACCGGTCGAACCCGTCCGCGAGCACCGTGAGCGACTGGTACGCGGCCGGCACCTCGGCCACCTGGTCAACGGAGAGCACGCCCGGCCCGGTGAGCAGCACCAGGGCCAGGGCCAGATACCTCAACTCGCCCTCCCCCAGCCGTCCGAGGGGCGTTCCGGCACGGCCGCCGCCACGGGCGAGCAGTGCCCGCACCGTGCCGTCCCCGAGCTCCTCCACGCACAGGTCCGTCACCGGGCCCGCGCACCCCACGCGCGCCGCCGCCGCGAGCCGCGCGTGCCGCTTGCCGCATTCACTGCGCGTGCGGTGCAGGACCTCGGCGAGGTTGTCGCACCCGCGCCTCAGCCTGCCGGGCCCCGCGGCGACGGGCTCGCGCATCCGGTGGGGCCGCGGGTCGCAGGTGAAGACCGACCTCAGGGCGACGACCACCTGCTCGGCCGCGGCCAGCACACGCAGCTGGGCCTGCGTCCTGCCGGCGACGTGCAGGGGAAGCAGGGCGGTGCCGAGCCGGTCGCAGGGCAGCCGGCCCCGGGTGACACCGGCCGCACCGGAGGTGTGCCAGGAGGCCTCGACCTCCGCGCGGCCGGGATCGCGCAGGGCCGTGGCGAGCAAGGTCCGCCCGCCGCTCGTCAGCCGTTCCCCGACGACGCGCAGGCACGGCTGTGCCTCCACCGCGACATCGAGGAGCACCGGGCCCGCGGGGCCGTCCACCGTGCACCCGATCCGGAAACCGCGGCGCCCCCGCCGGTCGGCCCGGGCCTCTTCCGGAACGCACTCGGCCGCCTGCGGGAACGCGGCCCTCAGATCGTGTCCGGCGCCGAGCAGGGCGAGCGCCTCGTACGCCTCGAGGGCACTGGACTTGCCGCTGCCGCTGACACCCGTGAGAAGTGTCATGGGGCCGAGGGGGAGCACCGCCCCTCGGTGCCTCCTGAAGGCGGAGAGCCGTAATTCGGTGACCGCGGGCCGGGCAGCGCCCGCCTCTGCGGGCGGCGTCCTCGGGCCGGGCAGCGTCTTCCTCGGGCCGGTGACCAGTGCGTTCGCGTCCATGTGTGGGACGGTACGCACCCTGATCACCGCCGAACCGTTCCGTCGGGGCGGCCGTCCTACGAATGAGGTACGGCGGCCGGCTCGGCTCCTTCCACCTCGGTGCCCACCGGCGCGAGGAGGAACACGTTGCGGTCGACCCGGTGCATCGCGCTGCCGAGCCCGAAGACGACACCGCTGCTGAAGTCCAGGATGCGCTTGGCCACTTCGGTGTCGGCCGCGGTCAGGTCCAGCAGGACGGGCGTGCGGTTGACGAGGTACTCGGCGACTTCACGCGCGTCGGCGAAGACCTGCACCCGCAGCACGACGAAACGGCGCTGCTCGGCGGCCGCGTAGTCCCGCGGCACCGTCCGGTGGTCCACCCGCGACGGCCACTCGTTACGGCCGCGCAGCGGCACCACCTGTGCCAGGCCCTCCCACTGCTCGTCGGTGACGTCGTACCTCTCGTACCTACTCATGGGACCATCCTCCCGCCCCTCACCCTTTCGGCCCAACAGCGACACGGGTGAGGAGCGGGAGGGATCCGGTGGGTCAGCCGCGCTCGAAGACCGCGACCGTACGGGCCGGGACCGTGAAGGTTCCCGAACTCCGCTCGTACGACGAGGCCTTGACCGCCTCGTCGGCACCCGACCGCTGTACCGGGTGCAGGGCGTAGCCACTGCCCGCGAGGTCCGAGACCCGCTGGGTCTGCCGCTCGGGCGTGGCGTTGAACACCACGACGAGGTCACCGAGGCGCATGGTGATCACGCCCGGCGTCTCGTCCGTGCCCGACAGCGGGAAGGACAGCGCGGACTGGACGTCCTCGGCGGTCGCGAGGCCGAACACGGGCTCGGTGGTCCGGATCCGCAGCAGGTCACGGTAGGCGGCCGAGGCGCCGTCGATCTGCGCGCAGCCGACGGTGAGCGACGCGTTGGTCAGCAGCGGCTTCGCGTACCCCCATTTGGGCTTGTTGTCCGCGGCGGGCGGCAGGCCGCGGCCGAAGCCGTTGCCGTCGCGGCAGTCCCAGTGGATGGCGTTGAACCAGTCGCCGCTGTCGTACGAGTTGCGGTCCAACGACTTGGAGCGCAGCAGATCGGTGCCCGCCTGGGAGAGCGCGGGCCCCTGTGACAGGGCCGAGGTCGCCATCGCGAGCACCTGCATCCGCGACCGGTCGGACGGGGAGGTACCGGCCGGCAGCTTGAAGGCGAGTGTGTCGTACAGCGTCTCGTTGTCGTGGGCGTCCGCGTAGGCGAGCGCGTCGCCGGGTGCCGCGGCGTAGCCTGCCGGGGCGCCGTTGTAGTCGACCTCGGAGCCCTTGACCGCGCGGCCGCGGGTGTCCGTGAAGGAGTACGAGGCGAGGTTGCCCGAGAGACCGACCTTGATCAGGTCCTGGTAGTGCAGCAGCCGCGCCCTCTGCTCCGCCTCGGTGCCGTTGGCCTTCGAGGAGTTCGGGTCGGTGTACAGGCCCGAGGCGAAGCCCTGCACGCCCGGGTCGTCGTCGAACGGACCGCCGCCGCGCACCGCGTCGCGCGCACGGTCGGAGAAGGTCGCGATGCCGGTGCCGGCCATGTTCTTCTGGGTGGCCTGGACGAAGCGGGCGTCGTCGGCGATCTCGCCGAAGTTCCACCCCTCCCCGTACAGCACGATCTTCTTCCCGTCGACACCGTCGCGCTCGACGGTGAGTCGGTCGAGCGCCTCGCGCACCGCCAGGATGTTGGCCTTCGGGTGGTGGCCCATCAGGTCGAAGCGGAAGCCGTCCACCTTGTAGTCGCGCGCCCAGGTGACGATCGAGTCCACGACGAGCTTGCCCATCATGGCGTTCTCGGGCGCGGTGTTGGCGCAGCAGGTGGAGGTCGCCACGGAGCCGTCGGCGAGGAGCCGCTGGTAGTAGCCGGGCACGATCCTGTCCAGGACGGACTTGTCGGCCTGGCCGCTCGCGACGGTGTGGTTGTAGACCACGTCCATGACGGTGCGCAGGCCGTCGTCGTTGAGGGCCTTCACCATCTGCCGGAATTCGACCGTGCGCCGCGTGCCGTCCGGGTCGGTGGCGTACGAGCCCTCGGGGACCGTGTAGTGCAGGGGGTCGTAGCCCCAGTTGTAGGCGTCCTTGGCGGCGGCCCTCGCGACGCAGGCCTGCTGCTCCTCGGAGTCGGGTGCGTAGATCTTCAGGTCGCACTCGGGCTGCTGCTGGTCGGCCTTCCTCTCCGGGATCGTGCCGATGTCGAAGGCGGGCAGCAGATGGACGTAGGAGGTGCCGGCGCCGGCGAGGGCGCGCAGGTGCTGCGAGCCCTTGCTGTCCTTGTCGGTGAAGGCGAGGTACGTGCCCCGGTGGTCGGCCGTCGGGTCCGCGACGGAGAAGTCGCGGATGTGCAGCTCCTGGATCTGGGCGTCCTTGAGCGGCACGGCGGCGGGCTTCTTCAGTGCGGACCAGCCGGCGGGCGCCAGGGACGGGTCGGAGAGGTCGGTGACGACGCTCCGCTCGGAGTTCGCCGTCAGTGCGAGGGAGTAGGGGTCGGTGACCTTGTTGGTGACGACCTTCTGCACGCTCGGGGCCCACACGCGCACGGCGTAGCGGTACGTGTCCCCCTTCCAGCCCTTGCTTCCGCGCACCGACCAGACGCCGCTCGCGTCGTCGCGGCGCATGGCGACGGTCTTCCCGCCGAGCTCCAGCGCGACGTTCTGCGCGGTCGGCGCCCACAGCCGCAGCGTGGGCACACCCTTGCGGTCGAACGTCGCGCCGAGCGACGCCTTGGTGGCCTCCGGCGCGTACAGATCGTCGAGGACCCCGGCGATCTGGACCCCGGTCGCCGCGACGACGGCGCCGTTGGCCGCGTACTGGGCGGCCACGACCTGGCCGCGCAGTGCCTCGCGCACCCGGTCGCGGTCGCGTGCGTCGACGCGGTGGGCCGTGTACGTCTTCAGGTGCGGGTACTTCGCCTTCTGCGCGTCGGTCAGCGACGTCCTGGTCAGCCGCAGCACGCGCGCGTCACCCGTCAGCGCGCCGTTCTCGACGGCTATGGAGCCCTCCCGGGAGTAGAGCAGCGCCCCCGACGCGGCGGCGTCGCTGCCGTTCCAGGCCACGGTGTCCTCGTCGATCCAGACGGCGTGCGCCTTGGTGAGGTCCAGGGCCGCGCCGCCGCCCTTGGGCTGCGGCAGCAGGTACTTCTCCTGGCCGGCCAGGAGCCACACCTCGTGGCCGTTGGCCTTGAGGTCGAGGGACTGGTCGGAGGGCAGGTCCTTCTGGTCTCCCTTGTGCAGGATGTAACTGAGCGAGGTGGCTCCCGGTGCGAGCGGCACCTCGAAGACGGCGCCGTACGGGTCCGTCCGCACCGGCTCCAGGGGCTTGGACCAGTCGGTCGGGTTCGCCGCCCCGGTCCAGGTGTGCAGGCCCCAGCCCGCGTAGTCGCCGTCCGCGCGCTTGTAGTGCAGGACGGCCTTGGACGTGTCCTGGGGCGGGTAGGCGCCCTCGGGCGCGGTGTTCGACAGGCCGGGCCTGCCCTGCTCGATCCACACCTCACCGGTCTTCGACAGGTCGATGGTGCGGTCGGCGTCGGTGTCCTTCACGCCGTCCTTGTTCACGGCGATGAAGCCGACGGAGGAGGCTCCGGGCTTCAGCTTCACGTAGGCGAAGGCGCCGTACGCGTCCCGGCCGGTGAAGGGCTTGCCCGCGGGCCAGGTCGTTCCCTCGCCGTCGGCGATGTCGCCCCAGGTGTACAGGTTCCAGTCGGCGTAGTCCCCGTCGGCGCGCTTGTAGTGGACGATCGCGTAGTCCCGCTGGGTCGCGGTCGGGGGCTGTTCGACGGCGGGCGCGCCGCTGGTCGTGGCGGCCGTGGCGCTCGCGGTGCGGCCCTCGGAGTCGACGACGACGGCCTTGTAGCGCAGGGCCGTCCCCGCGGGTGCGGTGATGTGCTGGGTGACCTTGTAGGGGGCGTGGTCGGCGGATCCGAGGACCTGCCAGGGGCCGTTGCCCACCTGCGCGGCGAACACGACCCGGCCGAGCTGCCCGCCGTCGGCGTCGGCCGAGACCTCGACGGTGCCGGTGGCGCCCGCCTCGGGTGCCTTCAGGACGACGGAGGGCTTCGTGCCGGGCGCGGCGAGCGGCTTGGCGGCCTTGAGCACGAGCGACGAGAGCGCCGGGACGGTGACCTCGACGGTCCGGTCGTCTCCGCTGCGGACCGTGGTGTCGCCGCCGTGGATCGCGGTGAAGTCCGTGCCGGCCGAACCGGTCGGGATGCGGACCGTCTTGGCCGTGCCCGCGTTGTTCAGGGCCACGACGTACTCGGTCTTCGCCTTGGCGTCCGTACGGGAGAAGGCGTACACGGAGCCCTCCGCGTAGCGCTGCTGCTGCACGCCGTCGCGGAGCGCGGGGTGCGCCTTGGTGAGCTTCGACAGCGCGGCGACGGAACGGTACAGCGGGTGGGTGGTGTCGTACGCGTCCTCGGCGTGCGTGCGGTCGGTGCCGAGCTGGTCGTCGTCGAGGTAGTCGGCCGTGCGCGAGGCGAACAGGGTCTGGCGCGCGTCCTTGTCACCGCCCGCGCCGGTGTAGCCCTGCTCGTCGCCGTAGTAGATCACCGGGTTGCCGCGGCTGAGGAACATCAGCTCGTTGGCGAGGCGGTAGCGCTGCAGCAGCTCGGCGTCGCCGGCCCGCGGGTTGTCCTGGCGCAGGAAGGTGCCGAAGCGGCCCATGTCGTGGTTGCCGAGGAAGGGCACCGACTCGTAGGCGTTGGCCTTGTCCGTGGTGTAGCGGTAGTCCTGGGCGAAGAGGTTCGCGAGCTTGTCCGCGGAGGCGCCCTGCGAGGCGTAGGCGCGGGCGGCGTCCTGGAACGGGAAGTCCAGGGTCGCGTCGAGGCGGCCGCGGGTGACGTACGGCGCGGTGATCGCCGGGTCGCCCGAGTAGACCTCGCCGAACATGAAGAAGTCGTCCCGTCCCTGCTTGGCCGCGTACGCGTCGAGCGCGGTCGCCCACTGGGTCCAGAAGTCCATGTTGACGTGCTTGACCGTGTCGATGCGGAAGCCGTCGATGCCGAAGTCGCGCACCCAGCGCTGGTAGATCTTCGCCATGCCCTCGACGACCTCGGGCCGCTCGGTCCACAGGTCGTCGAGGCCCGAGAAGTCGCCGTGCTCGGAGGACTCGCCGGCGAAGGTCGAGTCGCCCCGGTTGTGGTACATCTCCGGGTCGTTGAGCCAGGCGGGGACCTTGATGTCCTTCTTGGCGGCCGGCACGACGGGGACGCGCGGGAAGGAGTCCCGGTCGGTCGCGGGGAAACGGCGGGTCCCGTCGGCGTAGTCGCTGTCGTCGAACGGCTTCCCGTCCTTCGTCAGGTACGGGAAGGCGCCCTTGGAGAGGTAGCCGTACGACTTCTCCTGGTAGTCGACGACATCGGCCGTGTGGTTGGTGATGACGTCGAAGAAGACCTTCATGCCCTTGTCGTGGGCCTTGTCGATCAGCCTCTCCAGATCGGCGTTGGTCCCGAAGTGGGGGTCGACCTGGGTGAAGTCGGTGATCCAGTAGCCGTGGTAGGCGGCGCTCGCGTCCTTGCCCTCGCCCTGCACCGGCTGGTTCTTGAAGATCGGCGCCATCCAGATGGCGGTGGTGCCGAGGCCCTTGATGTAGTCGAGCCTCTCGGTGAGCCCCTTGAGGTCACCGCCCTGGTAGAAGCCCTTGTCGGTGGGGTCGTACCCGGTGGTCGTCCGGGTGCCGGTGAGCCCGCCGCGGTCGTTGCCCGTGTCGCCGTTGGCGAAACGGTCGGGCAGGACGAAGTAGAACTGCTCGCGGGTCAGGTCGTGGCGGGCCGGCTGCGCGGCCAGGGCTCTGTCCGAGGGCGGCGGGGGCGGCTCGGGCGCGGCCACCGCCGGCAGGGCGGGGACGAGCGCCGCGACCGTCGCCGCGGCGGCGACCGCGGCCGCGCCCGGGCGCAGGCGGATACGGGGGCGTATCACAGCGGATCTCCTGGATGAGGGTGGTGAACGGGTACGGAGTGCCGCCCCGCTCCGGGGAGGAGGAGCGGGGCGGCGGGAGTGCGGTGGACGTCAGCCGCAGGAGCGTGCGCCGGCGTGCAGCGCGACCGCGGTGTTGGGGCCGAGGGTCGCGGTGAACTGGCCGGAGCCGTTCACCGTGACCGGCCTGTTGTTCTGTACGTCGCAGTAGGTGCCCGACGGGAGCGAGGTCTGGAAGGTGCGGGTGAGCGACCAGGTCTCGTGGTTGATGGCCACGTACGCCTTGGAGCCGCGGCCGAAGGCGATCTGGTCGCCGCCGTTGTCCCACCAGTTGGTGACGGACTGGCCGCGGGAGACGTTGCGGAAGGCGACCATGGAGGAGATCTCACGCCAGGCGTGCTGGCACTTCCAGCCGTCGCTCCAGCAGGCGTTGACGTGCCCGCCGTTGGGCGGCCCGGCGTCCTTGTCCGACCACTCGTAGCCGGAGTGCACGTCGGGCGACCCGTACGGCCAGGCCAGCATGAAGACGTTCGCCAGGGTGTAGTCGGCGCCGTTCTTGTAGTTGAGCGTGTCGCCGCCGCGCTCGGTGTCGTGGTTGTCGACGAAGACGGAGGACTTGGCGGACTCCATGTAGCCCCAGCCCTCGCCGTAGTTCTTCAGGTAGGCGAGGTTCTCGTTCTGGAAGACGCGCTTGAGGTCGCGTGCGTAGCGGAACTCCTGCACGTCGCCGTTGCCGAGGTACTCGCTCGGCGAGACGGCCTCGCCCGCGCCGTAGATGGCCTCCTGCTTCCAGTACACGGACGGGTTCGTCAGCTTGGACTTGACGGCGGCGAGGTCGGCGGCCGCCATGTGCTTGGCGGCGTCGATGCGGAAGCCGTCGACGCCGAGCGACAGGAGGTCGTTCATGTAGCCGGCGATCTTCGTGCGGACGTACTCCTCGCCGGTGTCCAGGTCGGCGAGCCCGACGAGCTCGCACTCCTGCACGTTCCAGCGGTCCTGGTAGTTGCTGATCTGCGCGGTGCAGTTGTTCAGGTCGTACCAGGAGTACAGCCCCGGGTAGTCGTACTTCCCGTACGAGGAGCCGCCTGTGCCCGTCCCGGAGCCCGCGGCCATGTGGTTGATGACGGTGTCGGCGACGACCTTCACGCCCGCGGCGTGGCAGGTGTCGACCATGTTCTTGAAGGCGGTGCGGTCGCCGAGGCGGCCTGCGATCCGGTAGCTGACGGGCTGGTACGAGGTCCACCACTGCGAGCCCTGGATGTGTTCCTGGGGCGGCGAGACCTGGACGTAGCCGTACCCTGCGGGACCGAGCTGGTCCGTACAGGCCTTGGCGACGGAGGCGAACTTCCACTCGAACATCACGGCGGTGACGTCCTTGTCGCCGGGCGGCGCGGCCTGGGCCGGTGAGGGGGCCGTGACGGCCGCAGCGGCTCCCGCCAGGACGGCGAGTGCAGCGGCCACGGTTCTGCGGGCCATGATTCCTCCTGCTCTTCAGGGAGGTGCGGATGCGAGGGGGCAGCCTCGTACGGTCAACGCGCCGTGCCCGCAAGGCCTTTGAGAATTCTTGTGCAAGAAGTCTGAAACTCGTTGCGGTCGAGACCGTACGACCCCCCGCGCGACCCGGTCAACCCTCCGGACAAGGGTTCATGACGGGGTGGGTGACAACGGGGAAACGTGGCCGATCCGTGTCCGCAAGCTCTTTCGCAAGTCATTGCAGCGGTGTTACGTTCAACCACGACTCCGGTCCGGCCCCCACCGGGGCCGTGATGGAACCGGGGCAGGGGCCGTCGGCGGTCGTCCCGAGTGGGTGGCCGCCGCGGGGTCCGCGCCGGCCGGGGGTCCCGGTCCGTGCCGGGCCCCACGCGCCCGGCCGGCCGGACCGTCCCCGTCAGGCGGCGGGAGCCCCCGTGGAGCCGCGCACCACGAGTTCCGGCTGGAAGACGAACTCCGTGCGCTGCACGGGGTTTCCGTCGATCTCCTCGATCAGCGCGTCCACCGCGGCCGTCGCCATCGCCTGCACGGGCTGACGCACCGTCGTGAGCGGCGGATCCGTGAACGCGATCAGCGGCGAGTCGTCGAAGCCGACCACCGAGACGTCGCGCGGCACGTCGAGGCCGCGCCCGCGCACGGCGCGGATCGCGCCGAGCGCCATCAGGTCGCTGCCGCACACGATGCCCGTGCAGCCCGCGTCGAGCAGTGCCCCGGCGGCCACTTGTCCGCCCTCCACCGAGAACAGCGTGCGCCGGATGAGGCGCTGGGCCTCCTCGTGGGGAACGCCCAGCAGCGAGTGCAGGGCCGCCGTGAATCCCTCGGCCTTGCGGCGGGAGGGCACATACCGGGTGGGGCCCACGGCGAGGCCGATGCGTTCGTGCCCCAGCTCCACGAGATGGCGCACCGCCATGCGCGCCGCCGAGCGGTCGTCGGGTGAGACGAAGTGCGCGTCGACCCGCTCGTTGAAGCCGTTGATGAGGACGAACGGCACTCCTCGGGACGCGAGGTGCACATAGCGCGAGGGGTCGGCCGAGGTGTCGGCGTGCAGCCCGGACAGGAACACGATGCCCGTGACGCCACGTTCCTCCAGCTGCTCCACGAGCTCGTCCTCGGTGGCGCCGCCCGGCATCTGCGTGCACAGCACGGGCGTGTACCCGTGCCCGGCCAGCACCTGCTCGATGACCTGGGCGAACGCCGGGAAGATCGGGTTGGTCAGCTCGGGGATGACCAGCCCGACCAGACCGGCGCTGCGCCGCTTGAGCCGCACGGGCCGCTCGTAGCCGAGCACGTCGAGCGCGGCCAGCACCCGGTGCCTGGTCGTGGCGGCGACACCTGCCTTGCCGTTGAGCACCCGGCTGACGGTGGCTTCGCTGACCCCTGCCTGGAGGGCGAGGTCGGCGAGCCTCGGGACGGCGTGCGCGGCGTCGCCCCGAGGCGGAGGGACCGTCACACCGCCCACCAGGCGGTGGTGTCGGCGGGCACCTCGGCAGCCTCGCCGGTGACCTTCACCGGCGAACTGGCCAGCAGCAGCCGGCCGTAGGCAGGCAGGGTGACGGCCTCGGACGTGGTGTTGGCGACGCAGACGAAGCCGCCGCGGCGCAGGACGAGCACGCCGTCGGGGGCGTCCAGCCACTCCACCGCGTCGCCCGCGCCGAGCTCGGGCCGTGCGCGGCGCACCGCGAGGGCGCTGCGGTACAGCTCCAGCGTGGAGTCGGGGTCGCCGGTCTGCGCCTCGACGCTGAGCGCGGCCCAGCTGTCGGGCTGCGGCAGCCAGCTGCCGCCGCTGCCGAAGCCGTACGAGGAGCCCTCGACCGTCCACGGGATCGGCACGCGGCAGCCGTCGCGGAACCCGTCCTGGCCCGCCGCGCGGAAGAACGACGGGTCCTGGCGGACCTCGTCGGGCAGGTCGGTGACGTCGGGCAGACCCAGTTCCTCGCCCTGGTAGATGTACGCGGAGCCGGGCAGCGCGAGCATCAGCAGCGTCGCCGCGCGGGCCCTGCGCAGGCCCAGCTCGCGGTCGCCGGCCGTGCGGATCTGGGTGCCGAGGCCCGCCGGGTTGGCGAAGCGGGTGGTGTGCCGGGTGACGTCGTGGTTGGACAGCACCCAGGTGGCGGGGGCACCGACGGGCCGCATGGCCGCCAGCGAGAGGTCGATCACGGCACGCAGCTCGTCGGCGTCCCACGGGGTGCCGAGGTACTGGAAGTTGAACGCCTGGTGCAGCTCGTCGGGGCGCACGTAGTTCGCGGTGCGCTCCACGGTCGGCGTCCACGCCTCGGCGACGGCGATCCGCTCACCGGGGTACTCGTCGAGGATCTTGCGCCAGCTGCGGTAGATCGCGTGCACGCCGTCCTGGTCGAAGAAGGGCATGACGTCGTTGCCGAGCAGCTTGAGCTGGTCGTGGCTGCCCAGGTCGGGCAGGCCGTCGGCCTTGACCAGGCCGTGGGCGACGTCGACGCGGAAGCCGTCGACGCCCATGTCGAGCCAGAAGCGCAGGATGGAGCGGAACTCGTCGGCGACGGCGGGGTGTTCCCAGTTGAAGTCGGGCTGCTCGGGCGCGAACAGGTGGAGGTACCACTCGCCGTCCTCGGTGCGCGTCCACGCCGGTCCGCCGAAGATGGACTCCCAGTCGTTGGGCGGCAGTTCGCCGTTCTTCCCCTTGCCGGGGCGGAAGTGGTAGCGGGCCCGCAGCGGCGACCCGGGCCCCTCGCGCAGCGCGCGCTTGAACCACTCGTGCTGGTCGGAGGAGTGGTTCGGGACGAGGTCCACGATGATGCGCAGGCCCAGGGCGTGGGCGTCGCGGATGAGCCCGTCGGCGTCGAGGAGCGAGCCGAACATGGGGTCGATGGCACGGTAGTCGGCGACGTCGTACCCGGCGTCGGCCTGCGGGGAGGCGTAGAAGGGGCTGAGCCAGACGGCGTCGACGCCGAGGTCCTTCAGGTACGGCAGCCGGCTGCGCACGCCTTCGAGGTCGCCCATGCCGTCGCCGTTCCCGTCGGCGAAGCTGCGCGGATAGACCTGGTAGATCACCGCGTCGCGCCACCAGCCCGGACGGGTGCTGTCGAGGGTGTGCGCGGGGGCAGTGAGGTGCTGGGTCATGTCTTCCCTGAGTAAGAGATGGCGGACGGGAAAGGTCGGCGGCGCGTCAGGACTTCGCCGCGCCGGCGGTGAGGCCGGTGACCAGATGGCGCTGGACGAGGTAGAAGACGAGCGACGCGGGCAGGGCGATGAGGACCGCGGTGGCGGCCATCAGGTCCCACTGGGTGTCGTACTGGCTGACGAAGGTGGTCAGGCCGATCGACAGGGTGTACTTGCCCTCGCTGAGCATGAAGACGGAGGCGTACGCGACCTCGCCCCACGCGGTGAGGAAGGTGTAGAAGGCGGCCACCGCCAGGCCCGGCCGGGCGAGCGGCAGGACCAGCCGGTAGAAGGTGCCGAACGGGGTGAGTCCGTCGACGCGGCCCGCCTCGTCGATCTCGTGCGGGATCGTGTCGAAGTATCCCTTGAGCAGCCAGGCGCAGTACGGGACGGCCGTGGTGCAGTAGACGAGGATGAGCGCCCCGTAGGTGTCCAGCAGGCCCAGGTCGGCCACGATCTTGTAGAGCGGCACCATCAGGATGGCGACGGGGAACATCTGGGTGACCAGGAAGGTCCACATCAGCTGGCGGTAGCCGGGGAAGCGCATGCGGGACACGGCGTATCCGGAACTGGCGGCGATGAACACGCCCAGCAGGCAGGTCCCGAGGGCCACGATCATCGAGTTGCCGAACCAGGTGAGGAACTGGGTGTCGGCGAGAACGGCCGAGTAGTTCTCGAAGCTGATCTTCCCGGCGATCCTGTCGGGGTGGAGGAAGTCGGTCTTGTCCGGGCCGAGCGAGATCCAGGCGATCCAGCCGACCGGGAAGAAGGCGATGAAGCTCGCGACGATCAGCGTGGCGTGGATGGCGATCGAGGCGCCGCGGCTGCGCTCGCCGCGGCGGCGGGCGCCCGTCCGGTCGGCGGGGCGGGCGGGGCGCTTCGACGGGGCTGCGGCGGGGCGTTCGGTGAGGGTGCTCATGTCGGTGGTGTCCTTGTCGGCATCAGGCGGCGGACTGCTCGTTGCGAGCGAGCCAGCGCCGGTAGAAGGAGGCGAAGACGATGAGCATCGACAGGATGATCACGCCGTACGCGGCCGAGCCGGCGTAGTCGCGCGGGTCCTGGCCGAAGCCGAGGCGGTACGCCCAGGTGACGAGGATCTGCGCCTCGGGGGCGCCGGTCGCGCCGAAGAGCAGGAAGATCACGACGAACTGGTTGAAGGTCCAGATCACGCCGAGCAGGATCACGGTGGAGCTGACCGACCGCAGACCGGGCAGCGTGACGTGGCGGAAGCGCTGCCAGGCGCTCGCGCCGTCCATCTCGGCCGCCTCGTACAGGTCGCCGTTGATGGACTGGAGCCCGCCGAGCAGCGAGACCATCATGAAGGGCACGCCGACCCAGACGTTGACCATGACGGCGGAGGTCCGCTGCCAGAAGACGTCGCTGAGCCAGCCCGGCTGCGGCAACTGGAGCCAGCCGAGAGCGGTGTTCAGGATGCCGCCCTCGTCGGCGAGGATCAGCCGCCAGGAGAAGACGGTGACGAAGGTGGGCACGGCCCACGGCAGGATCAGGACGAGGCGGTAGAAGGTGCGGCCGCGCAGCTTGCGGTTGAGCAGCAGCGCGAGGCCGAGTCCGATGCCGTAGTGGAAGGCGACGCAGACGACGGTCCACACGATCGTCCAGACGAAGTGCGGCCAGAACTGGCCGTCGGCGCCCGAGAGGATCTCCGTGTAGTTGTCCGGGCCGACCCACGAGAACGAGTCCGGGATCTTGTTGACGCCGATGGTGCGGCCGATGTTCGTGCTGTCGGCGTTCGTCATCGACAGGTAGATGCCGCGGACGAGCGGATACAGCACCAGCACGCCGAGCACGAGGACGACCGGGGCCACCATGGCCCAGGCGTACCAGTTCTTCTCGTACGACAGCTTCATACGGGCAAAGAGCCCGGGGCGCCCGGGGCGCGGGGCGCGCCCGCGCTCTGCGGCGGTTGCACCCTCGGCGGCGACGGTCATCTTCGGCACCTTCTCGGCGTTCTTCTCGGCAGTTGACTGCGGGAGTCGGTCGGGACGCGGCTGTGCGGCCGGCCCGCCCCGTCAGGAGGGCGGACCGGCCGCTGGGCTCAGGAGTAGTCCTGGAGCAGCTTCTTGTAGGCCGCGGCGGTGTCGTCCAGGCCCTTCTGCACGCTCACCTTGTCCTGGAGGATCTTGGTGACGTTGGTCTCGAAGTCGGTGTACAGGGAGCTGTAGCTCGGGTCCGAGCCGCGCGCCTTGCCGCTCTCGGCCAGCACGGTCTGCATGTCGGCGAAGCCGGGCAGTGCCTTGACCTCGGCGGTGTAGGCGGAGGTACGGGTCGGCAGGGTGCTGTTCTTCATGGCGATCTTCGCCTGGGTCTCACCGGAGGTCATGAAGCCGATGAACTTCTGGGCCGCCTTCTGGTGCGCGGCGTCCGCCCCCGCGTAGACCGACAGGTTGTGGCCGCCGATCGGGGCGCCGACGCCGGCCGGGCCGCCCGGCACCTTGGAGATGCCGAGGTTCTTGGCGTCCTTGAACGCGGCGCCCTTGTAGATGTTGGTGAGCTCCCACGGGCCCTGGACGATCATGGCGACCTTGCCGGTCGTGAAGGCGTCCTGCATGTGCGCGTAGGCGTCGGCGGACACGTCGAGCTTCGCGACACCGTCGGCGGCCAGCAGGCTCTTGCTGGTCTCGATCGCCTTGACGGCCTCGTCCGAGTTGACGGTGATCTTCTTGCCGTCGGAGTCGATCAGGTCGGTGCCCTCGCCGTAGAGGAACGGCATCTGGTAGTAACCGGCCTTGTTCAGCCAGAACCCGTCGGCGTCGGTCTTGTCGGCGACCGCCTTGGAGACCTTCTTCAGCTCGTCCCAGGTGGTGGGCGGCGCGTCGAAGCCGGCCTTCTTCAGGAGGTCCTTGTTCCACATCAGCGCGAGGGTGTCGGTGACGATCGGCGCACCGTAGGTCTTGCCCTCGTACTGCGCCTGCTTCAGCAGGGCGGGCGTGATGTCCTCGGAGTTCTTCAGGGCATCGGTGCCGTCGAGCGGGGCGAGGAACTGCTGCTTCGCCCACGCCCCGGTCCAGCCGACGTCGGCACGGATGATGTCGGGGGCGCCCTTGCTGCCGGCGGCGGTCTGGAACTTGTTCTGGGCCTGGTCGAAGGGGACATTCACGTACTTCACCGTGATGTCCTTGTTGGCCGCCTCGAACTCCTTGATGAGGGCCTTGTAGTTGGGCGCCTCGTTGGTCGCGTTCGAGGTGTCCCACCACGTGATGGTGACCGGGCCGTCAGCCTTGCTCTCTTCGCTGCCCCCACCGCACGCCGTCGCCGAGAGGGCCAGTGCCGCTACCAGCGCGGTGGCCGCTATGCCACGCCGCATGTGAACTCCTTCAACTGTGCCCGGAAGGGCGGAGGCGAAGACGTGCCTCCCGCCGACCGCTCCCTCGCGGCGCCGGGTTGCCAGGAACGTAACAGGGCTGAAAAGCATCGGAAAGACCTTGCGGCAAATTTCTGCAAGGACCGATGATCGTTACATTCGCGTGTCCGGAGAGTTGCCGTCACATCGCTTGACACCGGTCCCGACACAGGGTGGCCCGAGCTGCAAGGCATCCGCAAGCGGCCCGCAAGCCTTTGCAGGCATGTGATCGGGCGCTTCCGGCCTCGCACCGGAACCGACTGAATCCGGAGCGTGGTGGGCAATTTTCCGTACGCCCGGTACAGTCCACTGACATGACCGCGCGGCTCGCCGACATCGCAGCCCAGGCGGGGGTCAGTGAAGCCACAGTCAGCCGCGTGCTCAACGGCAAGCCCGGTGTGGCGGCGGCCACCCGTGAATCCGTCCTGGCCGCGCTCGACGTGCTCGGCTACGAACGGCCCGTGCGGCTGCGCCAGCGCAGCGCGGGCCTCGTCGGCCTGATAACCCCCGAGCTGGACAACCCCATCTTCCCCGCCCTGGCGCAGGTGATCGGCCAGGCGCTGACCCGCCAGGGGTACACCCCCGTCCTCGCCACCCAGACGCCCGGCGGATCCACCGAGGACGAGCTGACCGAGATGCTGGTCGACCGGGGCGTCGCCGGGATCATCTTCGTCTCCGGCCTGCACGCCGACACCACGGCCGACATGGAGCGCTACGACCGGCTGCGCGCCCAGGGTGTGCCGTACGTCCTGGTCAACGGCTTCTCCCCCAAGGTGCAGGCGCCCTTCGTCTCCCCCGACGACCGGGCCGCCATGCAGCTGGCGGTAACCCACCTGGTCTCGCTCGGCCACACCCGGATCGGCCTGGCCCTCGGTCCCCGGCGGTTCGTGCCCGTGCTGCGCAAGATAGAGGGCTTCCAGGCGGCGATGAAGGAGCGGCTGGGCCTGTCCGCCGAGGAGTCGCAGGAGCTGATCCAGCACTCGCTCTACACGCTGGAGGGCGGCCAGGCCGCCGCCTCCGGACTCATCGCGCGCGGCTGCACGGCCATCGTGTGCGCCAGCGACATGATGGCGCTCGGCGCGATCCGGGCGGCGCGGCAGCAGGGGCTGCACGTGCCGAAGGACATCTCGGTGGTCGGCTTCGACGACTCGCCGCTCATAGCCTTCACCGATCCCCCGCTGACCACGATCCGCCAGCCCGTGCAGGCCATGGGCCAGGCGGCGGTCCGTGCGCTGCTGGAGGAGGTCGGCGGCACGCCGGCGCCCCACAGCGAGTTCGTGTTCATGCCGGAGCTGGTGGTCCGCGGCTCGACGGCGTCCGGAACGAAGAGGTCCGGCTCGGACCGGTGACACGGCCGGGAGCGCGGCTGATCAACCGATCCCCCAGGCGTCCGGGAACCGCCGCGCCACGCCGTCACGGCCCTCGGACACGCACCGCCCCACGGCACGGGCGCTCGCCGGCAGCCGGCGAGGACGCGCCGCCCCCGGAGTCCGGGAATCCACGCGCCACACAGTCGAGCACGCCGTCGCCGCGGCCGGGCGGGTACGGACCCACACGGCACGGGCACACGCCGGCAGCCGCACGGACGCGCCGGCATGCATCCCCTCGGCCCGGCGGGCCGGGGATGCCCCGTGCACCGGGCCGCCCGGCGCGACGTCGTGCCGCCCACGGAGCGTCTCCCGCCGGAGACGACCGCGCCGGCCTCCGCATGCACCGGAATCGGCCTGCTGCGGGCCGCGGTCGGCTTCTTGGGCGGCCGCCCGCGTGCCACCATGAAGATCCGTCCGCGGGAGAGCCGCGCGACCCCGGCCCCGAGGTACCGCCGTGACCAAGCCCCCAGCCCGCGAGCCGCAGAGGCGCAACTCCCGCTCCAACCGCGCCCGCATCCTCGCCGTCGCACGGAGCGAACTGGGCTTCAGCCCGGACACCACCCTGGAGGAGATCGCGCGGGCCGCGGGCGTCGTACGCCGCACCGTCTACGGTCACTTCCCGGGCCGTCAGGCGCTGCTCGAGGCGCTCGCCGACGAGGCCGCCGCTGCACTGCGGGACGCGGTCGGCGCGTACGCGGCGACGAGTGCCCCGGACGAGCCCGCCGAGCGCTCACTCGCCCGTTTCGTGCTGACGATGTGGCCGGTCGGCGACCGCTACCGCATGCTGATCGCCCTGGCCCGGCGCGACCTGGGCGTCGAGCGTGTCACCGAGATCCTCTCCCCCACACGTGCGACGGTGAACGCGATCCTGGAACGGGGCCGGGCGGCCGGGGCGTTCCCCACCCCCGTCCCGGCACCCGCGCTGAGCGCGGCCCTCGAGTCCCTGACGCTCTCGCTGCTGGAGAGCGTCAACACCGGTGCCTGGAAGGACGACGGGCGGGCGACCGCCGTCGCGACGCTCGTCGCGGCGGGAGTGCCCGCCGGACGGGCAAAGGCGGAGGTGCTCGCGCTCGTCGCGCAGCCGGGGGCCGTGCCCGCCGGTCCCGCCGCGGGCACCGGAGCAGGAGCATGAGGCGCCCCACCCCCAGGACCCGCGTCGCGGCCACCGCCACCGCCGCTGTCCTGCTGATGCTGCTGAGCGCGTGCTCCACGCCCACGGACGCCCGTCCGCGTCCCACGGCGCCCGGTCCCGACGGGGACGGCGTCCGGCGCCCGGCGGCGGGTGCGGTGTTCGACTACCAGCTGGGCGGCGCCTATCGGCCGGCCGGCGACGTCGAGGCCGTCTCCCGCGACCGGGGCGCAGAGCCCGTGCCGGGTCTGTACAACATCTGCTACGTCAACGCCTTCCAGGCACAGCCCGGGGATGCCGTCGCCTGGTGGCGGACGAAGCACCCGGACCTGCTGTTGCGCGGGCACGACGGCGAGCTGGTCGTCGACGAGGACTGGGACGAGCCGCTGTTCGACCTCTCGTCGGACGGCAAACGCCGCTCGCTGCTCGGTGTCGTGGGCCCGTGGATCGACGGTTGCGCGGAGCGTGGATTCCACGCGGTCGAGCCCGACAACCTCGACTCGTACACCCGGTCGGACGGCCTGCTCACCGAGGCCGACGCCGTCGCCTTCGCCCGGCTGCTGGCGGACCGGGCCCACGCCCGGGGGCTCGCGATCGCCCAGAAGAACACCACCCAACTGCTCGACAGACACGGGGACATCGGCTTCGACTTCGCGGTCGTGGAGGAGTGCGCGCGCTACGACGAGTGCTCCGGCTTCACGCGCGCGTACGACGGCCGCGTCTTCGACGTCGAGTACGAGAAGGAGGACTTCGCCGCCGCGTGCCGCACGTGGCCGCGCCTGTCCGTCGTGCTGCGCGACCGCGACGTGCGCCCCGCGGGCGAGCCGGGTCACGTCCGCGCGACCTGCTGACCGCCGGCCTGACCGAACCGGGCGCTCGGCCCCGTGCCCGCCGCGTAGGGCCCTGGCGGCGGGGGCCGAGCCCCGGACGGATCAGACGAGGCCCTGGGCCAGCATAGCGTCCGCGACGCGCTCGAAGCCCGCGATGTTCGCGCCGGTCACGTAGTCGCCGGGGACGCCGTAGCGCTCGGACGTCTCGTAGCAGATCCGGTGGATGTCGCCCATGATCAGTTCGAGCTCCTTCTCCACCCGAGCGGGCGTCCAGGAGTCGCGGGAGGCGTTCTGGCGCATCTCCAGGGCGCTGACCGCGACGCCGCCGGCGTTGGCCGCCTTGCCGGGGCCGAGGGCGACGCCCGCGTCCTGGAGGATGCGCACCGCCTCGGGCGTGCAGGGCATGTTGGCGCCTTCGGAGACCGCGCGCACGCCGTTGCGGACGAGCGTGAGGGCGTGCTGCGCGTCCAGTTCGTTCTGGGTGGCCGAGGGGAAGGCGATGTCGGCGGGGACGTCCCACACACTGCCGCCCGGCACATAGCGGGCCGAGGACCCCCGGCGGTCCGCGTAGTCGCTGACGCGTCCGCGTTCGACCTCCTTGACCTGCTTGAGGAGTTCGACGTCGATGCCCTTCTCGTCGACGACGCAGCCCTGGGAGTCGGAGCAGGTGACCGGGTGCGCGCCGCTGTTCGTCAGCTTCTCGATCGTGTGGACCGCGACGTTGCCCGAACCGGAGACGACGGCCGTCAGGCCCGCGAGCTCCTCGCCGCGCAGGCTCAGCATCTCGGCGGCGAACAGCACGCTGCCGTAGCCGGTCGCCTCGGTGCGGAACGCGGAGCCGCCCCAGGCGAGCCCCTTGCCGGTGAGCACCCCGGCCTCCCAGCGGTTGGTGATGCGCCGGTACTGGCCGAAGAGGTAGCCGATCTCGCGGGTGCCCACCCCGATGTCACCCGCCGGCACATCGGTGTGCTCCCCGATGTGCCGGTGGAGTTCGGTCATGAACGACTGGCAGAAACGCATGACTTCGGCGTCCGAGCGGCCGTGCGGGTCGAAGTCGCTGCCGCCCTTGCCGCCGCCGATGCCGAGTCCGGTGAGGGCGTTCTTGAAGATCTGCTCGAAGCCGAGGAACTTCACGACACCGAGGTTGACCGAGGGGTGGAAGCGCAGCCCGCCCTTGTAGGGGCCGAGCGCGCTGTTGAACTCCACCCGGAATCCCCGGTTCACGTGGACCGCGCCGTGGTCGTCCTGCCAGGGCACCCGGAACATGATCTGCCGCTCGGGCTCGCAGAGCCGCTCGACGAGCCCCGGCTCCGCGTACTCGGGACGCGCGGCGAACACGGGGCCCAGGCTCTCCAGGACCTCCCGGGCCGCCTGGTGGAACTCGGGCTCGCCCGGGTTGCGGCGCTCCAGTTCGGTGCGGAGGGCGGTCTGCCGGTCCTTCGCGGGTGAAGCTGTCACAGCGTGTCCCTTCCTGCCCGGCCGACGCGGTCGGTGCCCGGCCGGGACGGTGGTCCGGTGTCGTTGCCGGCGAGGAGTACGGCCGTACGGCCCCGGGTGTTCACGCGGGCGGGACCCGCGCAACAGCCCCGGCTCCTCCCCGGGAGTGCCCTTCCGGCCGGGCTCCGGCACGGGAAAGGGGAGACGGCGAGCCGTCTCCCCTCGGACGCTATCAGGCGCCCGCGGCTCGGCCGCGGCTCGTCGGTGAACGGTGGAGCACCGACTCCAGCACGTCGGACAGCACGGCTTCGGGGTCGGGTACGGAGCCCGGCGAGCGCCAGGCGACGAAGCCGTCCGGCCGTACCAGCAGGGCCCCTTCGCCGGTCGTACCGTGCGCGGCCCGCCAGTCGACGCCGGTCTCGGGCACCAGGTCGGCGCCGGGGCCTTCGCCGATGCGGTACACGTCGAGCGGGACGCGCATCCGGGCGGCGGCGTCCACGCCGGCCGCGTGCCAGGCGCCGCCGCCGGGGCCCGCGTCCGTCAGCAGGACGAAGGAGCGCTCGTAGAGGTCGAGGGTGGACACCATGCCGCTCTCGCCGCCGCGGCGCACCCACAGGTGCGGGGCGCGGCTGCCCGGTTCACCCGTGAGCTGCAGCCCCTGGGGGACGACGGGCAGTGCGGGGTCGGCGCCCAGGACCGCACCGCTGCGGTAGCGGTAGCCGAGGGCGACGGTCAGCATCCCGCTCTGCCTCCCGCCGCCGCTGGGGGCGGGCGCGTAGCCGGGG
This sequence comes from Streptomyces sp. NPDC049597, assembly GCF_040675505.1. Lineage (NCBI taxonomy): Bacteria > Bacillati > Actinomycetota > Actinomycetes > Kitasatosporales > Streptomycetaceae > Streptomyces > Streptomyces sp. NPDC049597. The sequence continues at coordinate 44,295 of NZ_JBFAOY010000040.1, forward strand.
TGGCTGTGCTCCTCGGATCGGACGGAGGCCCGCTTGCTGGTGGCCACCGCGACCGGCCGGCGCTCGGCGTCGTAGGTGTCCAGCAGGCCGGGGCCCGCGTGGCCCTGCAGGACGGCGGCGAGCTTCCAGGCGAGGTTGTGGGCGTCCTGGATACCGGTGTTGGAGCCGAACGCGCCCGTCGGGGACATCTCGTGCGCGGAGTCGCCCGCGAGGAAGACACGGCCGTCGGCGTACCGTTCGGCGACCCGCTCGGCGGCGTGCCAGGGCGCCTTGCCGGTGATCTCGACGTCGAGGTCGAGGGCGCCGGTCGCGCGGCGGATGTGCTCGATGCAGCGCTCGTCGGTGAAGTCGTCGAGCGTCTCGCCGGTCTGGGGCTGCCACGGCGCGTGGAACACCCAGTTCTCGGCATTGTCCACCGGCAGCAGGGCGCCGTCGGCGGCCGGGTCGGTGAGGTAGCAGACGATGAAGCGGCGGTCCCCGACCACGGCCGCGAGGCCGCGCGAGCGGAAGGTGATGCTCACGTTGTGGAACAGGTCGCCCGGCCCCGACCGGCCGATGCCGAGCCGTTCGCGCACCGGGCTGCGCGGCCCGTCGGCGGCGACGAGGTAGTCCGCGCGTACGGTGCCGATCCGGCCCGTCATCCGGTCCTCGACGAGCGCCGTGACGCCCGCGCCGTCCTGTTCGAAAGAGCGCAGCTCGGTGGAGAACCGCAGATCGCCGCCGTACTTCGTGGCGTACTCCAGGAGCACCGGCTCCAGGTCGTTCTGACTGCACACGCACCAGGGGGCCGGGCTGAAGCGGGACGCGCCGCTGCTGTGCTGCACCTCCTTGATCAGCCATTCGCCGCCGCCGCCGGTGAGCGAGGGCGTCTGGAGGATGCCGTGGTTCTCGGCCAGGACCCGGCCGGCCTCACGGATGGGGTCCTCCACGCCGGCCGTGCGGAACAGCTCCATGGTGCGCACGTTGTTGCCGCGGCCGCGCGGGTGCATCGAGGTGCCCGCATGCCGTTCGACCAGCATGTGCTCGATGCCGAGCCGGCCGAGGAAGAGGGACGTGGACAGGCCCACCAGGGAGCCGCCCACGACGAGGACAGGTACGTGTACTTCAGCCTGTTTTTGCATCGAACAGCTCCTGCTGCGGCCGCCGGGAAGGGGACGACGTTTCCATGCCCCCGGAACGGCGCTTCGGGTCGCCGCTTCACCCGCCTGGTTCACACATCTCGCGCCACCGGTGGTACGTGGCGAGGATCGAGACCGGACCGCCACAGCCGTTGACGGCGATCGACGGACCGTACGCACCGGATCTCATGCTCGGGATCTTCCGAGGACCGGTGTCGTACGCCGGTGTGGCGGGCTCACTGTCCAAGGAGAGGCGTGACCATGACGACGCTGTCCGAACGTATATCCCAGTCGGCCTTCGACGGCTCCCGGCTGCGCGTGGTACTGATGCTCGATCTCTACGACGGGGCACAGCAGCAGTTCCTCGCCGCCTACGAGCACATGCGGCACCAGGTGGCGTCCGTCCCCGGCCACATCTCCGACCAACTGTGCCAGTCCATAGAGAACCCCTCGCAGTGGCTGATCACCAGCGAATGGGAGAGCGCCCCGCCGTTCCTCGCCTGGGTGAACAGCGAGGAACACCTGGAGACCGTCCAGCCGCTGCACGACTGCGTGCGCGACACCCGGTCCTTCCGTTACAGCGTGCTGCGCGAGACGGACGGGGCACGCACCCCGGTCTCGGCGAGGCGCCGCACGGGCACGCAGCCGGCGCCCCGCGTCGGTGACGGCGTCGTACGGCACGCCCTCACCTTCACGGTCAGGCCGGACTGCGAGCACAAGGTCGCCGAGATCCTCGCGGGATACACCTCCCCCGAGGCCCGGGTCGACGACACCACCCGGCTGCGCCGTACCTCCCTGTTCATGCACGGCAACCGTGTCGTGCGGACCGTGGAGGTGCAGGGCGACCTGCTGGCGGCACTGCGGCACGTGGCCCGCCAGCCCGAGGTGCGGGCGGTCGAAGAGGCCATCAACCCGTACCTGGAGCAGGACCGTGACCTCGACGACCCGAAGTCGGCCCGCGTGTTCTTCACGCGCGCGGCTCTTCCGGCCGTCCATCATCTGGCCACGACCGGCGGCAGGCCCCAGGACGTCGTGCGGCACGGTCTGTACTACCCGGCCAAGAAGGGCTGCGGCATGGCGCTGGCCAAGCTGCTGGCCCAGCAGGACGAGGCCGCCGCGGACGTTCCCGCGGGGCTCATCGACAGCAGCACCGTCTTCCAGCGCGACGACATCGTCGTACGGCTCGTCGACGCGCGCGGTCCGCTGGACACCGACCCGCTGCTCGCCCTCGGCGCGCGCGGCCCCCGCAAGGCCGACGTGCTGGCGCGCCTGCTGGATCTCGAAGCTCTCGGTGTGGACGGGTCGCTCACCGACGAGAAGGTGGCGGCGCGCCTCCTGGAGAGCGCCGACATGCGTCTGATCACCGACCGCCGCGCTTCCTGAACCGCGCCCGTCCGAGCGGAGCCGGGCACCGCGCACCGCGGCTGACCGACTTCCGGCCCTGTGGAGGAAACAGTCATGAGCACAACGCACCGCATCGTCGACCTCAGCGAGACCCAGCCCAACCGCCGGCGCGGTGGTGACCTGCGCGCCATGCTCACACCCACCGTGGTGGGGGCGACGAGCGGCTTCATGGGCCTCGCGATCGTCGAACCCGGAGACCGTATCGGCGAGCACTACCACCCGTACTCCGAGGAGTTCGTGTACGTGGTCGCCGGCGACCTCGAGGTCGATCTGGACGGCGAGACGCACCCGATCCGGACCGACCAGGGTCTGATGATCCCCCCGTACGTGCGCCACCGGTTCCGCAACGTGGGCCGCACCGAGGCCCGCATGGTCTTCCACCTGGGGCCGCTGGCCCCGCGCCCGGAACTCGGGCACGTCGACACGGAGGAGACCCCCGCCGCGGAGGGCACCGCGACGCACCGGCCCTCCGAGCCCACGGGAGCGGTTTCGTGAACAGACGTGTGGCGGTGACCGGTGTCGGCATCGTCGCACCCGGAGGCGTGGGCGCCCCGGCGTTCTGGGGCCTGCTCGCGGACGGCCGGACCGCGACGCGGGGCATCACCCTGTTCGACCCGGCGGGCTTCAGGTCCCGTATAGCGGCGGAGGTCGACTTCGATCCCGCGGTCCACGGCCTCGACGCCCAGCAGGTGCAACGGGCCGACCGGTACGTGCAGTTCGCCATCGTCGCGGCGCGTGAGGCGCTCGCCGACGCCGGTCTGGACATGGCGCGGGAGGATCCCTGGCGGATCGGGGTGTCCATGGGCACCGCGGTCGGCGGCACCACCCGGCTGGAGCACGACTACGTGGCGGTCAGCAGCTCGGGCCGCCGCTGGGACGTCGACCACAGCGAGGCGGGGCCGCATCTCCACCGGGCGTTCTCACCCAGCGCCCTCGCCTCGGAGATAGCCGAACTGACGGGCGCGCACGGGCCCGTGCAGACCGTGTCCACGGGCTGCACGTCGGGGCTGGACGCGGTGGGTTACGCGTTCCACGCCATCGAGGACGGCCGGGTCGACATCTGTGTCGCCGGCGCCTCGGACTCGCCGATCTCCCCGATCACCGTGGCGTGCTTCGACGCGATCAAGGCGACCTCACCGAACAACGACGACCCGGCGCACGCCTCGCGCCCGTTCGACGCCCACCGCGACGGGTTCGTGATGGGCGAGGGCGGCGCGGTCCTCGTGCTGGAGGAGCTCGAGCACGCCCGGGCCCGCGGTGCCCACGTCTACTGCGAGATCGGCGGCTACGCCACCTTCGGCAACGCCCACCACATGACCGGTCTCACCCGCGAGGGCCTGGAGATGGCGCGCGCCATCGACCATGCCCTGGACCACGCCCGGCTGAACGGGTCGGACGTCGACTATGTCAACGCCCACGGTTCCGGGACGCAGCAGAACGACCGGCACGAGACCGCCGCGGTCAAGAGGTCGCTCGGGCAGCACGCGTACAAGGTGCCGATGAGCTCGATCAAATCCATGGTGGGCCACTCGCTGGGCGCGATCGGCGCGATCGAGGTCGTCGCCTGCGTCCTGGCGCTCGTCCACCAGACGGTGCCGCCCACGGCGAACTACGAGACGCCCGACCCCGAGTGCGACCTGGACTACGTCCCGCGCACGGCACGCGAGAAGAAGCTGCGCACCGTGCTGTCGGTCGGCAGCGGGTTCGGCGGATTCCAGTCCGCGGTGGTGCTCACCAGGCCAGGTGGGAGGACACCATGAGCCCTCGTCAGAGCCGTCGCGCCGTCATCAGCGGCATCGGAGTCGTCGCCCCCGGCGGCGTGGGCGCCGACGCCTTCTGGAAGGCCATGCGCGAGGGGATCAGCGCGCTCGACCGCGTCACCCGCGAGGGCTGCGAGCACCTGCCGCTGCGCGTCGCGGGCGAGGTCCGGGATTTCGATCCGCAGGCGCTGGTCGAGCAGCGGTTCCTGGTCCAGACGGACCGGTTCACCCACTTCGCGATGGCGGCCGCCGACATGGCGCTGGCGGACGCGCGCCTGAACCCCGGGAGCCAGGAGGAGCCCTTCGCCGTCGGGGTCGTCACGGCGGCCGGATCGGGCGGAGGCGAGTTCGGCCAGCGTGAGCTGCAGCGGCTGTGGGGCCAGGGCTCGACCTATGTGGGCCCCTACCAGTCCATCGCCTGGTTCTACGCGGCGAGCACCGGCCAGATCTCCATCCGCGGCGGCTTCAAGGGGCCGTGCGGTGTCGTCGCCAGTGACGAGGCCGGCGGGCTCGACGCCCTGGCGCACGCCGCCGGCGCCGTACGGCGCGGTACCGACAGCGTGGTCGTCGGCGCGGCCGAGGCGCCGCTCGCGCCGTACTCGGTCGTCTGCCAGCTGGGCTACCGGGAGCTCAGCACGTCCGAGGAACCGGATCGGGCGTACCGCCCGTTCACGGCGCACGCCTGCGGGTTCGTGCCCGCGGAGGGCGGCGCCATGCTCGTCGTCGAGGACGAGTCCGCCGCCGTCGCGCGCGGCGCCACCGTGCGCGCCGAAGTGGCCGGGCACGGCGCGACGTTCACCGGCGCCTCACGGTGGGAGGAGTCCCGCGAGGGGCTCGCCCGGGCGATCCGCGGGGCGCTCGACGAGGCGGGCTGCGCGCCCGAGGAGATCGACGTGGTCTTCGCGGACGCGCTGGGGCTGCCGGACGCGGACCGCGCCGAGGCGCTGGCCCTCACCGACGCCCTCGGCCCGCACGGCAGCCGGGTGCCGGTGACGGCGCCCAAGACCGGCACCGGCCGGGCCTACTGCGGAGCACCGGTGCTCGACGTCGCCGCCGCGGTGCTCTCGCTGGAGCACGGCCTGGTCCCGCCCACCCCTCATGTGTTCGACGTCTGTCACGACATCGCTCTGGTGACGGGCACGGCACGGCCCGCCGAGCTGCGCACGGCACTGGTGCTGAGCCGGGGACTGATGGGTTCCAACGCGGCGCTCGTGCTCCGGCGCGACGCCGACAACCTCTCGTGAAGGAGGATCGCATGACCGCACGACTGACCGTCCAGGAGCTGTCCGCGCTGATGAAGAAGGGCGCCGGCATATCCGTCGACCCGGCCCAGATGGACAGCAACCCGGACATCCCGTTCGAGGCGTACGGCCTCGACTCGCTGGGCCTGCTCGGCATCGTCGGCGAGCTGGAGAACCGGTACGGCCGGGCGCTCCCGGTCGACGCCGACCGCTGCAAGACACCGCGCGAGTTCCTCGACCTCGTCAACGACACCCTGATGGCAGGAGCCTGAAATGGCCGGGCACACCGAGAACGAGATCACCATCGACGCACCCCTGGACCTGGTCTGGGAGGTGACCAACGACGTGGACCACTGGCCACAGCTGTTCACCGAGTACGCCTCCGTGGAGGTGATCGAACGGGAGGGCAACCGGACGGTGTTCCGGCTGACCATGTACCCGGACGAGAACGGCAAGGTCTGGTCCTGGGTCTCGGAGCGCGAGGCGGACCGGGCGGCCCTCACGGTGCGCGCCAGGCGCGTGGAGACCGGTCCGTTCGAGTACATGAACATCCTGTGGACGTACGCCGAGACGCCGCAGGGCGTCCGGATGCACTGGACGCAGGACTTCGCGATGAAGCCGGACGCCCCCGTGGACGACGCGTGGATGACCGACAACATCAACCGCAACTCCCGCACCCAGATGGCCCTGATCCGGGACCGCATCGAGCAGCGTGCCCGCGTCCGCGAGACCGCTCCGGTCACGCCGAACTGACGGCCTTCTCCCCCCGACGGCTTCCGAAGGGACGCCCCCGATGCACCAAGCACTGATCGTCGCCCGTATGGCACCCGGGTCCGCACCGGACATCGCCGAGGTGTTCGCGGCCTCCGACAGCGGTGAGCTGCCGCACCTCGTCGGCGTCCGCCGGCGCAGCCTGTTCCAGTTCGGCGACGTGTACCTCCACCTCATCGAGGCCGACCGGCCGCCCGGGCCGGCGATCGCCAAGGTGACCGAGCACGCCGCGTTCCGGGACGTCAGCGAACGCCTTGCGGCCTTCGTCAGTCCCTACGATCCGCAGACCTGGCGGAGTCCGAAGGACGCGATGGCCACGCAGTTCTACTCCTGGCAGAGCGACAAGGACGCCTGAGCGCGCACGACACCAGCAGCCGGCCCCGCGGATCACCGCGGGGGCCGCGGGGGGGGGGGGGGGCGCCCCATGGGCGGGGGGCCGC
>NZ_JBFAOY010000041.1:0-50915 GCF_040675505.1 Streptomyces sp. NPDC049597
TGCTGGCCCGTGGCGAGATCCCAGATCCGGACCGTGGCATCGGCGCTGCCGGTGACAGCGACCGGACAGCCGTTCACGGTAGCCGTCGCCACCGCCTGGACAGGGTCGGTGTGGCCGGTCAGAGGCGCGCCGCTTTGCTGGCCCGTGGCGAGATCCCAGATCCGGACCGTGGCATCGGCGCTGCCGGTGACAGCGACCGGACAGCCGTTCACGGTAGCCGTCGCCACCGCGCCTATCGAGCGTGTATGGCCAGCCAGCTCGCCGATCTGCTCACGGGTATTCAGATCCCAGATCCGGACCGTGGCATCGGCGCTGCCGCCAAGAGCGAGCGTGCGGCCGTCAACCATCGCTGTGGCCACCGCTCTCACCCAGCCGGGACGGGGCAATGCATTGCGGAATCGGGAGTCGAGCCGGGAGCCGGTGGCCCACTCCACATGCCACCGGGCGCCGGAATCCCCCTGTACCGGTACATTCGCGATCCGCGCTGACAACTCCCGGTCCCCGTAACCCGCCGCATCCAACATCAACAAATGCCGACGCTGTACCGCCGGCGCGCGATGATGCAGATACGACGACGCCCGATACACCGCCGCCCCCAGCCGCGCCGCAGGCCACGATGCCGCATCCACCAGCCCCATCACCTCCCCGTGTTCCGCGTTGACCAAGAACTGCGGATCCGCCAACCGCCCATCCGCCCCTATAAGCATGGGCTCGACACCGTCAACATGCAGGTCATCAGACATGACCCCATGCAACCATCCCAGCCGACATTCCACCGCCCACCAGATGCCTCCGCAGCCACAGTTGAGTAGAACTACGTACAGAAGCCGAATGAACGAGCAGTGCTCAAGACTTGTGGATCGACGTGTGGATCGGCCTCGGGTTGGACGCGAAGGACGTACGTTCCCGAATGATCCTGAACCGCCCCGGGTTTGATGGAGACATCGAAGACCCGGAAGGATGCCGATCACGGCTGCTCCCCGTACGTACCCCGACGAACGGCGCGAGCGTGCGAGGCGGTTGGCGGTCGAGGCCCGCAAGGATCCGGCCGGCCGGGCCGGTGCGATCAGAGCCCTCAATCCGCACATCGGATACACCGCGGCCACCCGCGTCGCCGCCGAAGCCCTGGCCGGCGGGCGCGGCATCCGTGCCTTCGGCCACGGGCTCCAGTGAGTTCCGCGCATACCGTGCGTACCGCAGGACCGCCCAGCCGGTGATCATGGGTTGCACCAGGACCAGTGTGAGCGCGATGTTCAGCGGACCCGCCCAGGAGAACGCCATGAAACCGGGTGCCTCGTTGGCCAGGATCACGCCGGCCATCTGGGCGCCGACGACCGCGGCGGCGCCCAGGGCCGGGCGGCGGCGTGCGGCATGCAGTTCGCGCAGCGCGCTGGTCCGCCGTTGGCTTGGGAGGAACTTCTGGTCCGTCAGAGGGGAAAAAGGGGTTCTCGTCGACGGTGTGGCGGACGCGGGGGGGCCGCCGAAGCAGCCCCGGACGAGGTGGGGATGTCGGTCGGAAAACGCCCCGGCACGCCGTCTCCCGAGACGCAACCTCATCCGGTCCCCGACTGCGAAAGGCGGGTGCTTCCCGCCCCCTCCCTTGGCTGTCCTCTGCCTCCATCTCCCCCGCGCGCGTCGGCTTCTCCATAGGTAAAAATACGTAATCCTCTACTCAATCGCTGGTCAATGTGATCTTCAGGGCGAGTGAGTGCGGACTGGGCGTCTACTGTGTTGATCATGTCCTGCTGAGGCGCGCGCGCTGCCTGCCGGACGTCATCGTCAACTCCTCTCGCGCGCGTACATTGACCCACCGCCAAGAGGGGTTGGACGTGAGAACGAGGCAGGCAGAGTACCGCCTTTGTGCCCGTCACCTCACTCGTCCACGGTCTCCTGAGAACTCAACGACAAACGGACTGACTCGGATATGACTCGCCACGTGTACCACTGCCCCATCCGCTGGTCGGACATGGATGTCTACCAACACGTCAACAATGCCGTCTTCCTCACCTATCTCGAAGAAGCCCGCAGCGACATGCTCGGCGTCCATGCCGCCAGGGCAGGGGTGGACACTTTCGCCGCAGGCTGCGTGAGTGCGAAGCACGGGATCGAGTACAAGACGCCCCTGGAGTGGCGTGAGACGGCGGTCGATGTCGAGGTATGGGTCACCGACCTGAGGGCAGCCTCCTTCAACCTGGCCTACGAGGTCAAGGACGAAGGGACGCTGTACGCGAAGGCCGCCTCCACGATGGTCCCCTACGACCTGAAGAGCAGGCTCCCGCGGCGCCTGACCGACTCCGAGCGGGCCTATCTGACACGCTTCTTGGCACAGCGGCCCGCCTGACCCGGCCGGAGGGCATCACACCCACGTTCCGCTGACTGCGAGCGGGCGCGCGACACCGGTGCCGCACTCGGCGTCGCGCCCACCCTTGTCCATGCATGCACGAGGTCGCCTCGCTTTTCGTCGACGACCAGGGCCCTTGGTATGGGCGTGCTGGGCCGTGCGATCCGTATGCGCCGTCCATAGCTTTGAGAAGGAACACCCATGAATCGTAAGTTGCTTGCCTTCGGCCTGGTGTTGCTGCTGATCGCAATAATCGGCGTCGCGGGAATTGTACGAGGCAACACGTTGGTCGATGAATTCCAGTCGCGATTCGACCACGACATCACGAGAGCCGAAAAGGCCCTGCAAGCGTCGCGCGATGCAGAGGGGGAGCAACAAGTCGAGCTGCTGCGCGAGTGGAAGAGCTCGCACCAGTGGGCCGAGTTGGCCCTGGCCGACCGGGAGGAGGTAGAACAGCAGCTGCTGTTGATAACCGCGGGCACCGGTGTGGCGCTTGTCTCAGGTTCGGTGCTCCTGCTGAAGAGCCGCCGACGCGTCACCGCGCCCGAAGCGTCTTCCACCGGGCAAGACGGCTGAAGCAGGCTCCTCATACCGAGCGTCGGAGCCCGCCACGATGTCAAGCGTCCGGCCGCCCGTCGGCCCTGCCGGCGACGAGCGGCGGGGCCCTGAACTCCGGGTTCCGCGGATCGGGGCCCCGCTCACGGTATGCCCGGCACGGCGGACGTCGTGGAACACGCGCAGTGGACAAGGGGTCCGGTGGCGGCTCGCCGGGGCCCATGGAAAGGCAGGCGTGGTGTCGGTCGGACGCGAGTGCAGCGTCTCCTGGTCTCCGCTTCGGGCCAGCGTCTCGGCTCGCAGGACGCGCCGGAGGTCGTCGGCTGTGAGCAGTCCCCGTGCCAGGACCACGTCGGCCACCGGCAGGCTTCTGTCGAGTGCTTCCTGTGCGGCGGCGCTGGCCTGTGCGTAGCCGATGACGGGGCTGAGGGTGGTGGCGATCCCGATGGTGTTGTGCACGACCGCGCGCAGGTGCTCACGGTTGGCGGTGATGCCGTTCACACAGCGGCCCGCCAGCGTCAGGCATCCGGCCTCCAGCCAACCGAGGCTTTCGAACAGGCAGTGGGCGATGACCGGGTCGAAGGCGTTGAGCTGGAGCTGGCCAGCTTCGGCGGCCATGGTGATGGTGATGTCGTTGCCGATGACCTTGAAGGCGATCTGGCTGACGGCCTCGGGGGTCACCGGGTTGACCTTGCCGGGCATGATGCTGGAGCCGGCCTGTACCGCGGGGAGGTTGATCTCGCCGAGGCCGGCGCGGGGCCCGGAGGACATTAGACGCAGGTCGTTGCAGGTCTTGGACACCTTGACGGCGATGCGCTTGAGCACCCCGGAGGGCTGGACGAACGCTCCCGCCTGCGACGCGATCGGCGGCCCGGCGGGCGAAGCCCAATCATGCGTCACTACGACCATCGTCATGCCGTCCCGGGCGAGGGCCGTCATGACGTCCAGCACCTCGTTGACCATCTCGAGGTCGAGGGCGGAGGTCGGCTCGTCGAAGAGGATCACCTTCGGGTCCATGGCCAGGGCCCGGGCGATGGCCACCCGCTGTTGCTGTCCGCCGGACAGCTGGCCGGGTACCTGTGTGACTGGCTGCCGATACCGACCCGGTCGAGGAGTTCGTGGGCACGCTGCTCGGCGGTCCTCCGGTTCTGCTTCAGCACCTTGACCGGGGCGAGGGCGACGTTGTCCAGGACGGTCTTGTGGGCGAAGAGGTTGAAGCGCTGGAAGACGATGCCGACCTCGGCGCGCAGTCGTGCGAGCTGCCTGTCTTCGGAGGGCAACGGCGTTCCGTCGACGGTGACGGTGCAGGAGTCGATCGTCTCCAGCCGGTTGATGGTGCGGCAGAGCGTGGACTTGCCGGACCGCGAGGGACCGATCAGCACCACGACCTCACCGCGACTCACGGCCAGTTCGATGTCCTTCAGCACATTCAGTGGCCCGAAGTGCTTGCTGACCTTGTCGAGCACCACCAGGTCGGTGCTCGACACCACCCGCTGATGCGTCGCGGACATAACCTTGGCCATGGGAACAATCCCTCCCTTCCTCGAATTCGCAGCCGATGCCGTTCTCGGCGGCGATGGCGTCACCGTAGGAGGAACGCACTCCCGCAAAGGGTTTGTGCGCTTTGCGCTCAGCGGGACGGTGTGGAAGAGGGGGCAGGGACGGCCTGGCCGTCTTCGCGGACACCCTCATCACGCCGATGGTGTCCCGGGAGGCCTCGTCCCACCGGCCATCGCGCATGTACTGCTGGATCAGCCCGTTCAGATGGTCGCGGAAGTCGGTGTCGCCCCGGACGCACACCGATGCCGTACGGCTCCCTGCCGAACGGCTTGCGACGAGCTGGACCGTGTGGTGTCGTCTGGACGGTCGCCGATATGAGGAGCGTGGCCCTCTGTGGCGTACGGCGAGTCAAGTCCCCGGGGGATCACGGCCGCGTTCGAAGAACTACGTATTCGTATACGTACTACCGGCCGGTCACCACACCCCGAACCTGTTGGTACGGTCGCCGTCCGACGCCCCAGGGAAGGAAAACAATCACGTGACGGCCCGTATCGAGCTGGACGCACTCGACAAGACGCTGATCCGGCGGCTTCAGGAGGACGGCCGGGCGTCCTACACCGATCTCGGCAAGGAGGTGGGGCTTTCCGCTCCGGCGGTACGGGCCCGGGTGCAGCGGCTGACGGAGCGCGGGCTGCTGCAGTTCGCCGCGGTCACCGATCCGCTCAAGCTGGGGCTGCCCGTGATGGCGCTGCTCGGCGTCAAGGTTGACAACGGTGTCCAGGAGATCATCGACGCGCTGGAGCGCATCGACCGTGTGATCTATCTGGTGGCCACCGCGGGCTCCTTCGATCTTTTCGTGGAAGTGGTGTGCCGGACGATGGACGAACTGTCCACGTTGATCAACGACGGTGTCCGTACGATCCCGGGGGTCCGCGAGGTGGAGTCCTTCCCCTACTTCGGGATCCATGTACATCGATTCACCTGGGACATTCCGGACTGAGCCACCCCTGCCCCGCTTTCGCGGCTGCGTTGGAACCCGCACCCGAACGCATCGGCTGGTTAAAAATCGTAAGTCGAACAGGTGTTGTTCTTTCTGTATGGTTGCCCTGACATCACCCGAGGACAGATGTGCGCCGGGATGCACACCGGAGCGCACGGGGGAGGAAGGGCGCTCGTGGTCACCGTGCCCATACAGGCGGCTGGGGATATTCCCGTCGCACGCGAAGCCGAGTTCGCCCGGCTCACGGGCATCGTGGAGGCACTGACCAGCGGACAAGGCGCGGTCGTGGAGATCACCGGAGAGCCGGGCATCGGAAAGACCTGCCTGGCGGCCGCCTTGACGGAACTCGCGGCGCGGCACGGCCTCCCGGTGGCCCGCGCCCGTGCCGTGCGCGGAAACACCAGCCCGTATCAGGTCTTCCGTGACGCCTGGCACATGCGGCAGGGCTTCCCACAGCGCCCTGAAGGCCCCGAGGAGCCCTTCGACAACATGTATGACCAGCCCGCGGAATGGGCCGCGGGGGGCGTGCTGCTCCTGGACGACATCCACCTGTGTGAGCCCGAGTCAGCGAAGCTGATCGTACGGCTGGTCCGCTCCGTGGTAGCCGCACCGTTCGTTCTCGCCTTGGTCCACCGCCCCCGCGAGTCCCGCCCGGAACTGCTGGAAGCGCTGGAGGACGGCCTGCGCGCGGGCACCGTGAGCCGGATCGAACCCGGCCCGCTGGACGCGGATGCGGCGGCCCTCCTCCTCGACGACTGGGGGGTGTCCGGGAACCCCGCCGCACCGGAGACGGCCGGACTCCGCCAGTTCACCGACCAGTTGCACGCGGCGGCCGGGGGCAACCCGCGCTATCTTCGCCTCCTCGTCGCCGCCGGCTGGCACCCCGACCACTGGCCGGACCACCCGGGCAACGACACCGACGGGCTGCTGCGCGAGGCCAGGCCGCTGATCGCCGAACTTGACGCGCTGACACCTGAAGCCGCAGTCACGGCCGCGGCCGCGGCCGTGCTGGGCTGCCCGTTCCGGCCGGAGGACGTCGCTCATGTCTCGGAGCTCGGCCTGGAACGCACCCTGGATGCCCTCGCGGAACTCGAACGCGCGGATCTGGTGCGGTCGGCCGACTGGGGCGGGCGGCTGAGCTTCCGCCATCGCGTCATCGGCCATGTCGTGCACGAGACCACGGTGCTGTCCTTCAGGCTGCGCGCCCACCGGCGCGCCATGCAACTGATCACCGAACGTGGCGGCCGCGCCCGCGACCGGGCCCGCCATGCCGAGCACCTGTTGGGCACGGACAGCGGCACCGCCGTGCACGTCCTCTCCCAAGGTGCCGCGGAGATCGTTACCCGGGCGCCGGCCACCGCGGCACGCTGGCTCAGCCAGGCGCTGGAGTCGCTGCCCGAGGGCGGCACGGACTCCGGCCACCGGACGACGATGGAACTCGCCTGCTGCAGCGCGCTGATCGCCGCCGGGCAGCTGAAGGAAGCCCGTGCCCGCGCCCATGAAGTGTTGGCGGACCGCCACGCGGGCCTCACCGGAGCACAGCGCCTGCAGGCTCACACTGTCTGTGCCACGGCCGAGCGGCTGCTCGGCAGGTACGAGGAGGCCGCAGCCTTCGTCTCCGCGGCGCTCGCCCTGCTCCCCCGACCGCTGCCCGATCCGCTGCCCTCCGAGGCCGCCGAACTCGTCATCGAGTACGGACTGGTCCACGCGCTGCGCGGTACGTACGCGCAGGCGCGCACCCTGCTCCACGACGCCTCGCGGGCACGCAGCGACGCCGACTCCGCCACGTGCGCCGCGCTGCGGGTGCTCACCGCCTTCTGCGACACCTACCTGGGGCGGCTGGACGAGGCCGGTCCCGAAATCACGCGCTGCGCCCGGCTGGTGGACTCTCTGCCGGACACGGTCGCGGGACACACTCCCGAGGCCCTCGCCTTTCTTGGCACCGCCGAGCTCTACCTGGAGCGGTACGCGGACGCGATACGCCATCTGAGCCGCGGGCTGGGAGCCGTGGGCGGGGGTGCCCAGCGGCACATCCTGATGCACCACTTCCTCGGCCTGTCGATGGCCGAACAGTGGACTGGCAGGCTGGACGCCTCCGTGCAGCGGGCCGGCGAGGCCGAGGCCCTGGCCCGCTCCCTCGGCACGCCGAACGCGGTCACTCTGGCTCAGGCCATGCGAGTGCTGGCCCTGATGTGGTCCCGGGGACGCCAGTACGCACCCGAGGCCATCGCGCTCGCCGAGCAGGCGGCGCGGAACACCCCCGTGGGTCACGACTGGTGGACCACCTCGGCGACCGGCCTGCTGGCCCAGACTCGGCTCCTCGCCGGCGATCCGGCGGGCTGTCTGCGAACCCTGCTGGACGGCGGTGGCGGTGAGCAGCTGCCGCTGGTCCAGCCGACCCTCCGGCCCTCGCAGCTCGCCCTCATGGCAACGGCCACCCTGACCTGCGGAGACCGCGACACGGCGCGCGGGCTGATCGGGGCAGCGGAGGCGGACGCAGCGCGACTCGGACTGCCGGTCCAGGAGGCGTGCGTACGCCGGGCCCGCGCCCTGCTCCACATGGCTGACGGCGAACACGACGCTGCGGCCAAACTGTTCGAGCTGGCCGCCGAGAACTTCCGGCGCGCCGACATGCCTGTGCAGTACGCCTGGACCCTGGCGATCGGATCCCGCTCGGCCTGCGCGGCGCACGGGCCGGCCACCGCTCTGCGGCAGCTCGACGCGGCCGAGACGGCTGCCCGTACCTACGGGGCACTGCTGGTCGAGGAGCAAGTTGCCGCCCGGCGTGCTGAACTGACGCAGCATCAGCCAGTGGTGGACTCCCTGGCACTGCTGAGCACCAGGGAACGCGAGATCGCCGAGCTCGCGGCCTCGGGAATGCGTACCCGCGAAATCGCGGAGCGGCTCTTCCTCAGTCCGCGCACGGTGGAGACGCATCTGTTCCGGGTCTACCGCAAGCTGGATGTGTCTTCCCGCCTCGCCCTGTCCGGCATCCTGCGCCCGAGCCGATGACCCCGCGAGCGCCGGGCGGCGAATGGCGCATGACCGCCAAGTGACACCAGCAGCCGGGGAACCGGCCGTTCGTCCGGTCCTGGCATGTGTACGCTGCAGCCGGCTGGCCTGCGCCTTGATGCCGGGACGGCCTCGCGACCTCGGCCGGGAACCGGCACGGGCTCCCGCGACGTGTTCGTCCCCCGACCCGGGCTGGTCCCGTCAGTCGTGCGCAAGCGTGCCTGCCCCCTGAACAACGCGATCTCGTCGCTGAGGCCCTGCAACCGCATCCATTGCTGTTGAGGACCCGAAAAGAGCGACAAATGAGCCCCGCGCAAGACGACGCAACCAGCAGGGATCCCCCGTGTGCCCTTTTCGGCAGGGCACCGTCGCGGGAGAAGGCGTAGATCATGCGGGAGTCCGCGGTCACGTAGGCCATACCGCAGAAGAGTTGGGCGCCGATCACGATGAGGAGCATCACCTTGCCGGTGCTGGCGCCGAGGGCGTCCATGAAGATCTGTGCGGGCGGCACCCCGGTCTCCGACGTGAGGGAGCCGGTATAGGACTGGATGGCGAAGGTCAGGCCGAACAGCAGGACGAACCCGGCAGCCAAGGAGACCAGGATTGAGCGGACTATGCCCTTCGGCCCATCCACGGAGGCATTCATCGTCTCCTCCGTCATGTGGGCGGAGGCGTCGTAGCCGGTAAGGGTGTACCGGGGCCATGAGCAGGCCGATGAGGGCGACGTAGACGGCGGAGCCCCAGCCGGTGTTGTTGACGAATTCGGTGAACACGAACTCGGCGGACTGGTGGCGGTCGGGGACGGCCAGGAGGGCCCCGACGATCACGACGCCGATCAGGTGCCCCGCAGCAGCTCCAGGGCACATCGGTGGCGTACGGGCTGATGGCGTCGAACACCTCCGCAGCAGCCTTGTGCCGGTTCGCGAAGGACAGTGCATGTGCGAGACAGTTGGCGTCCTCAGGGAACGCGGCATGGGGCCGGGTCGGCACCCCATAGGCCCACCAGTTGACCCATGCCTGCTGGGTCGACGGGTGGTCGGTCCACGGATGGACTGTCAGCCCGTACCGCTCGCCTTCCGTCTCCATCCGCAACCGGTGCGACTCGGCAAGAGCGACCAGGGGAAGGATGTGCAGCGGCAGGCCGCGCAGGGCGTGTGCGCACCGCTCCTGAGCCCAGTGGAACATCTCGCCGCCCGAGCCGTGCCAGGACGGGAACATGTAGGTGAGGAGCTCGTGGTGAGCCTCCCTGTTCCACCGGTCTCGCTGCTCCACCTCCTCCCACACGATCCGCACTGCCGACCTCCACTCCGGATCGCGGGATGGGGAGTGGAAGCGAAGCAGCGCGAGCATGACGACGTACGGTGCCGGGTCCGGCGGCGGAGCGTCAGCCGCTGCATCGTATGCCGCCCACGCCCGCTCCATGCCCTCGCTGCGGCCCATGCGGGCAAGAACCTGGAGTCGGAGGATGCGCCGGTCCCAGTCCGCGCCGGTCGCGGCGAGCAGCTCGCGAGCGCCTTCCCACCGGCCCATTGCCGCATCCTGGACCACGGGTTGAGGATGCCGCGCCTCATCAGGCCCGGGGCGTACAGCACAGCGTTCATATCTCGCCCGACCATCGCCTTCCGGCGACGCGGGTCGTAGAACCGGCGTCAGGGTCGGGTGGCCTGGGGCCGGAGAAAGTGAGCCGCTCAGCGACAGACGGGTCGGAGTCGCCGAGGTAGGCGCCGGTCGAGCCCGGGGCTGGCTGTGCGGCCGCATGCCGTCCTCACCAGGCCGATGTGCACGGTAGCTCCTCGGCAGGAGGCGAGTGCCGACGGCTTCACCGCATTGCCTTGAGGTGAAACGCTCCCGTCCGACTGAGCCAGGACAGTGCGGCGGTCACGTCACCTCGCACCGCGGGCTGTCAGGAAGCACAGACCGGCCAGGACCAACCCATACGGCCCCCACAAGTACCGCTCCCAAACGCTTGAGGACACGACATTCATCACCGCGCCAAGGAACAGGAGTCCGAACAGGACCCAGGTGCCCCTGCGAGCCAACGCCTCGGGTATGGAGAGCCGTCCCAGCCCGGCGCGGCGGAGCACGATCACCGCGGCGGATACCCAGATAAGGATCGCCACACCGCTTGCCACTCTCAGGTCGGTGGGCAGGGAGCCCGCGTGGATGCCGCCCCATGCGGCGTGCCCGAGTGGCGCCCCGAGCGCGAGAGCGAGTTGGAACAGTGAGAGGCCGCAGTCCGGCGGCCAAAGCGATCGCTGCGGCCTGTCTCCGTGTCTGGTCCGCGCGTGTGGTGCTCATTCGGGGTGCTCCTGGCTTGAGGGGGCGATGGCATCGAGTGCGGATCCGCGCGTAGCTGCTGTCCAGGCCGGGCCGTAGAGGCCGGTTGCTTTGTGGAACCGGCCTCTACGTTCTCCTGCCGTAGCTCTACGGGGTGCAGCTGATCAGGCGCACGGCTGGTGCGGAGACGACCTGGATGTGCGGGACGTCGGGGACCTGGATGTTGACGAAGCCGCCCTCGATCGCGAAGCGGACGCCGTCGGCGCGGGCCGTGCGGCGACCGTCGGCCCCGGTGAACGTGTAGCCGTCCACGAGTTCGATGGAGCCGGTGCGCCAGTCGCTGGTCATGCGGCGACCTCCGGGAAGTCGAGGTCGGGCTGTGCCAGGTGGTTGAAGTAGTTCGACAGCGTGTTGAGCGCGACGTGGGCGACGATTTCGGCCAGTTCGGCGTCGGACACCCCGGCCGTGCGGGCGTCGGCCAGCGCCGCGTCGTCGACCCGGCCCTGGGTGCGGATGATGTCGCGGGCCAGACGCAGGACCGCATCGGCGTGCTGGTCGGAGTCGTCGGCGGCCTGCCGGGTGCGGGCCAGTTCCTCGTCGGTCAGACCGAGCTTGCTGCCCCGCAGGGTGTGGGCGCTGACGCAGTAGGTGCAGTGGTTCTCCTGCGCGATCAGCAGGGCGAGCTGCTCGCGGAGGCGGACGTTCAGGGCACCGCGGGTGAGGTGGTCGCGCATGGCCAGGTAGCCGGCGAGGGCGGCCGGGCCGTTGGCGAGCGCCGCGTAGAGGTTGGGCACGCGGCCCAACTGGCGGCGGGTCTTCTCGAGCAGCTCTGAGGCGTCCTCGGCGAGCTGGGGGATACGTGGCACGATGACTCCAGATGGTACTGATCGGTTCCGTCTTGCAGGACGGTACCGATCGGTTCCATTTTTCGTCAAGACCGGGATAAGGTGAGGTCATGGCCACCAGAGCACGCGAACGCCTCCTTGACACCGCCGAGGAACTCTTCTACGCCGAAGGCATCCGGGCGGTCGGAGTGGAGCGCATCGTGGCCGAGTCCGGCGTGGGCCGGGCCTCCTTCTACCGTCATTTCGCCAGCAAAGACGACCTCGTCGTGGCCGTGCTGCGGCGACGGGATGAGGCTTGGCGCGCCTGGCTGGCCGAGCGGGTCGCGGCGCTGGGCGGCGAGCCGCTGGACGTGTTCCACGCTCTGGCCGAGCGATTCTCCCGCGCCGACTTCCGCGGCTGCGCCTTCATCAACACCATGGCCGAGACCGCTGACACCGGCAGCCCTGCATACCGGGTCGCGGCCGAGCACAAGGAGAGCGTCACGGCCTATGTCGCCGGCCTGCTCGCGGACTGCGGCCATCCCGAAGCCGACGAACTGGCACGGCGGTTCGTCCTGCTCATGGACGGGGCGATCGTCACCGCCCTGCGGGAGCGTACGACCGCCCCCGCCCACGAGGCACGTGACGTGGCGGCAGCCATGCTCGGCACCGGCATCCCGACAAGGCGGTCCCCCGGGAAACGACGGCCCCGTCCACTGCCGCACGCCCCGGGGGTGAATAATCCTGCGGAATCGACGAACGCCCCCTGACCAGATAAGGAACGGCACGTGGTCAGCATCAGCCACGAAACATCACAGGAAACCCGCACGCGGCTGCGCCGAGTGCTTGCAGAGGCCGCCTTCACAGTAGTGCCCGGACATTGGGCGTACCACGAGCACCCCGCAGGGCCAGTACCGCAGCCGTCCACCGAAGCACTGGCTCTGGTGCGGGACGAGGAGAGCTGGTCGGTCCTCGAGCCGGCGCAGGGCGACGAGGCGGAGGTCTTCGGCGTCTTCTCCTTCCACTTCCCAGCCGCAGCCGACAACAGCGGCTTTGTGGGCTGGCTCGCCGGCGAGCTGAAGGGCCACCTCGGCACGGGCGTGGCCGTGCTCTGCGGCTACAACTCCGCGCAGGGCGGCATTTACGACTACTGGCTCGTCCCCGCACAACTTCTGGGCGAGGCCGTGGCACACGTGCGGAATCTGGCAGCGGAGGGCGGTGAAGACGGCCAGCTGAAAGGGTCCTCGGCGTCGGCTCTCGGCAAGGTGGCCCCCAGGGAGTGATGGCCCGCCGACCTCCCCGGGCTACCGACGGAATCCGTCTACCTGCCGTTTTGCAGCTCCGGGCTCGTGGGGGTCCCACGATGAGCTTGTCGGTTTCCCGGAGGGATGAGGCCGAGGACGGTGGGACTCGGCCAGGGTGGTGGCCTTCCGTAATAATCACCCTTCACGACGCGCCCGCCCTTGCCGCCCCCACCGTCACCCGGAACGACCGGAGGCCCACGTTGCCCTCGATACATGACTTTGCGACTTGGGAGCCCGTGCTGCGGCTCCTGCGTGCCGCCAACATGGAGAGGCTGGCCGCCCCGGGCGGCCACGTGGGGGGACGCATCGGCCGACACGGGTGGAGCATGCCGATGCCTCCGCGACTCCCGCGGCCGGGACGAGCCCTCCAGGTGGAGGACATGCAGGACGAGTTCGACGCCGTGGAGCGGGTCCGGAGCGCGCTCGCGGACGCAGGTTTCGACGAGATCTCGTTCGTTGCGGAGATCTCCCCGAGCGGACAGACCACGCTCCACCTGGTGAGTTTCGGCCCCGCCGTGGAGGCTGGCACCGGTCCGCACCCGGGCTCGCTCGTCCTGGTTGAGGGCTCCGTCCCCGAGCCCTGGCGCCGCGTGCCCGATCCGGTGCCAGGGGCGGTGCCGGCCCCGTCGGTGGATCTGGCGCTGCTGGAGCGGAGGCTGCGCAAGCGGATTCCCCATGCCATCGGCGCCACCGAGGCGGAGATCACCGCGACGGAAGCGCGCCTCGGCGTCGCGTTGCCCGACGAGCTCAAGGTTCTCTACCGGGTGACGCGAGGGCGTTGGGAGGACTGGGGCGATGACTACGAGAAGGCGGAGCGCGTCTTCAGAGCGGTCGGCTGCGAGCTCTTCCCTCTGGATGACCTGTACATCGCCGACGCGCCGTCCCGTCCCTCCCCGTGGGAGTTCGCGGCGATGGCTGCGGTCGTCACTCCGCCCGACGCCGCGGTGCAGGGGGTGGTCGGCTCGCCCGGCTGGATCGCCTTCGGCGACAACGGCGGCGGTGACCGGATCGCGGTCGACCTGACACCGGGCCCGCGCGGACACACAGGGCAGATCATCGTGCTCAGCCATGAGGAGAACATCGGCGCCGACCTGGTCGCCGACTCCCTCACGGACTTGGTGATGAACCGGCGCAGCCGACGGCACAGCGGCCGTCGCCATGACCAGCTGCCGGTTGTGGCCCGGGTCAACATCCGAAGCCTGCCAAGTATCCACGCTGCTGCCCACCCCGGGCTGGAGGTGCTGAGCATCGGCGTGTGGGAGGGTGAGCCGCTCAGCCTCGCCCCGGTCATCGGGCTGCCCCGCCTACGGACCCTCACTGCCTACCCCGGTACGCTGGCCGACCCGCTGGAGATCGCCAAGCTGACCGGACTGGAGTTCCTGGAGCTGGGGCCGGAGGAGTGGCGCGTCCTCCTCGACGCCGGAGCCGTCCCGCGCAGCCTGTCGGCCGCCGCCATCGAGGTGCGCGGCGATCGGCACCCGCTCGCGATCGTGGCTCTCGCCAACGAACTCCTCGATCTCTGGGACCGCCCTCCGATCACCCAGACCATCCTCGAAGGCCACCTCGGCCCCACGGCGTAGACGCCGGTGGCGGCCCACGAAGACGACCAACGGGCTTTACGTCACTCCACGAGCCGCATTTCGTCAGTTCCCCTCCCCGGAGGCGAATCCTGCGAAATGAACGAACACCCCCAACCAGATGAGGAACGACTGTGATCGTCAGAGTGAGTGAGGCACGCGTACGTCCCGAACGTTTCGAAGCATTCCGCGACATGATCGTCTCTGCGGTACGCGAGTTTCCCAGCCGCTACCCGGGGCTGGTGGACCACGAGGTACTGCTGGCGCCGCCCGACTCGCTGCTGTACGTCAGTCGCTGGCGCAGCGAGCAGGATTTGGTCGGCTACGCCGGCGAGCACTGGCGTGACCAGCCCGTGGTGCTCCCGGGTGAAGACGAGTACCTTGTTGCACCACTTCAGGTGCGGCACTTCACACTCGCCCCTCTGACCTGACTCCAGCTGCAGAGGCACCGACGGCTTCCACATACGCGTTATCGACTCCCACACTGCCGTTGGTCCAGGGATGCCGTTGACTGACGAGTGGGCATGGATTGATCCGTTACTCCCGGACCGGACGCCGAGCCAAGGTGGCCGCTGGCGGTACCACGGCAGGTGATCGACGCAGTTTCCTTCAAGAGTTCCAGACCGGAACGCCAGCGGCATCTACGGCCCGAAGCAGTGACGAGGCATGCCGCTGCTTCGTCCACATCGCAGGCGTCCTCCTCTGGCCCGCCCGCTGATCCAAACGAACTGCCCAGTCCAGAGAAGGTCGCGCTGCCCGTGCGGCTCTTCGGGGCCACCGACCGAAGAGCACGCCGTGCCCCGCCACGAGATCCACGTCCTCGACAACAGCAGAGTCGAGCACCGGCGCTTCTGCCGAGCTGACGAGATCCAGTGCGAAGACGACCTGGGGACGGAACCGCGGTCATCGGGAGATTGATCACGGTTCCCCAGGCCGCGTGGGGCCCAGGTCGGGCGCACCCGGCACTGCCGGCACGCTCCCGCGACGATTCCCCACCTGATTGAACGCCAGCGCCCGCAACGTCGTCGTCCCGCCCCGGCAGAACAAGGACGAGACCCCTCGGTCGTCACCGTCACGCGTCCTTGTCGAGGCGAACGTCACGACTCGAGCATTGCACCCAGCTACTTTTCATCTTTCGCCCATGGCGCCCCGGGAGAGATGAACTGACGATGTCCAGCGCGCGAGGGTGGTCCGCGCGGACCAAGGTCCGGGCCGCATGGCGGATCACATAGCGCATCTCGCGCGGACGCTGCTGCCCTGAGTTCCGCCACCGCTCGAGGGTGTCGAGCGCGAGATCCGGGTCCTTCTTGGAGATGTCGTTGACGTGGTTGGCCACGGACCGGGTGACGTAGCGCGTGGGGTCCGCGAAGAGCCGGTCGAGGAGCGGGACCCCCACGTCGTAGGGCAGCGTCAGATTCCGTGCCCACGGGAGCCGCGGTCGTGTTCCCTCGCTGCACAGCCGACGTACGTGATAGTGCTCGTCCTCCGTCCAGACCAGCAGCGTTGCCAGCACTTGGTCGGGGAAAGCGTCAAGAAAGGGCCGGATCGCGAACTCGGCGGAGAACCGTGTGGTGATCTCGCGGAGCGCGGCGAGCGAGAACTCGAGGTCCTCGGCCGAGCAGCCGCGCCGGCCGATGTACTCGGCGTACGGCGCGTAGATGAAGTCACCGAAGTCACCGTCGGACAGGCCTGGGTCGGCCGGGGCGGGCAGCGAGCGCACCAGTACGCCCGCTGCCTCCCGGAAGTCGCGCGGCAGACTCCTCTCCAGGCAGATGGCTATCCAGTCGATGCGCGCCTTGAGTTCGAGCTCCGGGAACCGCGCAACGACGGCGGCGGCGAACTCGTCCGCCCGGAACGCCGGGTCCACACGCTCGATCTCGCCGGCGATCAGCTCGACCTTCTCGCGCGTGAAGAACTGGTCCTTGAGGGGAAGCCGCGCCGCCATCACTCGTAGCTCTTCAGGACCTCGTAGACGCGGTGCGAGCCGTCGCCGTCCATGATCGAGAAGAATGCGGCACAGACGTCGCTGTTCTGCTCCGCCTCGAGCACCTGGTCGATCGACTCCAGGTCGCGGAAGAACACGAGGTCGGCGTAGCCACCGCCTTCGCTGTCCTTCACCAGGACCCGCCTGATGATCCCGTCCTGCTTGCCGGCGAACTCCTCCTCGAACCGGTCGGAGGCGCTGAGCAGGGCGTCCTCGGAGACGCCCGCCTTGAGCTCGAACGGTGCCAGTGCGATGTGCATATCGGTCTTTCTCCTTTCGCGGTGACACCGACGATAGGGAGCAACATGTCACTCACTGGCATATTTGGGGGATGAGCAGCGATCAGCCCCGGGAGAGCCGCGTCCTGCGCCTCGACAAGCTCAAGGCACTGCTGGCCGAGCGCGAGTACACGACAGCCGCCGACCTCGCCGAGGAACTCGGGGTCAGCACGCGCACCCTGCACCGCGACCTCGCGCTGCTGCGAGAGATGGGACTCCCCGTCGAGGGCGACCGGGGCACCGGCGGCGGGCTGCGCCTGGAGCCAGGCTGGTCGCTCGGCCGGGTCCACCTCAACGAATCCGAGGCGCTCGGCCTGCTCCTCAGCCTCACCATCGCCGAGAAGGTCGGTTCCCCGTTGCTGCTGGACGACCTGCGCTCGATCACCCGCAAGGTCGCAGCGGCGTTCGCACCGACCCAGGCACGCCGGATCCTCGCGCTGCGCCAGCGGATCCTGATCGGGCAGGCCGCGTCCGTGCAGGTCCTCGCCGGCTACACCGCACCCCGGCCGGCGGTAACGAAAGCACTGCTCGACGCATTCGCGCGGCGCCGCACTGCCCTGATGCGCTACGAAGACCGGCACGGCGCGGTCACCGAGCGCGAGATCGAGCTCCAGTTCCTCTACTACAACATGCCGGTCTGGTACGCCCTGGCGTGGGACCTGTTGCGGGACGACATCCGCGCTTTCCGCGTCGACCGAATCCAGGACGTCCGGGTGCTCCCCGCCGAATTCCGGCTGCGGCCTCCCGCGCCCTTCCTAGCGGCCGGCGAGGAGACGGTGCGAACCATATGAACGCCGTCAAGATGCCGTGGAGGATGCTGTGATCGAGCGTCAGGTCCGCTCCCGGCGGTCTGTCAGGACTGTCTGGGGCCGGGGCGCGGTACCGCGCTCCGACTCCCCGACACTCTGGGGCCGTACCGGTCGTCGGCCTCGGTCAGGCCAACCCCGAGATCAGCTACTGACGGCTTCTCGGCTTACCCGGCGATACCCCTACTTGTGCCCCGGCCTTCGCCATAGCATCAGCATTGCGGCACCTTGCTCACCTATGTGAGTCAGGGAAAGGCGGCGACACTCGTGCAGGTCCCCAGCCCCTCGCGGCCCCGCGCACGGCGGAGTCCGCTCGTCCAGCAGGGCGGCCTGGCCGTATGAGAGGCGGGCCGGCTCGGTTCCCGGCAGACGTCGCCGGGGGGCCGACGGCCTTGCACTCCAGCCCGACCCCGCCGCTGGCGCGGGCCCCGTCGCCGCGTGGGTTTCCGGGTGAGTCAGAAAACCCATCGTCGGGTCGTCAGGCACGTTGACTGTCGCTGGGACGATACCTGCTGGCCGGTGCCCCTCAGCTCCCTTCTGCCTCCGGTTGAACAATCCCGACGGCAGGGGTTCACGGAATCGGCCCTTCCGGACTCTCCCTATCGACGGGGCCAGACACCTGGCTCTGGGACCCGTATGAGAGGGGGAGACGTCCATGGACTCGGCTACAGCCGCCGTCACCATCGTCTCGATTGTCGTCGGCCAGGTGTGTGCTCTGCTTGGTCTGTGGCTGCGCCTGCGCTGGCGGGTACGTTACGAGCAGGCGCAGCGCCAGTATCTCGCCAGTACGGTCGAGACGGTGGCCAACGGGGGCCGCGTGAAGGTCGACGAGCACAGGAGCGACGGGCACCGGCTGCGGATGGAGATCACCTGTGGTCCGGCCAGGACGCAGGAGGGGGAAGAGTGAGCACCCACGAACCGGCGGACGGTGCGGATGCCCCGGCAGCCGCACCTGCTGGCCATGGTGCGCTCGTCCGGCGCAGCCACGAACGTCTCTCCCTGGACGAGGAGTTCTCGGACTTCTACCGCAAGACCATCCGTGGCCTGACCGGTTTCCTGGTCAACCAGGGCGCTTCGTTGCCGGAGGCCGCAGACATCGCCCAGGACACCATGGTCCAGGCATACCGAAGCTGGGCCGGGCTTCGTGCGCCCCGGGCGTGGGTCCACGCGGTCGCCTCGCGCGCCTACATCCGACGACTCGCCGAGGTACGGGAGGAGCCTGTCGATTCACCGCCCGAGCCGACCTCACGGCTGCTCAGGCCAAACGCTGTCGAGGAGTGGGAGGCCCGGCACGATGCGCTGCAGTGGGTGAAAGCGCTCCCGCCCCGGCAACGCCAAGTCCTGGCCTGGACCATCAGCGAATTCACCCCAGCAGAAATCGCCGAGCAGCTCGGACTGACCCCCGAGGCGGTACGCGCGAGCCTCAAGAAGGCCCGGCGCGCCATCACCGGGACCACCAGCCACGGGGAGGAGGAGAAGTGACCGACCACCGTGAGACATACGAAAACGATCAGACAGCAGACGGCCGGCTCACCCGGCAGCGCGTCCTGATGAACGCCCTCGACGCCGTCCTCGACGTTGAAGCCGGCCTGCGGGAGGTTCTGCTCCAGTCCCGGCCCGCCGCGGTGATCGACGACCTCGACGCCGTCCTCGACGTCGAAGCCGGCCTGCGCGAGGTACTCCCCACAGCTCCGCCCGCACCCAAGGTTCAACCACAACTGCGTACCGCAGAGGCCGGTTCCCCATCTGCTGAGCAGCTCTTTCCGTCCGTGAGCAACCAGGCCCGTCTGCAACTGCGTGCCCACCCCGCCGTCACAAGGGCATACCGCACTTTTGAACGCGCCATCAGCCTCGCCCACGCCCTCGGCTTCGAACTCGACCGTGCCCGTGCCTTCGTGAGCGCCCTCGACCTTGCCCGCGCCCTCGCCCGGGCCCTCAGCGTCGACAGTGACCTCGGCCTTGCCCGCGACCGCTCCCTGTCCCGTGACCTCGTCCGCGCCCTCGGCCTCGCCCGCAGGCTCGTCCCCGGCCGCCCCCGCAGCCTCGCCTTGGATCTCGACCGCGCCCGCGACCTCGCCCTCCGCGTCCACCGCGACCTCGACCTGGGTCTCGCCCGCGGCCTCGCTCGGGCCGGCGCCCTCGACCGCGCCCGCGCATTCGACCTTGCCCTCGCCCTCGACTCCACCCACACCGTCGCCCTCGCCGGCGCCCGCGAGCCAACCCCGGTCCCCGCCCTCGACACCGCCCGCGCCACCGCCGACGACCTTGTGAGCACCCGCGCCGAGGAGGTGAAGCAGGCCATCGACAGCGCGCTCGGCCAGGCGCTGCCCGGACTCGATGTGGATCTGGTCGACGGATTCCTCAACGACTTCACGACATCAGACCTGCGCAACGCTGACCTGGGCGGCATTGACCTTGTCGGGGTGCGCTGGTCCATGAGCGGAACCCAGTGGCCGAACGATGTTGACATCGAAGATCTCAAGACGCGTTCAGAAGAAACCCCCGTGGGCAGCGGGATCTGGACGGTGAGATCAGGTACCGCGACCGTGGGGGACCTCGCCACATACCAATAGGCCCGTCACGCCACCGTTACGTCGACCGACCACTCAGCTCCCTGTAACTGCCTGCTTGGACGCAACTGAACTCAAACTCGTGAAGTCGGCGGTGTCGCGGAGCCCGTTGGGCGCTGGTCGTTCGGGATCAAGAGTGCGTCTGCAGCCAGTGACGCGCGGCAGCCAGTGTCACTCCCATGTCGTCGCTCCATGAACAGACTTCAAGCCACGACAGGTAGCCGTCCTGGGTGAAGACCAGGACCTCACCGGGGCACTCGCCGGCTTCGGTGACGAGCGGCGCTTCGGCCGCCACGACCGTGCTGGGGCCGGTGGGGGCAGGTTCCGCCTTGCTGATGTCGAGCTCGAAGTAGGCGGTGCCGCACCCGCATGTGCAGCGCGCTCGCACGCTGAGGTGAGGAACCTGCCTTCGCAGCGCGACATGAACCGGGTTGTCCGCGTTCAGGACTGCCACCAGCACGTCGGCTACGTCGGCAGGCAGGCTCTCGTTCATCCCGTCACCGTATCTGACCAGCACGTTTAGACCCCGGCCGTGCTCGCTCTATCGCCGTTCGGCTGGCCAGCGTGTTCACGCGTCCAGGGCCAGGCCGGTGCCAGCGAGGCAGCCGTTGATGACCTCCGGTCGGTACTGCAGCATCGTGAGCTTGCGCTTCACAGCACGGGTGATCTGGCTGAGGTCGGCGGCGGCCAGGTTGCCGATGTCGCGCTTGACCAGCGACCAGATGCCCTCTTGCGGGTTCAGGTCGGGCGCGTACGCGCCTGTTAACCCGCTGGAGCAGCTTGCTGCTGCACAAGCTCAAACCTGACCGGCGCCACGGATGGTATGGAGATTGTGTCGCCTTCAGCGAGACCTTGAGGATCCTCGTAATCGACGGGTAGCACGATCAACATCGTGTGAGGACGAGGCAACCACCCAACGTCTTGAGGTGGATCGCAGTACTCGATGTCGATCACCCGTACCAACTGCTCGGGAACACCCACGCCGCAGCTGTCGCCCGCAGACAGCGTCCAGGGGGCAGGATCGGTCTGGAAGAGGCTGAGCCGAGACTCGGAGGATCCTTGCTTGCGCGGAATGGCGTACTGCCCGTTCCACCGGATTCCAGAGTCAGGGTCGATCTGCTCCCATGGCCAGACGATGGACACGTCCCGGTCTGAGATCTCGACTACCCGTGTGGGGGTAAAGGAGCAGCTGACACGCAAGATGTCGCCCAACTTGATCGTCTCGTCGTTCATGATCGCCCTGCCGCTCCCTGCCACGTGTGAGTAACTCCCACTCGCGACCAGTGAGTACATGGCGACGTATCACACCCGTCGTGATCCATCACGCGGTGATCTTTGCAGACGTACCCTGGTTCGACGGAAGTCGGACGAGACAGAACTCGTTGCCTTCGGGGTCGGCCATCACCCGTGCGGTGACACCGTCTTCGGTCGTCTCATCGACAACGAGGGCGCCGAGGGCCAAGGCGTGACGTGTCGCTGCCTCCAGATCCGCCACGGTCAGATCGACGTGCACGCGGTTCTTACCCGTCTTGGCCTCGCCGACACGTTGGAACGCAAGTGCCGGTGCGCCGTCCCCGGAGGGCGCCAAGATGACGTACTGCCTCCATCTCGTCTTGATCTGGACGCCGACAAGGGCCGACCAGAAGGCCGCGAGCCGCACCGGGTCTGCGCAGTCCATGACGATGTGGGACAGACGGAGTTCCATCCACACAGTCTCACAGAACACTCCGGACAGCCCCGGGCCGGGGTTCGGCCAGGTCCATGACGGCCCAGTCGTACGGCAGCTCTGGTCGTTGATGGCGGTTTGAGTGCTTCCTCGCTGGCGAGCGTCAGGAGGTTCTTCGCGTCGTTCGTGTCGCCCAGCACCTCCTCGCGAACGACCATCCCCACCCGCATCATGGTGGGCGCGGGCCACCGTGGAGTCCACACTGACCAGCGACATATCCACCTGCCCCTGCCGCGCCGCTTTCACGGGCTGCCGGTGCGGAACCGCCAGATGGCCCCCTCGAACTGCTGCCGCAACCGCTCTGGGTTCGGGCCGAACCTGCCTATCGACAAGGATGGCTCGATCAACTCCCGTTTGTCATCAGTAAGTTCCGCACGCGCCACGCTGGCGTTCTACCAGACCGGCCAGCGACCCCGAAGCCGGATCTCATGTTGGGGGCTCCCCCCAGCTCGTGGGGGCATGCCCTCACGCCGCCCGGTACGCGCCCCCATCCAGGCGTCAGCCTCGCGCAGGAAAACGTCCCGCCAGGAACTGCTCGAACGTGACCTTACCCACGGCCCGCTCCGGTGTCAGATGCCCGCCCGCCCGGAACCCGCGGTAGGCCTTGCCGGGCAGGCGCACGTTCAGCACGGGACGGCGTCGTCCGCTTGCGCGCTGATAGGCCCGGGCCAACTCCGCAAACGTACGGACCTCGGGGCCGCCCATGTCCGGCACCCGCCCCGCGGGTGCCCCGGTTGCCAGCTCGGCCAGGTGGGCGGCGACCTCCGCCACCTCGATCGGCTGGTCGGCGACCTGCGCCGGGAGCAGCATGACCGGCAGCTTCGCCGAGCCCTGGAGGAACTGCAGCACCAGGTCGTGGAACTGCGTCGTGCGCAGCACGGTCCAGCCGAGCCCCGACTCCTCGATCAGCCTTTCGACGGCAAGCTTGGTCCGGTAGTAGCCAAGCGGCACCCGGTCGACGCCGACGATCGAGATGTACGCCAGATGCCGTACCCCGGCGCGGCGGGCCGCCTCGATCAGATGGCGTGCCGCCTGCTCGTCGCCGCCGCGCGGGTTGGTCGCGCAGTGCACGACCGTGTCTACGCCCGCGACGGCCGCGGCCAGCCCGGTGCCCTCACGCAGGTCCACGGCGTACGGCCGGGAGTGCCGGCTCAGCACGCTCACCTCGTGCCCGTCCGCATGCAGCCGCTCGGTGAGGCGCCGGCCGAGCGTTCCGGTGCCGCCCGTCACCAGGATCGTGGTCATCGCAGTTGTCGTCCCTTCGGTGGGCGGGCGCTCCCCGGTGGAGCGCCCGTCACCCGCTGGGAACCGACGAGCATCCAAAGATGTGACAGCCTCCTCGTGTCTGCACTCGCACGCGGGCTCACGCCCCGGGAGCCATGGCGGCGAACTGGCGGCCCGCGAAGATGAGTTTGTCCGGGTTGACGACGACCTGCACTTGGGCGATGACGCCCTCGCGCAGTTCGAAGGAGGCGACGGCGATGAGCTGCTCCGCCGCGTGCGCCACCAGCGCCGGCGCCCCGTTGACCTCGGCGACCGCGAGGTCCAAGCCGCCTTCGAACCGCTGCGCGCCGCCCACCAGGAAGCGTATGACCGTCTCCCGGCCGACGAGGGGCCGCCGGGCCGCGGTGACCTTGCCGCCGCCGTCGCTCCACCAGGTGACGTCCTCGGCGAGCAGCTTCTCCAGGCCTGCCAGATCGCCCTCACGTGCCGCTGCAATGAAGGACTCCACGAGTTCGCGCTGCTGCTCGGCTGCCGGTGTGAAGCGAGCCTCGGGCGTCGCCACCCGCTGGACGGCCCTGCGGTACAGCTGGCGGCAGTTGGCCTCGCTCAGGTCAAGCACCCCGGCGATCTCCCGATGACCGTAGCCGAATGCCTCGCGCAGCACATAGACCGCACGCTCCGTCGGCGTGAGCCGCTCCAACAGCACCAGCAGCGCCGTCGACACGGCATCGCGCTGCTCGGCCGACTCCATCGGGCCGAGCGACCCGTCCTGCGTGAACACCGGTTCCGGCAACCACGGCCCCACGTACTGCTCGCGCTGCACACGGGCCGAGGTGATCCGGTTGAGACAGAGGTTGGTGACGACCCTGGCGAGCCAGGCCCCCGGGTGATCGATCACCACACGGTCGGCGCTGCTCCAGCGCAGATATGCGTCCTGCACCGCATCCTCCGCCTCCTCGGCGGAACCGAGCAACCGGTAGGCCAGGCCGAACATCCTGGGGCGGTGGGCAGTGAACTCCTCGGCGATCCCTGACGTCACGTGCCCAGCCTGCCAGAGGCGCGGGAGCATCCGGGATCCGGCAGTTGCCCCGGATGACACATCGGCCCACTTCGATGCGGTGCCCTTGCGGCGGTCTCGCCGCCATGCCTTGCGAACCCGCTCTGGGGTATCGGCGGCGGCGCGGACGGTGCCGGAGACGCGCGGGATGCGGTTCTGAGCGTCTGCCAGGAACTCATCGCGCTACCCGGCAGACCGGCCGCGAACGCCTCCCGTACAGCCGTGTGGTCAGTTCCGCTGACGGACACCGTGACGGTCCACTCGCCCTGTACACGGAAGATGCGCGTGGCCTCCTCCCACACAGCCGGCTGGAAGGCCGCACCCTCGGCATCGATGACGGCCAGAGGCTCCCAGCGCATCTCGCTCACCACTCGCTCGTACGCCTCCTCGCTGGCCGTCCGGCGCGCCTCCGCCACCGCTGCGCGCCACCAGCTCTCCACGGAGACGTACAGGCGCGCGACGTCGGCCCGAGGCTCGGCCGTCGCGATCTCGGCGAGCAGCGGGGCGACTTCCTGGTTCACACGGGCCTCTGCCCACCCGCTCCCAGGGCTGTCCGGCTCCGGCGTAGTGCGCCGCCCGGCCCACGGGGCGGATCGTCTCCGGCAGGTGCGTGATGCTGCCGGACCCGGCGATACGGGCCGACAGGGCCAGGAAGCTGACCAACTGACTGACGGTCTCGGCGGTGCGCGCGCTCACCACGGTGCCCTCTCGAGGTGGTGTTCTCGGCGCGGCGAGGGTGCCACTCCCCCGCCGCAAGGGGCCGGAGCAGCCGGGACGGCTGCTCCGGCAGTAGGGACTCAGGTCGTGTCCGAAGGGTCCGGAATCACGTGGGCGTCAACGAAGTGGTGCGACGATGCCACGTCTGACCGAGGGCAAAACACGTCGCGAGATCATCCGCTGCCTCAAGCGCTACGTCGCACGAGAGATCTACCGACTCATCGTCCCAGCCAACCCTCCGGTTGAGCAGACAGAACCCGCCGGAGTCGCTGCTTGACATCCATAGGGGCATCAAACTCGCGGTCAGGGGGCGACCGTGCTCATCGCGGCCATCAACGAGTGGCTGTGACCAGCACTTTCACCAGCGGTGCTGGAGGGCGAGGCCGTCAGCGGTGGCCCAGCACATTGACCACCCGTCCGCTGGGATCGCGGACGAAGAACCGCCGCACGCCCCACTCCTCATCCTGCAAGGGGTGCACGATCTCCGCACCGCTCTCCCGCATGACCGCATAAGCCGCATCCACGTCGTCCACCTCGACGCTCATGTCGGGGGTGACAGGCGCGGTCCTGTCACTGGTCATGACGCTGATCTGCGCTGCCGGGATGGACGGGGAGGCGAGCGTCATGATCCAGCCGTGGTTCATAACCTCCTCGAAGCCCAGCAGGCCATAGAACTCCCGGCTCTCCTGCGCCGCCTCCGACTGGATGTTGGGCACGACACGGCGAACGGTCATCGACGCCTCCACGTGAGAACAAACGTGTCTGTCTCCCCAGCAGTACTACGCCACGTCCACCGCCGCACACCTGGCCTTGTTCACGAGAACCGGTTCTGGCTCACCTTCCGTGCAGCGGCCACCTTGTGTGACGGCCAAGTGTCGGTGGGGAGTGCGCGAAGTCGCCCGAAAATGAGCTGTGGTCAGGGTACCCCTGAAGCCTTTGGGAGACAGCCGATGGCCGCGCTGCGCGTCCGGCTGTGCAGGGCGACGGCGCCCGACGCCCGCCCGGCAATCGACGGTGGCCGGTGAGCCCACCCGCGGTGTTGCGTTCCCTACTTTTCCCATGGATTTACTAGGAAAGCATTGACGGCCCACCCAGCGGGTGCGCAGGATGATGCACATGGCCCACACGCAGCAGCGACTCGTTCGTCGTCGGCATGTCGACTTTGGTCACGTCGTCAGCGCCGCCTGCTGTCGCGCGTAGAGGGCACGCCACTCACAGTTGGGCGTGCCACTCCGCTCCTTCTCTCTCATCCCAGGTGATCAGGCAGAGCCACCGGTGCGCCTGATGGCCCGACGCACTCCTGAAGGACGACCGCCATGACCACGGCACTTCCGGCCCAGGCCACTCCATTGAATTCGCCACTCCCTGACATGCGCCATCTCCGCCTCGTGGGCGACACCGCGCAGTTCGGCGACGAGGGAAACGGTTCCGCTCCCCTCGTCGGCTACCTCGTGCTCGTCCCTGAGGGGACCGATCCCGCCCAGCTCTTCGCGAAGGACGTGACACGACCGGAGATCCGGCCGATCGCCTATACGGACGCACCTCCCGTGCAGCAGACGGGGGGCGGTGTGGTGCGCATCGATCCCACGCGGCATGCCGCAGAGCTGGACGGACGCGAACTCGACCTCACCTACCTGGAGTTCGGGCTGCTGGCCCATCTCGTTCTACATCCCCACCAGGTGCATCGCGCGAGCAGTTGATGGCCGGCATCTGGGGCTACGACCACATCGGCGACGGCCGCACCGTGGATGTCCACATCGCGCGGCTACGGCGCAAGCTGGGCACCGCCCACCGGCACCGGATCGTCACCGTACGGCGCGTGGGCTACAAGTACGTGCCGGACCAGCAAGAGGGCCCCAACGCCGCACCTGGCCGCCGACCTTGAGGAGACAGCCGCCATGGGCGTTGCCACTGCGCCGTCCGGAGCCGCCTCGGATTCCGACCGGATCGGGCCCGGTCGTGCGCACTGGCTGCGCGTGGCCCGTGAAACGGCGGACGACCTGGCCACGGACGCGGTGGCCAGGGAGCAGGCAGGCAAGGCCCCGTTCGACGAGGTGTCCGGGCTTCGTGAGGCGGGACTGCTGACGCTCCTCATACCGGCTGAGCTCGGGGGAGGCGGCGCGGCCTGGCCCACGGCCTACGCCGTCGTCCGGGAGGTCGCCGCCGCCGACGGCGCGATCGGTCAAGTGCTCGGCTGTCACTACTTCCTGTCGTGGAGCGCCCGGTTGTTCGCCGAGCCCGTCCTCGCCGCTCAGGTCGAGAGGGAGTCCGCGGCGGAGCAGTGGTGCTGGGGTGGTGGTCTCGCCCGTCAGGAACTGCCTCTGACGCTGGCCAGGAAAGGCAGTGGCTATGTGCTCGACGGTCGGCAGAGCTACGCCACGGGGGTTCTGGTCGCCGACCGCCTCGCCGTGCGGGCCGAGCGGGCCGACACCGGCGAACCACTCGCGGTCGTCGTCGATTCCGTCCGTCACGGCGTGAGGATCGACGGCGACACCGACACCTTCGGCCAGCGGCTCGCGGCCGGCGGGAGCGTGGAGTTCGACGCCGTACCGGTCGCCGCCCACGACGTACTCGGCTCCCTGTCCGCGGACGAGGACGTGCTGTCACCCCTGGCTGCTCTGGCATCGCCGGTCGGACGTCTTCTCTCGGTCCAGCTCCTTCTCGGCATGGCTGAGGGGGTGCTCGCCGAAGCCCGTGAGTACAGCAGGGCGGGCCACTCACCCTGGCACCCGGACTGGCCGGCCGGCTCCCCCCAGGACCCACAGGTGCTGACCGCCTACGGAGAACTCACTGTCCTCGCCCGCTCCGCGTCCGCGCTCGCCGATCAGGCAGTGGATGCCGTGAACGGCGGGCTGGCACGAGGCGAAGACCTCACCTATGACGAGTACGCGGAGATCTCCGTCCTCGTGGCCATGGCCGAAGCCGCCGCTTCCAGGGCAGCGCAGGAGTCCACCGCCCGCGCCCTCGACATCGTCGGCGCCCGCTCCGCGTCCTCGCGGCTGGGCTTCGACCGCTTCTGGCGCAACGCCCGAACTCACACCTTGTACGAGCCCGTCGCCCATCGGCTCCGCGACGTCGGGGACTACTTCCTCACCGGTGCGCACCCTCCATTTGTCCTGCCTGTCCGACCTTGAGGACCCGGAGCTCCGGATCTGCGACAAGGCGCCCGCCCCACCTCCTCCAAGAACGAATTGGCTCGATATCTCACGGCCGAACGGGGCGTGATCGGGATTCGCCACGCAACCTGACATCCAGGCAAATGTGAACGCCACACTTCACTTGCATGTCAGGCAGTTCAGGATATGAGACATACGCGCACGCGACGTTGACCTGGCCGGATTTCGCTGCAACTCTCTTTGCTGTGAGCAACTTCGAGAATCTCGCCGCGCGCCTGCACGTCGATCTGCGACGTCAGGCCAGCGCCATCTGTGCCGTCGGCCACTGAACCCGCTGACGAGCGCTGCTCTCTCCCGCTCCTTTTCGAAGTCGGCCGCTACGACCATGCCCCTGCTGTCGTAGACCACTGATTTCTCGCAGGCGTTCTGACGGAGGCCTCCTTCCTCATTCGGTTTCCGCCTTGCCGCGCTCAGCTGCCGAGCATCCCTTTCGCTGGGGGCTTCTTCATGCCAAAGAACCCCCTGCAGGCGTCGATTCTCGCCATCTCGGGCAGCGCGTCACGCCGATCCCACGTCAGTCCCCATTCGTTTGAACAGGACCTTTCCATGGCCACTACGGCATCGACCCGACGCCAGTTCCTCTCTCTGCTCGGACTTTCGGCGGTGGCCGTGAGCTGCGGCACCACCGCAACCGGAGCCACCTCCGGCAAGGGACAGACCAAGACGCTCCGGTACCAAGGCTGGGCGGGTCAGGTCACGTTGCCGGAACTTGCCGAGGATCTCGGCTATCTGGAGGACGTGAAACTGAAGTGGGTCGGCAACACCATCAGCGGGCCACAGGACATCCAGTCCGCGGCCACGGGCCAGATCGACTTCGGCGGCGCCTTCAACGGCGCAGTTGTCAAACTGGCCGCGAACAACGCCCCCATCAAGGCCGTCATCAGCTACTACGGCTCCGACAAGTACGCGTACAACGGCTTCTACGTCCTCAAGGACAGCCCCATCCGTTCGGCCCGCGACCTGATCGGCAAGAAGGTCGGGATGAACACCCTCGGAGCCCACTCCGAGGCCATGCTCGACATCTATCTGCAGCGAGGCGGTCTCTCCCGGGCGGAGATCGGCAAGGTCGAACCCCTCGTAGTGCCTCCGGTCAACACGGAGCAGTCACTGCGTCAGAAGCAGATCGACGTGGCCGTGCTCGGCGGCATTCTGCGCGACAAGGCCCTGGCAACCGGGGGCATCCGTCCGCTGTTCACAGACCATGAACTGCTCGGCTCGTTCAGCGCCGGCACATACGTGATGACGGACCGCTTCCTGAAGCAGAACCCCGACACGGCCCGGATCTTCGTCACCGCCGTGGGGCGGGCCATCGAGTGGTCCCGTTCCACTCCGCGCGAAGAGGTCATCGCCCGGATGACGGACATCGTGGAGAAGCGCGGCCGCAACGAGGAGACCGCACCACTGAAGTACTGGCGGTCCTACGGCGTCGCCGAAACGGCGGGCCGGATCACCGGCAAGGAACTCCAGTTGTGGATCGACTGGCTGATCGAGCGCGGTGACGTCCAGAAGGGCCAGGTCACGTTGTCGGACCTCTACACCAACGAGTTCAACGGCAACCAGAAGTCCTCCACCGCTGCGAAGAGCTGGAGCTGATCCCATGCCGGAATCCACCACGGAACCCCTCACACCCAAGATCGTGTTCGAGAACGTTCGGAAGGACTTCACCGTCAAGGACCGCACGGGGGCTCGACGGACAAGCCGGTTCACCGCCCTCGACGGCATCGATCTGGAGATAGCGGCCGGTGAGTTCATCGTCCTGGTCGGCCCCAGCGGCTGCGGGAAGTCGACGCTGCTGGACCTGCTCGGCGGTCTCACCCGACCCACCGGCGGACGCATCCTGCTGGACGGCGAACCCGTCACCGGCCCCGGCCTGGACCGGGGCGTCGTGTTCCAGCAGTACGCGCTGCTGCCGTGGCGCACGGCCCAGGGCAATGTCGAGTTCGGCCTTGAGGCCGTCGGCGTCCCACGGCGCCAGCGTGCCTCACAGGCCCGGGAGTTCCTGGACCTGGTCGGTCTGTCCGGGTTCGAGGAGCGCCATCCGCATGAGCTGTCGGGCGGGATGCGGCAGCGGGTGGCGATCGCCCGCAGCCTCGCCTACGACCCCGATGTGCTCCTGATGGACGAACCGTTCGCCGCGCTGGACGCCCAGACCCGGGAGTCCCTGCAGGACGAACTGCTGCGCATCTGGCAGCGCACCGGCAAGACCGTCGTCTTCATCACGCACGGCATCGACGAGGCCGTCTACCTGGGACAGCGCGTCGCCGTCATGACATCGAGGCCGGGCCGCATCAAGCAGATCGTGCCGGTCACCTTCGACTCCCGAACGGCGACGGACGACCTCCGCTCCAGTCCCGAGTTCGCACGACACCGGCACGAGATCTGGTCGCTGCTGCACGACGAGGTGGCCAGGGCC
Source organism: Streptomyces sp. NPDC049597 (assembly GCF_040675505.1). Taxonomy (NCBI): domain Bacteria; kingdom Bacillati; phylum Actinomycetota; class Actinomycetes; order Kitasatosporales; family Streptomycetaceae; genus Streptomyces; species Streptomyces sp. NPDC049597. Next base: position 30,342 of record NZ_JBFAOY010000041.1, read on the forward strand.
CAGCAGTTGGAGAAGGAGGAGGCTTCCGTATGAGCCCCATGACCGGCACGGCCACCGAGAAGACCACGGCGCCGGACTCGGTGAGCGCCGCCGAGCCCGTGCCCGTCCCCGGACCTTCCTCCGCCAAGTCCGCAGTGTCCGCGCCACATGACGCATCGCCGTCGAGAGTGCGCCAAGTCCCCTCCACGGCGGCTTGGGTCCGCCGGGCCGTCCGCCGACTGCCGCACCTGCTGGTCAAGGGGGCGATCAAGTCCGCGGCGATCGTGGCGCTGCTGCTGCTGTGGGAGACCGCACCCCGGCTCGGCCTGGTCGACCGGATCTTCCTGCCACCGTTCAGCGAGGTCGCCCGCGCCTGGTGGAGGCTGGCCACCGACGGTCAGCTCGCCGACAACGCACGCGCCAGCCTGGTCCGCTCGTTCAGCGGATTCGGACTCGCGGTGGCCGTCGCCGTGCCGGTCGGCCTGCTGATCGGCTGGTACCGGCCGGTCGCCGACCTCCTCGGACCGCTCCTTGAGGTGTTCCGCAACACCGCCGCCCTGGCCCTGCTGCCGGTGTTCGTACTGCTGCTGGGCATCGGCGAGACCTCGAAGATCTCCATCGTGGTGTACGCGTGCACCTGGCCGATCCTGCTCAACACCATCAGCGCGGTCCGCAACGTCGACCCGACCCTGCTGAAGCTGGCGAAGTCGATGGACCTGTCCGCGCCCCGGCTGTTCCAGAAGGTCATCCTGCCCTCCTCGGTGCCGGTGATGTTCACCGGCATCCGGCTGGCGGGAGCGGTGTCCATCCTTGTGCTGGTCGCCGCAGAGATGATCGGCGCCAAGGCGGGCCTCGGCTATCTGATCAACGCCTCGCAGTACAACTTCGCGATCCCGCAGATGTACGCGGGCATCATCACGATCTCCGCCATCGGCGTGGCCTTCAACCAGTTCCTGGTGGTCGTGGAGCGGCGGCTCAGCTCCTGGCGCGTGCCAGTCGGCGGCTGACCCGGCCGCCTTCTCGTCCCACCGTCCTCCCCGATCTCTTGCTTCTCCCCCATCGTCTCGCTGCCCCTGATCCGAGGAACCTCATGACCGCGACCAGACCCCGCCGGCTCCACCTCAACGCCTTCCTGATGAACGCGGGCCACCACGACGCCGCCTGGCGCCACCCCCGTACCCAACCCGAACGGGTCACCGAACTGCGCTACTTCCAGCAGCTCGCGCAGACCGCCGAGCGCGGCCTGCTCGACTCGGTCTTCCTCGCCGACGGCCTCGCCCTGTGGGGCAAGGTCCGGCACAACGCGCTCGGCGGCTTCGAACCGCTCACCCTGCTGTCCGCGCTGGCAGCGGTCACCGAACACGTCGGCCTGATCGCCACCGTGTCCACCACCTTCAACGAGCCCTTTCACACCGCCCGCAAGTTCGCCTCCCTGGACCACATCAGCGGCGGCCGGGCCGGCTGGAACATCGTCAGCTCCGGCACCGTGAACGAGGCCCGCAACTTCGGGCGGGACGAGCACCTGGAGCACCGGCTGCGCTACGAGCGGGCACGGGAGTTCGTCGAGGTCGCCACCAAGCTGTGGGACAGCTGGGAGGACGACGCGATCCTGCTCGACCGTGAACGCGGCGTCTACGCCGACACCGGCAAGGTGCGGGAGATCAACCACCGCGGGGAGCATTTCGGCGTGCAGGGTCCGCTGAACGTACCGCGCGCCCCTCAGGGATACCCCCTGCTGGTGCAGGCCGGTTCGTCGGAGGACGGCAAGGAGTTCGCCGCCCAGTACGCCGAGGCCGTTTTCACCGCCCAGCAGACCCTCGCCGACGGCCAAGCCTTCTACAAGGACCTCAAGTCGCGGCTCGCCCGCTACGGCCGAGCCGAGGACGAGCTGCTGGTACTGCCCGGCATCGCCCCCGTCATCGGCTCGACCGAGGCCGAAGCCCGCGCGCTGGAGCAGCAGTTGACGGATCTCCAGGTACCCGAGTACGGACTCGCCCAGCTCTCCGGGATGCTCGGCACCGACCTGACCGGGCTGCCGCTGGACGGACCGCTCCCGGAACTGCCCGATGAGCGGGACATCAACGGCAACAAGAGCCGCTTCACGCTCGTCGCCGAACTCGCCCGCCGCGACGGCCTCACCCTGCGCGAACTCATCACCCGCCTCGGCGCCGGCCGCGGCCACCGCGTCTTCACCGGCACCCCCGAACAGATAGCCGACCAGCTCGAGGAGTGGTTCACCCAAGGCGCCGCCGACGGCTTCAACATCATGCCGCCCCATCTACCGGGCGGCCTGGAGGACTTCGTCGACCACGTCATCCCGATCCTGCAGCATCGCGGCCTCTTCCGCACCGAGTACACCGGCCGCACCCTGCGAGAGCACTACGGCCTGGCCCGCCCCGCCAACCGGCTGGCCGCGGCAGCAGCAGCAGAAAGCCGGCCCGCATGACCGGGCTGGAGCTCACCACGGACGTCCTGGTGGTCGGCGGCGGCCCCGCCGCCGCCTGGGCCGCGCTCAACGCGGCCCAGGACGGGGCGGACGTCGTCCTCGCCGACAAGGGCTACTGCGGCACCAGCGGCGCCACCGCCTCCGCCGGCACCGGCGTCTGGTACGTCCGCCCCGAGCCCGCCGCGCGGGAGGCCGCCATGGCGAGCAGGGAGGCACTGGGCGGATTCCTGGCCGACCGACGCTGGATGACCCGGGTGCTGGACCAGACGTACGCGGGCATGAACGAGCTTGCGGCGGCCGGACGCTACCCCTTCCCCACAGGGCCGGACGGAAAGCAGCTCAGGAACGGCCTGCAGGGACCGGAGTACATGCGCAGGATGCGCATCCGCGTCCAGCGGGCCGGGGCCCGGATCCTCGACCACAGCCCGGTCACCGAACTGCTCACCGACCCCTCCGGAGCGGTCGCCGGGGCCAGGGGCCACCAGCGGCAGGCCGGGCAGCCCTACCGGGTGCGCGCGGGGGCGGTCGTCCTGGCCACCGGCGGCTGCGCGTTCCTCAGCGGCGCGCTCGGCTGCAACGTCAACACCGGCGACGGCGCACTGTTCGCCGCCGAGGTGGGCGCGGAACTGTCCGGGATGGAGTTCTCCAACGCGTACGGCATCGCGCCCGAGGACACCTCCGTCACCAAGACCGCGTTCTACTCCTTCGCGACCTTCTACCGCGAGGACGGCACAGTCCTGGAGGGTGCGGCCAGCCAGGGCGGCCGGTCCGTCATCGCGCGTGCGCTGCTCAGCGAGAGGGTCTACTGCCGCCTCGACCGGGCGGACGCGGCTGCCCGGCAGTCGATGCGGCTGGCCCAGCCGAACTTCTTCCTCACCTTCGACCGGCTCGGCATCGACCCCTTCACCCAGCGCTTCGCCGTCACACTCCTCGCCGAGGGGACCGTGCGCGGCACCGGCGGCATCCGCATCACCGGCGACGACTGCTCCACCACCGTCCCCGGGCTGTACGCGGCCGGGGACGCGGCGACACGTGAGCTGATCTGCGGCGGCTTCACCGGCGGGGGCAGCCACAACGCCGCCTGGGCCATCTCCTCCGGCACCTGGGCCGGCCGGGGCGCGGCCCGCCACGCCCGCTCACTCGGCGCCCACGCCGGTACGAGACATCTGGTGGCCGTCGGCGGCGCCGGGCTCCGGCCCACCGGGACGCCGGGTCCGGCCGACGGCTTCCGCGAGGTCGTCACCGCGGTCCAGGGCGAGGTGTTGCCGTACGAGAAGAACTACCTGCGCCGCGGCGACCGGCTCGCCGCAGCGCTGGAGGTGCTCGACAGCCTCTGGAAGGAGTCGCGCGCCTCACTGCACGCCGGGGGCGGAGACACCGTACGGGCCCGGCAGGCTGCGGCGATGACGGCGCACGCCCGCTGGATGTACGCCTCGGCTCTCGCGCGCACCGAGACCCGAGGCATGGCCAAACGCCTCGACTTCCCGGCGCAGGATCCCGGGCAGCACCACCGCATCGTGACGGGCGGTCTCGACCAGGTGTGGACCCGCACCGAGCCCCTGACCACGGCGCCCACCGCATCGACGGCACCGGCCGCGCCTCTGGAGGTGGCCTCGTGATCGAACTGGTCTCGGCGGAACGCTGCATCACCTGCGACAAGTGCATCAAGGTCTGCCCGACCAACGTCTTCGACCGCGGCGAGGACGGCATCCCCGTGCTCGCCCGCCGCGACGACTGCCAGACCTGCTTCCAGTGCGAGGCCAACTGCCCGGCCGACGCGCTCTACGTCGCACCCTTGACCCGCCCACTGGCCGACGACCCCGGCACCCGGGACGAGGAGCACCTGGACCGTGCCGGCCTGCTCGGCAGCTACCGCCGGCACATCGGCTGGGGACGAGGCCGCACCCCCGGCGCCCTGCGGGCCGTCGGCCCTTCCCTCGGACCGCCGGGGTCGAAGGGAACCTCCCTGCCCATCACCTCCTGATGATCCGGCTGATCACCTCTCCCGCTGATCACCTCCTGAAGGGAACACCCGCACATGACCACCAGCACCGGCTTCGACATCCGCAGGATCGGCGGCCGTATCGGCGCCGAGATCCTCGGCGTGGATCTCTCCACCGACCTCGACCCCGCCGTCGTCACCGAGATCAACTCCGCGCTCCTGGAACACAAGGCGCTCGTCTTCCGCGACCAGAACCTCGACGACGCGGGCCAGCTCCGCTTCGCCTCCCTCTTCGGTGACCTCACCACCGCGCACCCCACCGTCCCCTCCGTCGACGGCCAGCCCCAGATCCTGCCCGTCGACGGCGACGAGGGCATCCGCGCCAACCACTGGCACACGGACGTCACCTTCGTCCGTACGCCCCCGAAGGCGTCCACGCTGCGCAGCATCGTGGTCCCGCCCTACGGCGGCAACACCCTCATCGCCGACGCGTCCGCCGCCTACCGGGATCTCCCCGAGCCGCTGCGCGAGCTGGCGGACAAACTGTGGGCGGTACACACCAACGACTACGACTACGCCGCGCCGAAGAACGAGAAGGCGGCCGAGCACCGCAGGCGGTTCGTCTCCCAGAAGTACCGCACCGCCCACCCAGTCGTCCGTGTCCATCCCGAGACCGGGGAGCGGGGGCTGTTCATCGGAGGCTTCGCCCAGAGCATCGTCGGCCTCGGCCCCTCCGACTCCCGGGACCTGCTGCGCATCTTCCAGTCGTATGTCACCCGCCCCGAGAACATCGTGCGCGTGGCCTGGACGCCGGGCGACCTCGTCCTGTTCGACAACCGCATCACTCAGCACTACGCCCCCGACGACTACGGCGACCTGCCGCGCCTGCTGCACCGGGTGACCGTCGCGGGCGACGTCCCCGCCGGGGTCGACGGAACCCTCAGCCACGTCATCGAGGGCGACGACGCCGCCCACTACACGCCCACCGCGGCCTGAGCACCTGGGCCGCCGGGCAGGGGACGCCCGCCCCCGCCCGGCGGCCCCCCTGCAGCGGACACCGACGGAAGCCGTACGGGATAATGCACACATGCGGATCTCAGCCAGGGCGGACTACGCGGTACGTGCCGCGCTGCAGCTCGCCGCGTCACGGGATGACGGGCCACTGAAGGCCGAGGCCATCGCCGATGCCCAGGACATCCCGCACAAATTCCTCGAAAGCATCCTGAACGACATGCGCCGGGGCGGTCTCGTGCTCAGCCAGCGCGGTGGCAACGGTGGCTACCGGCTGGCCAAGCCCGCCGAGTCCATCAGCATCGCCGACGTCATCCGCGTCGTGGACGGACCACTGGTCTCGGTACGCGGGGTACGCCCCCCGGAGCTGTCCTACACCGGCCCCGCCGAGTCACTGCTCCCCCTGTGGATCGCGTTGCGGTCCAACGTGCGAGAGATCCTCGAGGGCGTGTCGCTCGCCGACGTCGCGTCGGCCAAACTGCCCGCCGATGTATCTGCGTTGACGAACGCGCCCAGCGCCTGGGTAAATCCCTGACACGCTGAGCCAGTCACCACCGATCCCAAAAAGCGAGATAGCGGCGTCCGCCATGCGAAACACCCCTTGGGGTCGACGCCGCCTTCTGCCACGATCCCTAGCAACCAGGTAGGAAAACTAGGAATGGGGGTGGCCATGAGAACGCTCGACCGCACGAGCCGGATGCTGCCCCTTCTGACCTCGCGCCGTCACATCGACCTGGGCCTTACGTCCAGTGCCATCTGTCGGCCCTTCTGACGCCACAGGTCCTGGCTCTCTCCGAACCAGCGCTTCCCCCCGCCTCCGCTCCGTTTCCGCCGGCGCTCCGTTTCCGCCGGCGGATCGGACGCAGTCGGCTGACAGCGCCCCCGCGTTCCACGTCTCAGCCCGCGACAGCATGCGTGCCGTCGGCCGAGGAGTGGAGTGCCGATGCGCGCCGGCAAGCAGTACGCCTCGCAGTTCCGTACCTCCGTGATCACCATCCCCTGAGAGGACACCTCCGTGTCTGCCGCAAGATCGCTCACCGCCCTGCGCACCCTCGCCGTCACAGCCACGCTCCCCCTCCTGCTCACCGCCTGCGGCTACGGGTCCGAGTCCACCGACGACGGCAAGCAGACCGAGGTCGCGGCGGACGCCGAGAAGCTTTCCGCCGACGAAGTCAGGATCGGCTACTTCCCCAACCTCACGCATGCCACCGCTCTGGTGGGAGTGCAGGAGGGTCTGCTCCAGAAGGAGCTCGGCGGCACCACGATCAAGGCGTCCACCTTCAACGCCGGCCCCTCCGAGATCGAGGCACTGAACGCCGGCTCCATCGACATCGGCTGGATCGGCCCCTCCCCCGCCATCAACGGCTACACCAAGTCGAACGGCACGAACCTGCGCATCATCAGCGGTTCCGCCTCGGGGGGCGTGAAGCTGGTCGTCAACCCGGACAGGATCAAGTCTCTGGACGACGTCAAGGGCAAGAAGATCGCCACCCCTCAGTTGGGCAACACCCAGGACGTCGCGTTCCTCAACTGGATCGCGGAGCAGGGTTGGAACGTCGACGCCCAGAGCGGCAAGGGCGACGTCTCAGTGGTCCGCACGGACAACAAGGTGACCCCGGACGCCTACAAGTCCGGCTCCGTCGACGGTGCCTGGGTGCCGGAGCCGACAGCGTCCAAGCTGGTCGCGGAGGGCGCGAGGGTACTGCTCGACGAGTCGGCCCTGTGGCCCGACAAGAAGTTCGTGATCACGAACATCATCGTGTCGCAGAAGTTCCTCAAGGAGCACCCGGACGTCGTCGAGGCCGTGCTGCGCGGCTCGGTGAAGACCAACGAGTGGATCAACGCCAATCCGGAGCAGGCCAAGGCGTCCGCGAACGCGGCCCTCAAGAAGGAGTCCGGCAAGGCGCTGCCCCCCGAGGTCATCGACCCGGCCTGGAAGTCCATCACCTTCCTCGACGACCCGCTGGCCGCCACCCTCAGCACCCAGGCGGAGCACGCGGTGAAGGCCGGTCTGCTGGAGAAGCCCGATCTGAAGGGCATCTACGACCTCGCACCGCTCAACAAGGTCCTCAAGGCCGAGGGCAAGGACGCGGTCGACGACGCCGGTCTGGGCGCCGAGTAACGACGACCCGGACCCGATGAGTTCCCAGGAGGTGACGGCCATGGCCACCACGACCGTCAAGGCTGCCGGTGACGCCACGGCCGTGACCCACGCCGCCCGTATCGAGCACGTCTCGAAGTACTTCCCCGCACCGGGCGCGCCCGGGGGGCAGCAGCTCGTGCTGGACGACATCACGCTCGATGTCGCACCGGGCGAGTTCGTCACCCTCCTGGGGGCCTCCGGCTGCGGCAAGTCCACCCTGCTCAACCTGGTCGCGGGACTGGACAGGCCATCTGCCGGCTCCATCGCCACGGACGGCCGGCCCGCCCTGATGTTCCAGGAGCACGCGCTGTTCCCGTGGTTGACCGCGGGCAAGAACATCGAGCTCGCGCTGAAACTGCGCGGGGTGGCCAAGCCGGAGCGGCGGCAGGAGGCGGAGCGGCTGCTGGAGCTCGTACGGCTGCAGGGCGCGTACCGCAAGCGGGTGCACGAACTGTCGGGCGGTATGCGGCAGCGCGTCGCGCTGGCCCGTGCGCTGGCCCAGGACAGCCGACTGCTGCTGATGGACGAGCCGTTCGCCGCGCTGGACGCCATCACCCGTGATGTACTGCACGACGAGCTGACCCGCATCTGGTACGAGACAGGAATGTCAGTGCTGTTCGTGACGCACAACGTGCGGGAGGCGGTGAAGCTTGCGCAGCGGGTGGTCCTGCTGTCCTCGCGGCCGGGGCGGATCGCCCGGGAGTGGACCGTCGGCATCCCGCAACCGCGCCGCATCGAGGACAGCGCGGTCGCCGGGCTTTCCGTCGGGATCACCGAAGAACTGCGCAAGGAGATCCGCCGCCATGGCCAGCACTGACACCGGCGTCGACGACAGGAAGGACGGCTCGTCGGCAGCCGGGGAGCCCCAGGACACACAGGATCTGGCGGGGCTGGAGGCCGGGCTCGACGCGCTGGACTCGGTACAGACCGGCCGTACGCCACTGCACGAGACGCTGACACGTAAAGTACTGCCGCCCGTCACCGCCGTCGCACTGGTGCTGGTGCTCTGGCAGCTGCTGGTGTGGGCCGACGTCGCCCCCGACTACAAGCTGCCGTCGCCGTCCGCGGTATGGGACGAGGTCAACGCCGCCTGGCGGCAGGGCACCCTTCTCGACTACATCTGGACATCCGTCTCGCGCGGCCTGCTCGGCTTCCTGATGGCACTGGCCATCGGCACGCCGCTCGGCCTGCTGGTCGCCCGGGTGAAGTTCGTCCGGGCGGCCGTCGGCCCCATCCTGTCCGGTCTGCAGTCGCTGCCGTCGGTGGCCTGGGTGCCGCCTGCCGTGATCTGGCTGGGCCTGAACGACTCGATGATGTACGCCGTGATCCTGCTCGGCGCGGTCCCCTCCATCGCCAACGGGCTCGTCGCCGGCATCGACCAGATCCCGCCGCTGTTCCTGCGCGCCGGGCGGACGCTGGGCGCGACCGGACTGCGCGGGGCGTGGCACATCGTGATGCCGGGGGCGCTTCCCGGCTATCTGGCAGGGCTGAAGCAGGGCTGGGCGTTCTCCTGGCGGTCGCTGATGGCCGCCGAGATCATCGCCTCCTCGCCGGATCTGGGCGTCGGGCTCGGGCAGTTGCTGGAGAACGGGCGGAACAACGCCAGCATGTCGCAGGTGTTCCTGGCCATCTTCCTGATCCTCGTCGTCGGTATCGCCATCGATCTGCTGATCTTCAGCCCGCTGGAACGGCGGGTGCTGCGCAGTCGAGGACTGCTCACCCGCTGAAAGCAGGGATCGCGCTCGGCACACGATGCCCGCCCGATCCCGCCGCACACCGGCTCACAGCACCGGCTCCGCAGAGGCGTCGCCCCACAGCGGAGCCGGTGCTGCCGTGCGCGGAGGGGACGGCCCCACCCGCACGGGTCCTACGGTGCGCTGACGGGCAGGCCCGCCGCACGCCATGCCTGAAAGCCACCGGCCACGTCGGTCGCGCGGTGCAGCCCCAGCTGGTGCAGCGATGCGGCGGCCAGGCTCGAGGCGTAGCCCTCGTTGCAGATCACCACGATCCGCAGATCGTGGCCCATGGCCTGCGGGACACGGTGGGAGCTCTGCGGATCCAGACGCCACTCCAGTTCGTTGCGTTCGATCACAAGGGCGCCGGGAATCAGCCCGTCGCGCCGCGCAGTTCGGCCTACCGGATGTCGACCGGCATTGCCCCGTCGGCAGCCGCCGCGTACGCCCCCTGCGGGCCGACGCGGTCGAGCCTGGCGCGGATCCGCGCCAGGTGCTCATCGATGGACGGCTTGTCGCTCACCGACAGTCCTCCGGCCTCTCGACCTGTTCGAGCCAGAGCACCGCACCGGTACGGCTGAGGCGGCGCATCAGCGGCAACGGCGGGTAGTGGGCGTGAACGGAGACGGCGTGTTCGGTGTGGGACTCGTTGAGCACTTCGTGCACGTGGTGGTGGCCGAAGGCCCTGCCCTCACCGGGCGGCAACTTCCGTCGGCGGTCGACGCCTTCGGCCGGCTCCAGGGACCTCCACCCCTCGGCGGGAAGGCGCACCGCGAGCGAGTTCTCCGTCAGTTCGCCTGCGCCGTGGCGAAGGCACCGATGGACTCGGCGTGGTCGTGCCAGCCGGTGCCCGCGCCGGGCGGCCAGCTGATGGGCCAGGCCTCACTGCCACCCGGTCCCTGGATGCGTACCCAGGTACGGCCTTCGGCGTCGAGCGGGAGCGCGGCGATGAGGTCGGCGTCCGCGGCGGTACGACGGACGAATTCGAGCAGCTGCGCAGGGGTGGGGCCCGAGAAGTCGGCAGACGTCCGTGTGGGTGAGGGAGCCTGAACGGACGCAGGAATGGGCCACCGAGTCAGGGGATTGCCCCAGTGCGAGGCCTCGGGGTGCCAGTTCGTACGCCACGCGCGGTGCGAGCCAACGCCTGGCGCCTGCCGCTGGGCGGCATCGACCAGATACGCTCCGCCGTGCGACTGATTCCCCGATTCGGATCAACCATCCTGTATGTCGCCCAGTTTGACGGAACATCAGTACGGTGGTTAGAACCCTCGACCTGAAACCGGCGCATCGCCGACCGGTTTCAGTTATCCGGAGGGAATTACCACGTGAATGTTCGCTCAAGACGGCTGCTGACTGCGGCCGTCGCCGCCGCGATGACCGGCACGCTGATACAACCGGTGTCACCGGCCGTCGCGGATTCCAAGCCGCAGAGATTCGACGAACAAAGATGGCGGGAGGAACTCAGGGACTGGGAGGAGTCCGGCCGCAAGGGCGACCCGCCGGCCCAGCCCGCCGAGGGCGTCGTCCGCAACGAGCGGCTGCCCAAGGGGAAGCCGGCCGCCAAGCCGACCCGCGTCGCCGAGCTCACCGCCCGGCGCACCCCGCACTCCCGCTCCTGGCTGCTTTCCGACGGGCGGATCCAGGCCGAGGTGTCCGTCGCGCCCACCTCGTACCGCGACGGGAAGACCTGGAAGACCGTCGACCCGACGGTGACCCCCGCCGACCGCGTGGGCTTCGACTTCGCCAACACCACCAACACCGGCCGGAGCTGGTTCGGCTCCGACCCGAAGCGCCTCCTGCGGTTCGAGACGCAGGACGGCCACGCCGTCACCCTCGGCCTCGCGGGGGCGGGCAGCAGGCTGAAACCCGCCGCCAGGGGCAGCGCCGTGAGCTACCCCAACGCGTTGCCCGGTGGCGCCGATCTGACGTACCAGATCGGTCCCGGCCGGGTGAAGGAGAATATCGTCCTGGCCGAACGGCCCAAGGGCCCGGTCAGTTTCACCTTCACCCTGGACGCCGACGGCCTGACGCCGAAGGCCCGCAAGGACGGCTCCGTCGAGTTCTACGGCGAGGCCAAGCACCCCGTGCTCGTCATCCCGCCGGCCTTCATGACCGACGCCCGCAAGGACGCTGACTCCCCGTACGGCTACGCCTCCAGCGACAAGGTCGCCCAGACGCTGACCCGGTCGGGTAAGGGCTGGAAGCTGACCGTCACCCCCGACGCGAAGTGGCTGGCCAAGCCAGAGCGGCAGTACCCGGTCACCGTCGACCCGACCCTCGCGATCGCGCCGACGCCGTCGGAGTCGCAGGACACGATGATCCTGTCCTCCGCCGCGAGCACCAACTACAACACCACCTGGCGGCTGTCCGCCGGACTGGACTCGGCCGGCGCCGCTGCCCGCGCACTGGTTCGGTTCGGTCTGTCCGGCGTCCCCGCCGGGACCAAGCTGGACGACGCGCGGCTCCAGCTGTACTACGACCAGACGCACACCGGCGTGAGTCCCGGCGCCCCGGTGACCCTCGGCGCCTACCGTGCCACGACGTCGTGGCTCGCCAGCAACGCCACCTGGAACAGCGCCAACGGTCTGGTCGGCGAGCTGTCCGCAACCTCCTCCGTCGTCGACGACGGCGACGCGGGGACCACCGCGGCCCAGGGTGCCTGGCCGGCCTCCAGCAACGCGGCCTTCACCCAGTACGCCATCAACCGCGACTACCTGTACAACAAGGACGCGACCGCGGGTGACACATACACCTGGCAGCCCACGCTGCCCGAGGACGGCACCTACCAGGTCGACGCCCATGTGATCCCGGCCGACGACCGGTCCACCGCCGTGCCATACACCGTCACCTACGACGGAGGAAGCAAGCCGTACACGGTCGACCAGAAGACAGGCACCGGCGGCATCTGGAAGCCGCTGGGCGCGCACCCGTTCAAGGCGGGCACGGCCGGCAAGGTCGTCCTCGGCGACGGGCCGGCGTCCACGTCCACCGCGGTGATCGCGGACGCGGTCCGGTTCACCAAGGCCGGTACCGTCTCGATGCCGGCGAACACGTATAACAGGTGGCACTCGTTCTCGGTGAAGGACACCGTCCAGTCCTGGATCGACGGCACTCAGACGAACAACGGCTTCGTCATCAAGGCCGTCAACGAGGCCGCCGGTGCGCCGAAGGGCGGTCCGCGCTACGAGGCGTCGGAGTTCGGCTACGGCGGTGAGACCGTCAACTACCCCAGGCTGGTCCTCACCTACGCCCGTCCCGGCGTGACGCTGAACGCGCCCTCGGTGATCCACGACACCGGCGCCGAGCTGACCTGGTCCTCGTACGCCGATCCGTCGGCCGCGACCGGCGACGACATCGTCGAGTACCAGGTCCACCGCAGCGTCTACCAGACGTTCACGCCGTCGGCCACGACCCTGGTCTCCCCGGTGGCGTCCGGCACGACGTCGTACACGGACACCTCGGCGACGCCGACACCCGCCGACGACGCCGACCCGTTCGGCCGCGCGTACTACTACATGGTCGCGGTCAAGACGAAGGACGGCCAGGTCGTCCCGGCCCCGACCCAGCTGGTGCGCCTGCCGAAGGCCGGCCGCACCACCAAGATCATCGAGGCCGTGCAGGACACCACCCTGTCCTCGGCGGAGTCGACCCTGCCGCACGACACCATCCAGGACGGGGCTCCGCAGAACTGGCTGACCGTCGGCAACAACTCGGTGACGTACGGCAAGACCCGCACCCTGCTGAAGTTCCCGGCGCTCGGCATACCCACCACTGCCCGGGTCCTGGATGCGAACGTCCGGCTGTGGGGCACCCAGAGCACGATCCAGTCCTCCGGCACGGTCTACGAACTGCGGCCGCTGACCCGCGACTTCGACGAGGCCACCGCGACCTGGGTCAAGGCGGACGCCACCACCAACTGGACCGCTCCCGGAGGTGACCACGGCACGGCCGTCGCCGACACCGTCGGTCAGATGACCAACGACCCCGCACGCCACGAGTGGAACGTCACCTCGCTCGCCCAGGGCTGGGTCACCACTCCGTCGTCGCAGCAGGGTGTGCTCATCAAGACGGCCAACGAGGCCGCCTCGCAGGAGCGGACCCTGTTCCTCTCCTCGGAGGCGCCCGAGCAGCGCCTGCGCCCGCGGCTGGTCCTCACGTACATCGACTCCACCACCGAGTCGACGTACTACGCGCCGCACACCCCGGCCCGGATGATCCCCGGCGACATACACAATGTCGAGGTCACCCTCACCAACACCACCGCCTCCAACTGGAAGGCCGCCGACCACGTCCTCACCTACAAGTGGGCCCTGCCGGACGGCACCGACCGAACGAACGGTGGCAACCAGGTGCAGACCGCCCTCCCGGCCGATGTCTCGCCCGGCGGGTCCGTCACCGTCCAGGCGCAGGTCAAGACCCCGATCAACTCCGACGAGGGCAACAAGCGCACGGACTACGTGCTGACCTGGGACATCCTCGACAAGACCGCGGGTACCTGGCTGTCGGGCACCGGCGGCATCGCCGGCCTGAAGCAGAACGTGGCGGTCGAGGACCCGACCTCGAACCAGCTCGGCCTGGAGAAGTTCTACTCGTACGCGGGTGAGAACACCGGCGCCGGCTCGTCCGTCATGAACAACACGGCAGCGGGCAACACGGTCTGGCAGTACAACGCCTTCAGCAACCCGGGGCGCGGTCTCGGCACGTTCGTGCGCTTCGCGTACAACTCGCTCGACACCTCCGACACGGTGCTCGGCCACGGCTGGTCCGCCCAGGCCGCCGGTCCGATCCGGCTCGGCGCGGCGCTGGACTTCCACCCGAATCCGAACCCGACCGAGGTGACCCTGCCGGACGGCGACGGCACCGCGCACGTCTTCCGCTGGGACAGCGCGACGAGCGTGTGGAAGGCCCCGGCGGGCGTGCACTACCTGCTCCAGCAGAAGGCGGGAGTGGACTGCAAGCCGTCCAGCGACGGCGATCCGCAGGCATGGTCGCTGACCCGCCCGGACCGGACGCAGTTCTTCTTCGACTGCGACGGCTTCCTCACGTCGATCGTGGACAAGAACGGCAACACGCAGCGGTACACGTACGAGGAGCGCAAGTCCAACAACAAGCCGGTCAAGTTCCTCTCGTACATCACGGACCCGGCCGGCCGGCAGTCGCTGACCGTCGAGTACTACACCAAGGCCGACAGCAACAACCCGAAGATCATCGACCACGTCAAGTCGATGACCGACATCTCCGGGCGGAAGCTGGCCTTTGAGTACTCCGACAAGGGCCTGCTGACCGCACTCACTGACGGCGTGGGCTCGGCCCAGCCGAAGGTGTTCGGCTTCACGTACGACGCCACCCAGGGCAACAAGAACGTCAAGCTCGTCAAGGTCACCGACCCGCGCGGCCATGACACCCAGCTCGCCTACCACGCGCCGCAGACGGGTGACGACCCGAAGTTCCACTGGTGGACGAAGACCGTCACCGACCGGCTCGGCGGCACCACCGGCTACGTCTACCAGGATCCCGACGGCTCCGCCGGCTCGACGATCGAGACGAAGGTCACGGACGCCGAGAACCACACCGGCACCTATGTGATGGACGGATACGGCCGGGTCACCCAGATCACCAACGCGGCCAACCTCACCACCAAGCTCAGCTGGGACGCGGACAACAACGTCACGCGCCTGGAGGAGGCCAACGGAGCGGTCAGCACCTGGTCGTACGACCCGAAGACCGGCTACCCGCTGGAGCAGAAGGACGCCGAGGCCAACAAGAACGGCACCGCCGCGGCCACCTTCACCTACCAGTACGGTCTCGGCGGCCACACCGCCGAGCTGTTCCAGAAGAAGTCCCCCGAGGGGCGCACCTGGCAGTTCGGCTACGACTCCCGGGGCAACCTGACCTCGGTCACGGACCCCAAAGGCGTGGAGACGACCACCACCGAGGGCGACTACACCACCACCTACGCGTACAACTCCTACGGTCTGCTGACCAAGGCGACCGACGCCAACGGCAACGCGACCACCAACAGCGACTTCGGACCGACGGGATACCCGGCGAAGATCACCGACGCGCTGCAGAAGTCGTCCACGTACGTGTACGACGAGCGCGGCCAGGTCACGCAGGTGACCGACGCGCTGGGCAAGAAGACCACGCAGACGTACGACGTGTACGGGCGTCCGCTGGTCTCCACCGCACCGAAGGACCAGGCCGCCGGTGACCTGATCACCACCCCCGCCCCGGTCTACGACGCCAACGACAACGTCACCGTCTCAACCTCGCCGAACGGCGCGGTCTCCACGGCCGTGTACGACAAGTCCGACCAGGTCGTCGAGGCCACCGCGCCCAAGGACACCGCCACCCAGGCGGACCGCAGGACCCTCTACACCTACGACAAGGTCGGCAACCTCAAGACGACCACCGAGCCGAAGGGCGCGGCCACCACGGCCGACCCGAACGACTACCGCACCACCAACAACTACGACGCGATCTACCAGCTCACGTCCGTTGTCAACGCGGCCGGTCACACGGTCTCGTACGGGTACGACAACGTCGGCAACGCGATCAAGGTCGTCGACCCGAAGAAGAACCAGAGCGCGGACCCGGACGACTACACATCGAAGACGGCGTACGACCTGAACCACCGGGTCGTCTCCGTCACCGACGCGGCCGGCAAGGTCACCAAGCGGGAGTACGACAAGGACTCCCTTGTCATCGCCACGGTCGACCAGGAGAACAACCGCTCCCTGATCGCCTACGACGCGCGGGCCAAGGCGATCGAGATGAAGGTGCCGCACGACGGCACCTCGACGATCACCTACCGCACGTCCAAGTACGAGTACGACCAGGTGGGCAACACCGTCAGGGTGGTCTCCCCGCGCGGCGTGGACACCGCCGCCGCGGACGACTTCACCGCGGAGACCACCTACGACGCGCTCAACCGGCCGTCCCGGCAGATCCAGCCGTACGACCCGGCCGACGCGCGTTACAACAGGAAGGTCTGGACGGAGACCACGTACGACGAGGTCGGCCGTGTCTCCAAGGTCTCCGCGCCGCCGTCCGAGGGGCAGACCGTCCGCAACGACACCACATACAGCTACTTCGACAACGGCTGGGTCAAGTCGTCCACCGACCCGTGGGACATCGTCACCACGTATGGCTACAACGACCTGGGCCAGCAGACGGCGAGGACGCTGACCTCGGCGGGCGGATCCTCCAGCCGCACCATGGGCTGGGACTACTACCCGGACGGCAAGCTCAAGACCCGTACCGACGACGGTGTCCCGGTCGGCAGCGCGGTCGTGCTCGTCGACAACTCCGACACCCAGAACACCTCGGCCACGGGGACCTGGACGAAGGGCGACCTCACCGGCCAGCAGGGCTACGACCACCAGGTCCACGCCGCCGGCACGGGCACGGACGCCTTCACCTGGACCCTCAACATCCCGAAGGACGGTACCTACACCGCCTACGTCAAGTTCCCGAAGGTCGCCGGGGCCGCCACGACCGCGAAGTACACGGTCACGCACTCCGGCGGCACGACGGACAAGACGATCGACCAGAACACCGCCGCCGGAACCTGGGTGCCACTCGGCTCGTACGCCTTCACGCGGGGCAACGCGGCCCAGCTCCGGCTGTTCCAGAACAGCGGCGGCGCGGTCGTCGCCGACGGCGTCAAGCTCGTCCGCGACAACTCCGGTGACAGCGACACCGAGAAGCGGACCTTCACTTACGCCTACGACCTCAACGGCAACCTGACCTCGATCGACGACACCTCTTCAGGTGCCAGGATCGACGCCTACACGATGACCTACACGGGCCTCAACGAGGTCCAGAAGATCACCGAGGCGCTTGCGGGCCAGGAGAAGCGCTCCACGTCGTACGTCTACGACGCCAACGGCCAGCCGGACACGGTCACCCACCCCGACCAGTTCAACAAGTACACCTACGACTTGAGGGAACTGGTCAAGACGGTCTCCGTCGGCAAGACCGCGGCCGACGCCTCGCCCAAGGTCACCCAGTACACGTACACCGACCGCGGGCAGAAGCTGCGCGAGACCAAGGCCAACAGCAACACCGTCGACTACACCTACTTCCTCGACGGGGAGATCAAGAACTCCGTCGAGAAGAAGGCCGACGGCACGCTCGTGGCCGAGCACACCTACGCCTACGACGCCAACGGCAACAAAGCGCGGGACGTGGCGAAGAAGATGAACGCCGACAACCACGCGGCGTACCTCTCCTCCACCACCGACTTCACCTACGACCCGGCCGACCGGCTCGCCACGTCGGTCAAGACCGGCAACGGCGCGGGCACCGAGTCGTACGTCCACGACGACAACGCCAACGTCGTCTGGCAGAACGTCAAGGGCACGGAGACGTCGTTCACGTACGACCGCAACCGGCTGCTCTCCGCCTCCTCGGGCGGGTCGAAGGCGACGTACAACTACGACCCGTTCGGCCGTCTGGAGACGGTGACGGGCGGTGGCCAAATCGTCCAGCGCAACGTCTACGACGGCTTCGACCACGTCGTGGAGAACAGCAAGCTGACCGACACCGGCGGCCAGGAGGTCACGAAGTACACCTTCGACCCGCTGGACCGCACAGCGTCGAAGACGACGGGCGGCAAGACCACCGACTTCACCTATCTCGGCCTGTCCGGCGAGATCCTCGGTGAGGCGGAGGCGGGCCGGCTGACGAAGTCGTACCAATACAGCCCGTGGGGCGAGCGTCTCTCGCAGATCAAGCACAACACGGACGGCTCGACCGAGGACAGCTACTACGGCTACAACAGCCACACCGACGTCGAGACCCTGACGACGAAGGACGGCGACACCCGGGCGACGTACGGCTACACCGCCTACGGCAAGGACGACACCTCCGAGTTCACCGGCATCGACAAGCCCGACACCGCTGATCCCGCGAAGGAGGCCTACAACCCCTACCGGTTCAACGCCAAGCGCTGGGACGCCCAGTCCGGTACCTACGACATGGGCTTCCGGGACTACAGCCCCGGACTCAACCGCTTCACCAGCCGCGACATGTACAACGGCGCACTCGCCGACATGCGGCTGGTCAGCGACCCGATGACGGGCAACCGGTACGCCTTCACCGGAGGCAACCCGGTCAGCTTCGTCGAGCTCGACGGACACTGCTACCCGGCGGCCACCTGCTACGGCGGCGGCGACTCGTCCGGCACCTCGTCCGGATCCACCAGCAGCGAGTGCGACCAGTACGGCTACCACGTCAAGGACGCCTGCATGGCGGCCGGTTCGGGCTCCCCGACCGGCGACGGCGAGGACTTCCTGTGGGGCATGGGGCGGATGATCGCCTCCACCCTGGAGTTCTTCGGCGAGGTCGGACCGGGCTGCTGGTTCCAGGACTGCGTCACCTTCCAGGAGGACTACGACGAGTTCGCCGAGGAGCACGGTGCCGACACCGGCTCCGACATGTACGGGAGCGGCGAGGTGGTCGCCGGACTGCCGTTCCTCGTACGGGGCGCGTTCCAGATGCTGCGCAGGCTCGCCGCGGGCGCAGAGGTGGCGCAGGCCGGCTCCGTGTGGAAGCTGCCGGCCAACGAGCGCGGACTCGCGATCGAGGACATGCGCGGCGGAAACCTGCCGAACAGCTTCCCGACGATCGACCGCTGGGACGCGGCCACCGGAACCGCGACCAGCATCAAATCCATCGACACCAGCCTGGCCTCGTACCAGCAGGCGTCCAGTATCCGGGGCCTCGGCCGCAAATACGTTCGTGACATGGCCAACTTCACCGGCCGGACCTGGCGCGGTACGACGGTCGACGGCAGCGCGATCCAGGCCCGCAGGCTGGAGATCGGCGTCCCGCCGGGCATGAGCAGCGCGCAGCAGCAGGCGCTGGACGACGTCGTCACCTACGGACAGACGCAGGGGGTGGTCGTAGAGGTCTTCGAAGTGCCGTGACCTACGGGGCGGCCGGGCGGCACTCCCGCCGCCCGGCCGCCCCGCCGTCCGTGGTTACACTCCACCAGCCACCAGCACCACGACATCGCGAGGACGAATCAGATGCCCGGACAGGGACTGGCCCAGGACATTCAGGTCTACTCCGAGTGGATCGCCCAGGCGCTCAGCAGCTCAGGCTACCGCGTGGACTTCACGCCGGACAGCGCGCGTGAGATCGAGCGCTTCCTGGCCGAGTCCGCGGACGCCGGGAACCCCGTCCCGGGCGGCCTGCTGGCCGAGGACACCGGCGCCCGGCTGTTCGCCGTCGGCGCCTACGTGGGAGAACTGATCCGCCGTACCAAGGGCGGGGAGTGGGTGGTCGACGACGCCGACCCGCAGGGCGAGATCAACGTGGAACTCCACCTTCCCGACGGGTCGGTCGTCTGGCCGGTCCAACGGGTCCTCAAGCGCTTCTACGGTGACGCCACGGAGAGCATCGCCGTGTACGTCGCCGCGCTCTGAACCGCCTGCCGGGCCCGGTCCACGGGTCCGCTCAGAGCGGGTAGTCCTCGCCGTCGTCGCCCTGCACCTTCGCATTGAGCAGGGCGGCGACGGCTTTCATCTTGGCCAGCAGCACGTCGTCCGGGTTCTTCACGGTGATCACGCCCTCCCGCAGGTCCAGCCAGGCGCCCTCGGTGTCGACGGCCGGGTGCGTCACCATCCGCGCCAGCAGCGGGTTCTCGTACCGCAGGACGGCGTCGCCCCCCTCCACCGCCGCCTCCGCGGCCCCGGCCATCTCCAGCTCGGGATCGCCCTTGACCACCGCGGTCCACTCGTCCGCGCCGATCGGCTCGCCCTCCTCGTCCCACCAGAAGTCGCGTCGCGTGATATGTACGTCGTAACCCATGGCCCTATCGTACGAGCGGCGCAGCGCACGCGGCCGCGAGGCTGCAGCGGGACCGCCGGCAGCGGACCGCCGTCGTAGCCTGGGACGGGCAACCCGTGACCTCCGCGCTGAGGAACCGTCTGCGATCGCGTCGTCCTGCGACCTGCCGATCCCAGGCGTACCGGAAACACCCGGCGGCAACGGCGTGGTTCTCCGTCAACCGCCGGGCTGCCACGGCGGGGTCTGCCCCCAGTCCCAGCGGGGACGGGCGCCGCCCCCAGTGGGGGCGGGTTCCGGTCCGAGTAGATCAGGGCCATGCGTGTGCCCCACTCGATGTAGATAGACGAATACGGCCCGGAAATCGGGGACCGTTGGGAAGGCCAACCTCGCCGGCGGTGTCGAGCAGGCGGTGTCGAGTAAAAGGTCGACTTACTGATCGTTTCAGAATGAAGTTCGTTGTGGGGCTTGGCAGTTGCGTGTTGAGTCGGCAGGATCTGTGGGGTGTCTGCTGATCTTGTGCCTG
>NZ_JBFAOY010000042.1:0-43663 GCF_040675505.1 Streptomyces sp. NPDC049597
GAGGAGTCCGAGCTTCCGCCGGGGCAGCGACTGCAGCGCGGCGGCCCGACCGCCCGGGGCTCACATGTCCGGCAGGGCCATCGGGTTGGCCATCTGCTGGATCGCGGTCTTGTCCGCGGCTCCGCTGTAGACGCGGACCTCGTCGATCGCGCCCGCGAAGTACTCGCTGCCGCCGCCGAGTGCCGAACGGCCGACCTGCAGGGCGCCGGTGGCGGCCCACAGGGTGTCGTCGGACCCGTGCGCGATGTCGGCGAGCTGGCCGTTCACGTACAGCCGTATCTCGTTGGCGAACGCGTCGTACACGACGGCCAGGTGCTGGCCGGCCGGATCGCTGTCCGGGAGCTCCTGGTTGTCGGTGAACGACTTCACCGTCGCCGTGGCCGAGTCGGACTCGGCGACCGCGAGCTCCCACATCGACGGGGTCTCGGCGTCCGGGGCGGGCCGGTAGCGGACCGCGAGGCGGTTGGCCGCCGTACCCGGCAGCGAGAGGACCGTCTGGGCCTTCTCCGAGTAGGGCGTGGTGATCAGGGTCCGGGCGCTGACCGTGAAGCTGCTCGCTCCGGTGACCGGCGCGGTGGCCGTGGACGCGTAGTCCCCGTCACCGTCGAGCACCAGGTGGCCCGCCCCGACGAGGGGGTACGGGTCCAGCGACAGCGGGTCGGACGGCGGACCCATGACGGCGGCGTTGCCCGCCAGCGTCAGCGCCTGTCCCGTCCCCGTGTCCGGGGACGAGCCCGAAGTGGCCGAGTCCAGCTGCCAGTAGTTCTTGCGCTGCGGCTTGACCGTCATCATCTCGGCCACCTGGGCGGCGGGCAGGACGCGGTCGAAGACGCGGACCTCGGCGAGGTCGCCGTCGAAGTTGTCGCGGTAGCCGCTCTTCGCCGTGGTGCGGCCGAGCTGCAGCGGGCCGTAGGACCGCCACACCGAGCGGCGGGAGGCGACGCCCTTGGAGTCCTTGTTGACGTAGAGCCGCAGTTCGGACTTGGTGGCGTCGTAGACGCCCGTCAGCTGGACCCACTGGTTCGGCACCACGCTGACGCCGGTGGCGACGGCCTTCCACTCGCCGAGCGAGTCGACATCGGTCACCGGGACGGAGAACGCCCAGGTGCCGGCGGTGTGGTCGTAGCCGAGGGTGAAGCCGGGCTCGCCGGTGCCGTCCTGGCTGACGACGGCCATGTCACGGGTCGGGGTGCCCTCCGGGCGGACCCAGGCGCTGACGCTGAAGCTCTTCGAGGAGTCGAGGACCGTCTCGTTGACGTCGGCGTAGGCGGCGGAGGTGCCGTCGAAGCGGGCGGCCGCGTCGACCTTGCCGCCGGGACCCTCCACACCGAAGGTGACGCCCGTGCCCGCGTTCGCGGAGAACGCTCCGGTCTCGTCGTGCGCCTCGGTGCTGGTCGGCGCGTCGGCGAGGTTCCACTGGGCGGTGACGGGGGTGCCCTCGGTCACGAGGAACTCGTAGTGCGCCTTGGTGCTCGGGTTCTCCGCCTTGTCGACGGCGATGACGTCGACCCAGTGGCGTCCGGAACGCGTCGGCATCCAGCTCACGGTCGCGGGACCGCCGGCCGTGGTGGCGGGGACCGTGGTGGCCGGGGTGGCGGTGCTGTCGAACGCGTACCGGTACTTGACGATGTCCGTGTCGGGCACGGAGTCGTTCGGGTTGGGCGAGAAGGTGAACGAGCCGTAGGTGCCGACGCCGTCGTGGTAGACGCTGTCGGACGGGTACTGCTTGGACAGCACGTTCGGCTTGCCCGGCAGTGTCGCGTCGTAGACGAACTCGCAGCGCACGGACTCGCCGTCGGAGCTCCACGGACCGTAGCCGTCACCGTCGTAAGCGCGGGCGCTCCAGTAGATGACCGTGTTCTGCGGGATCGTCGACCTGACGGTGTGGGTGAACTTGGTGCCGGAGGTCGGCGCCAGCCAGGTCGGGGTGAGGTACGTGTAGCTCTTGGCCTCCTTGGTGACCGGGTCGGTCCAGTCGACCTTGAACTCGACCTTCACCTTGTCGGTGCTGGTGCTCGTGTGGTCCGGGTCGCTGGCGATGGCCTGGAGCTGCGGCGGGACCTCGGCGTACGGACGGCCCGCGCCGGAGGTGCACACGCCGCCGGGGTTCTGCGACAGCGAAGTGATCTTCCGCGGCAGGTTGTTGTAGCTGATGGAGAGGTAGGCGTTGCCGCAGATCCGCTTCCACTCGGGCAGCCGGGTCTCGTCGGCGGCGCGCAGGCCGAGCGTCATGGAGGACCAGCCTTCGGCCGCGGCCGTCTTCACCTCGGTGGTCAGCTCACCCGTGACGCCGGCCTCGAAGTGCAGGTTGGCCTGGCTGGAGCAACTCGTCGGTGAGATCGCCTTGTCGACCGTGCCGATGTGGTCGAGCCAGTCGTCCGAGGTGTTGGACCAGCTGGAGGAGGAGGTGATGCTGTAGTTCTTGCCGCCGATGCGGTAGAGCCGGATCGGCTCGGCGGTCGGCGTGGCGCTGTAGATGTGCTCGACACGCGCGGAGAACGAGGCGCCGAGGATCTGCTTGCCCGAGTAGAACGACATCGGCATGGTGAACAGCAGCCGCCGCACCCCCACACCGTTGCAGGACACCGGGCTGTAGTCGGTGGGGCACTTGCCCACGCCCGCGCTGCCGGAGTACTTCCAGTCCTGCTCGCTCGGCATCCCCGACATCACGCCGGTCCACGCGGTGCGCGAGGTGGTGCGCTGGATCGGGTCGATGACGACCGGGAAGACGGTGTCCTTGCCCTTCAGCAGCTTCTGGTCGGGCACCAGGGACAGCTTCCCCCTGCCGACCTGGACGCCGAGCGGCGAGGTCTTGCCACCACCGCCGGGGCCCGCGAGCGCGGGCTCCGGGGCGACGGCCGGGGCGGGAGCCGCCTCCGCGGACGCGGCGGCGAGCGCCTTGGAGACGGCCTTGGGGCCCTGCTTCCTGGCGGCGGCCTCCTTGACGGCGGCCGAGTCCCACATGACGGGCTTGCCGGCCTCGAAGACGGTGCCGCCGACGGCGGCGTCCTCGGCCCTGAGCGCGCCGGTGGCGGCCTCGGTGACCTTCAGTCCGTCGGTCGTGAGACCCAGGTCGACCCGGGCGAGCCTCGGATCGGCTGCGGCCTCGGGCGTCTTGACGATCAGAAGGTGACCGAACCCGTCGGCCTCCGCGCGCACCGTGAGGTCCACGCCGGGCAGCGCGTCCTTGTACGTGGCCGTCTCACCGTCGAGGACGGGCGCCGGCAGCTTGCCGTACGGCCAGGTCAGGGACAGCTCGCGGCCCGCCTGGTTCATCGTGACGAACGGCTTGCCGGCCGTGCCGTCCGAGAACGACAGGGCCACGGCGGTCGCCTTCGGCGCCACGCTGCCGTCGGACCGGCGCACCAGGGTCTTGTCGATGTCGACCCACGAGCCGTCCTGGAAGGTGCGGATCGGATCGGTGTACTCCCGGGCCGTGAACGTCCCGTTGGGCTCGGCGTAGATCTCGCGGCGCGCGGTGCGCATGCCGAGGATCTCGATCTTCTTGTTGCTCTTCTTCGCGACCGCGAGGGCCTCGGCCTCCGTCTGCACGGGGGTCCCCGTGCCGACGGCGGCCTGCTTCGGTGCGGCGTCCGCACCGTCCGGGTTGTCCGGCAGCGCGTGGAAGCCGCCGGTCAGTACGGCGCCGGCCGCCACCGCGGCGATCGCGCCGCGCAGCACGAGGCCGCGTCGTATACGTCTGGACACGTGTCCGTTCTCCTTGTGGTTCATCAGCGGACCGCCGCGCCGAAGGCGGTGCCGCCCGCGGGGATGCCGCCCTCGCCGGGTCTGAATGTCTGCGTGGGCGCGCCGCCGTTGGCGACGTTCCACGGGAAGAGGTGGACCGCGTGGCCCGCCGCGGGCCCGTAGGGCATGCCGACGTACAGCCCGCCCGAAGTCGCCGAGAGGCTGAGTCCCGCGAGCTGGGTGGGGGCCGGTTCACCGGGGATGCCCCAGCCCGGGTCGATCCAGGAGTCGGACGCTCCGGGCGCGCCGACCATCGGCACGATGTGGACGCCGCCCTTCTCGCGGTGCTCCTCCGACGACTCCTCACCGGGGACGCCGATGGCGAGCCGACTGTTGGCACCGGAACTGGTGCTGCTCGGCGCGGTGTTGACGGCCGCGAGGCGCTGACCGAAGAAGTCGCCCGGCTCGCTCTCCTGCTCGACGTCGGCAGTGTCCTGCGCGATCCAGGCCACCTCCGAGAAGGTGCCGGAGGCCGTGATCCGGAAGGTCTGTACTGCACCGGCATCGACGGTGGTCGCCAGGTCCTCACCGGGTACGCCGACCGCGAGGAGCGACTCGGTCGTCGATGTGGCACCGGACGGACGGTAAGGAACCATGGCCAGTGCCGTGGCGAAGCCGTCGCCCGGTTCCTCCGCTCCGGAAATGGTGGTCTGGTCCTGCCCGAGGCCGAAGAGCGGCTTGGGCCAGCCGGAGACGAGGGTGTGGCTGAAGACCGTCGCGGCTCCGGCGAAGGGCGTCGTCCCGAGGGCCTCGCCCGGCGATCCGATCGCGAAATGGGTGGGAGAAGCGGTGATCGACGAACCGAAGCGGTCGTCGGTCTCCGCCACTCCGGGAACGGCCCCGCCGGCGTTCTCGAAGTCCTGGTGGATGCCGGCGACCGTCTGAGCCGCCCCATGGATGTAGACGGCGCCGCCGGCGTCCTCCACCGTGCCGATCGACTCTCCGGGGATGCCGGCGATGAGATACGGGGTCCCGGCGGAGGTCCTGCCTGCGGCCAGGGCGTACCCGACCCAGTCCCCCGCCTCGGCGGTCCCCGCGAGGGTCCTGCCCTCTCCCTGGATGTGTTCCTTCGGCACTTTGCCGCCGTTGATGCCCGCGGCGGACCCGTAGACGATGTGGACGGCACCCGCATCCGCGGCGGTGCCGATGTCTTCGTACGGCATGCCGACCGCGAGGTCGCTGCACCCGTCGAGGTCGGCGTCGTAGACGGCCAGGGCTGTGCCGTACTCGTCGCCCGCCTCGGGTCCGCCGGGCACGTTCGGCGAATCCTGGGTGAGTTCGTACGTCCCCTTGCCTCCGCCGTACACGATCCTGACGAGCCCGGCCCGTGCCTGGCCCGCGACGGTCGCCTCAGGATCCGCGATCGCCGTGTCGCGGATGCCGTCGCCGTTGAAGTCCGACTCCGCGCCGGAACAGCCGGCGGCGACCGCGACGCTCGCCGCCGGGCCGAGGCCCAGGGCGGACACGGTCAGGACGACGGCGCTCGCTGCGAGCGCCGTTCGTCGTCGGACTGCCCGCGGTCGCGGGCATGTTGGACTGCTCACTGAAATGGGTCCTCCCCTAACGCAGCCGGCTGATTTCCGCCGGCGGTTCCTGGTGCCACGCGCCCGTCCGGTCCGCGTGGCCGACGCCCTGCTCCCGTCCCCGCCGCCGTCGGCCGACCCGCCCTCGCCGTGCCGGGCCACACCGCCCGCCGTTGGCCCTGGCGGGTGGGGGCCGAAGCACCCTGCGGGATACGCCGGTTGACGGGGTGTGGTGCCTCGCGGGTACGGCACGGGTGAGAACAGCCCAGTCCGGGATGCCCGGTCCGCCCGGGAGGGCAGGGGCTGTTCCGGGGTCTGTCGGCCGCTCGCCGGCCCTGGGTCGTGCCGTCGGTGCCTGCCGCGGGCAGCGCACGGCCTGCTGTCCCGGGGCGCAGGCGTCGGGTGCGGCCCGCGGGGCGTCCGCGGGCCGCGTCTGCCGCCGACGGGGCGGCGGCGCCCGGTCGATCAGCTCAGGGACGCGCCGAACGCGACGTTGTCCACCGGGATGCCACCCTCACCCGGCCGCCAGCTCTGCGTGGGCGCGCCGCCGCCGGGGGTGTTCCAGGGGAAGGCGTGGACGGCCCTGTTCGCCACGGGCCCGTACGGGACACCGACGTACAGGGCGCCGGGGCTCGATCCGAGGCCCATGCCGGTGAGCATGCGGGGCGCACGGGTCGCGGGAATGCCGTTACCGGGCGAGATCCAGCTGTCCCCGGTTCCGGGGTCACCCAGCAGGGGCAGGATCTGCACCCCGCCCTCCTCCGGATACTCCTCGGTCGACTCCTCACCCGGGGCCCCGACGGCGAGCCGCATCGTCGCCGCCGTGCCCGTCACGGTCGGGGAGGTGTTGGCCGCGGCGAGCCGCTGGCCGAAGAAGTCGCCCGCCTCGGCCTCGCCCTCCACGCCCGGCTGGTTCTGGTCGATCCACTTGAGGTGCTGGACGGTGCCGTCGGCCTTGAGGTGGTACGTGTGCACGGCGCCGGCGTCGACGGTGGTCGCCAGGTCCTCGCCGGGTACGCCGACCGCGAGGAGCGAGTCGGTGTTGGAGGTGGCTCCGGCGGGGCGGTAGGGCGCCATCGCCAGGGAGGTGCCGTACTGGTCTCCGGCCTGGGCGGTGGTGTCACCGGTGCCGCTGCGGCCCTGCCCCATGCCGAACAGCGGGTCCGGGATCCCGTTGGTGTTGATCGACGGACGGAAGGCGATCACGGCACCGGCGAACTCCATGTTCTGCGTGGTGGTGGCCGTGGACTCACCGGGAGCACCGACGACGAAGTGGCGGTCGGTGGCGGCGATCGACGCGCCGAAGCGGTCGTTGGGCTCGGGGTCCTCCCACACGCCGGTGCTGTCCTGGGCGACGTGCGCCACGTTGTAGCCGGTGCCGTAGACGTAGTGGAACATCCCCATGTCCTTGCCCTCGGCACCGTCCTCGCCGGGGACGCCGATCACGAGGAAGGGGATGTTGGTGGCCGACCTGCCCGCGGCGACCGCGTATCCGACCCAGTCCTCCGCCTCGTAGCCACCGCCGAGTTTCCCGTCGGCTCCCTGCCGGAAGCCGTAGGTGCCGAGTCCGGCCGAGGCGACGCCGGTGGGCGAGCCGTAGATCAGGTGGACGAGGCCGGCGTCCTTGACGGTCCGGTCGGTCAGGTTGATGTCCTCGAACGGGATGCCGACGGCGATGTCGCTGCACCCGTCGTTGTTGGCGTCGTAGACGGCGAACGAGAAGCCGAACTGGTCGCCGGTCTCGGCTGCGTCCGACACGTTCGGCGAGTCCTGCGACAGAGCGAACGTGCCCTTGCCGCCGCCGTAGACGATGTGGATCTGCCCGGCGCGCTCCTTGCCTGAGACCGTGGCCTCCGGGTCCGCGAAGGCCATGTCGCGGATGCCGTCACCGTTGAAGTCGTTCTGGGCTCCGGCGCAGCCCACGGCTGCGGCCGCCTGCGGCACCGGTGCCGCGCCCTGCCCGAGCAGGGTGATCGCGGCGCCCAGAGCGAGCGCCGTCACCCCCCGGGCCGTACGTGTGCCGACACGCGGCATTCTTCCCCCCACCTGCTGTGCCGTGTGGCGTCCTCGACAACGAGAAGCACGGCATCCGTGTGACATGTCCACGAGGCAAGCCCGATCGGTCGTACGGGCGGCCTCATGCCTCTGCCGGCCGGTGCGGAGGTGGGGGACATCGCCGGCAGCACGTCGGTGCCGATACGGCCGAATGCCAAACGGAGCCACCCTGCTCCGCCGACTCCCGTCACATCCTGGTCCGAACCTTCGCGACCAGCAGAAGCGGAACCGGACTATGACATGAACGGCACAACCTCACAAGATCACATGTCCGACATCGACTCATCGGCGATCATCACGTCTTGATCACATCAGCTGCACCAGGGCGTCATGGAACGGTCACGAACCGGGCGCACTCGGCCCGACGGACTCCGCTCCGCGGCCACAGCTCAGCGGTGTGGCCGCGTCGATCCGGCGGCACAGCGGGCGCGGTCCTTGCCCGAACAGGGAAGGACCGCACCCCGAACACCGGCCGGGCTCAGCGCAGCAGGACGCCCGCCTCCCGCCCCGCCGCCTCCGGCGGCAGCGCCACCAGCCCCATGTCCGCGCCCGCCGGGATCAGGCGGTGGGCGGGCAGCACCCGCACCGTGTAACCGAACGGTCCCGTGCGGTCCAGCGCCAAGGGCCCCTCGTACACCCAGCGGCCCTCCAGATCCGGGCCGCTCGACGGCTTCAGCGGGAAGGTCTGGGCGTCACGGATCGCGTCGTCGGCGTCGACCCGGCCCGCCACCGCCTGCACCTCCACGTCATCCGGCCGCAGTTCACCGAGCCGGGCCTGCACCCGCAGGGTCAGCGTGGACCCGAGACCCGCCGTCGCCGCGGCACCCGCACCCGCGTCCTGGTCCACGGCCTCCACATGGTCGACCGCGACCTGCGGCCAGCCTGCCCGCACCCGCGCCTTCCAGTCCGCGAGCTCCACGGCGGCGGACGCGTCCAGGGCCCGGTGGGCCTTCGCGGCGGGGGCGTAGAGCCGCTCGACGTACTCGCGCACCATGCGGCCCGCGAGCACCTTGGGGCCGAGCGTCGTCAGCGTGCGGCGCACCATCGCGATCCAGCGGTCGGGCAGACCGCCCGAGCCCTGCTCGTAGAAGCGGGGCGCGACCCGCTCCTCGATCAGCGAGTACAGCGCCGCGGCCTCCAGTTCGTCGCGGCGGTCCTCGTCGGTGGCCGCGCCGTCGGCGGTGGGGATCGCCCAGCCGAAGTCCGGCTCGTACCACTCGTCCCACCAGCCGTCGAGCACCGACAGGTTGAGCGATCCGTTCAGCGCGGCCTTCATCCCGCTCGTGCCGCACGCCTCCAGCGGACGCAGCGGATTGTTGAGCCACACGTCGCAGCCCGGATAGAGCTTCTTCGCCATCGCCATGCCGTAGTCGGGCAGGAAGACGATGCGGTGGCGCACCTTCGGGTCGTCGGCGAAGCGCACCAGTTCGCGTACGAGCCGCTTGCCCCCGTCGTCGGCCGGGTGGGCCTTGCCCGCGACCACGATCTGGATCGGCTGCGTCGAGTGCAGCAGCAGCTCGGTGAGTCTGCGGCGGTCGCGCAGCATCAGCGTGAGCCGCTTGTACGACGGAACTCGCCGGGCGAACCCGATCGTGAGCACGTCGGGGTCGAGCACCCCGTCGATCCAGCCCAGTTCCGCGGTGCCGGCGCCGCGCTGCCGCCAGGACGCGCGCAGCCTGTCCCGCACCTCCTGCACCAGCTGCTCGCGCAGCGATCTGCGCAGCTCCCAGATGTCGGCGTCTGGGATGTTCGCGACGGCGTCCCAGCGCGAGGACCCGCCGACCGACAGGGCGTCCTCCGCGCGGCCCGCGCCGATCTGGCGCGCCCCCAGCCGGAAGACCTCGGGCGCGACCCACGTCGGCGCGTGCACGCCGTTGGTGATCGAGGTGATGGGCACCTCGGCCGCGTCGAAGCCCGGCCACAGGCCGGAGAACATCTCACGGCTGACGGCTCCGTGGAGCCGGGAGACGCCGTTGGCGCGCTGGGCCAGCCGCAGGCCCATCACCGCCATGTTGAACAGGCCCGGCTCACCGCCGGGATAGCTCTCGACACCCAGCTGGAGCACCCGGTCGACGGGCACTCCCGGCAGCTCGGCCCCGTCCGCGAAATGGCGGGCGACGAGCTCGCGGTCGAAACGGTCGATGCCCGCGGGCACCGGGGTGTGGGTGGTGAACACCGTGCCCGCGCGCACGGCTTCGAGCGCCGCGTCGAATCCGAGGCCGGCGCTCTCGCCCAGTTCACGGATGCGCTCCAGGCCGAGGAAGCCGGCGTGTCCCTCGTTGGTGTGGAACACCTCGGGCGCCTCGTGTCCGGTGATCCTGCAGTACGCGCGGACAGCCCGGACGCCGCCGATGCCGAGCAGCATCTCCTGGAGCAGGCGGTGCTCGCTGCCGCCGCCGTAGAGCCGGTCGGTGACGTCACGGGCGCCCGGTCCGTTGCCCTCGACGTCGGAGTCGAGCATCAGCAGCGGGACGCGGCCGACCCGGGCGACCCAGATGTGGGCGTGCAGCAGGCGGCCGCCGGGCAGGGCCAGGGACACTCCGGCCGGGGTCCCGTCGGCCTCCCGCAGCAGGGTGAGCGGCAGCTCGTTCGGGTCGAGAACGGGATAGTGCTCCTGCTGCCAGCCGTCACGGGACAGCGACTGGCGGAAGTAGCCGTGCCGGTAGAGCAGGCCGACACCGATCAGCGGCACGCCGAGGTCGCTGGCGGCCTTGAGGTGGTCGCCCGCGAGGATGCCGAGGCCGCCCGAGTACTGGGGCAGGGCGGCGGTGACGCCGAACTCCGGGGAGAAGTAGGCGATGGCGGTGGGGAACTCGCAGCCGCCGGGGCCGCCGTCCCCGGACTGGTACCACCTGCGTCCGTGCAGGTAGTCGTCCAGGTCGTCGGCGGCCGCGGCGAGCCGGCGCAGGAAGCGCCGGTCCTTGGCCAGTTCCGCCATCCGGGCGGCGGACACGTTCCCGAGGAGCCGCACGGGATCGCCGGCGACGGCCTGCCACCCCTCGGGATCGACGGAACGGAACAGCTCTTGGGTCTCGGCGTGCCAGGACCAGCGCAGATTGCGCGCCAGATCGCTGAGCGGTCGCAGTGGTTCGGGGAGGACGGGGCGGACGGTGAATCGACGAATGGCCTTCACAGGTCCCACCTTCGCAGGGGATGTACGCATCCGAGGGGACGCACGACGGTGTGCGCCCTTTTCCGTCGTCCTCGACCGTAGTCGCACCCCGTCCTCCCCCACCACGGCGCACGGTCCCTTTCGGGAGGCTCGGTTCGCCTCCGGGGCGCCTGGGCCCTTCGGCTCCCCTGGCTGCGCCGGGGGTGACCCCCACGCCACGACGCGGCCGGGACCCGTCGTCGGCCGCCGGGAACCGCCGCCACAGCAGCCGGCCACGGCCCTAGTGGGAGGTGCGCAATGTTCCCCCGTACGGGGAGCCCTGGTTCACGCTCCGCGGGTCGAACGCGCCGGTGGCCGCGTACCGTGCCGCGATCTCGGCGAGTTCGGACTCCGGGATCACGTCGCGGATGTCCGTGAATCCGCCGGGCGCACGCCGGTGCGCCAGATCGATGACGACCTCGGGGCCCTGCTGCCGGTTGGACAGCTGAAGCCGGGTCATGGCCGGCCGGCGGTCCGCCTCGTAGGCGGCGAGCGCGGTCACGGGGTCGCGGTGGCGGGCCAGCGCGTGGGCCAGCGCGCGGCCGTCGACGATGGACTGGGTCGCCCCGTTGGAGCCGATCGGGTACATCGCGTGGGCCGCGTCGCCGATCAGCGTCGTGCGGCCCATGGACCAGGCGGGCAGCGGGTCGCGGTCCACCATCGGGTACTCGTACGCGGCGTCGGCGGCGGCGAGGACCTCGGGGACGCTGACCCCGTCGAACTCCCAGCCCTCGAAGCGGCCCGCGAAGGTCTCCACGGGGACGGCCCGGTTCCAGTCGCCGCGGAAGGTGCCCCCGGCCGTCTCGGAGGGCGCGGCGAGCGCCCAGTTGACGAGGACGTCGCCGCCGTCGGCGGGCTCCGAGATCGGGTAGACGACCGCCCGCAGCCGGTCGTCTCCGGCGATGAGCATGAAGCGGCCCGCGCGGGCGGCCGGCACGCGGGAGATCCCGCGCCAGACGAGCATCCCGTTCCACGGCGGCTCCCCCTCGCCGGGGTGGAGCGCGGCGCGTACGGCGGAACGGATGCCGTCCGCGCCGATGAGCAGGTCCGGCTCCAGCGAGGCCCGGCCGCGCCGGGTGCCGTCGCTGTGCTCCAGGATGACGCGCGGGCGGCCGTCCGGGAGGGCGTCGACGCCGGTCACGCGTACGCCGCCGAGCAGGGCGCACTCGCCGAGCCTGGCCCGCACGGCCTCGGCCAGCACGAGCTGCAGGTCGCCGCGGTGGACGGACAGCTGGGGCCAGTGGTAGCCGGCCCCCAGCCCGCGCGGATCACGGGAGATGAGGCCGCCGCTGCGGTGGTAGTAGCGCAGCTCCCGGGTGCGTACAGCGCGTTCCTCGACGCGGTCGAGCACGCCGAGCGCGTCGAGTTCGCGCACCGCGTTGGGCATGATGTTCAGGCCGGCGCCGACGGGGCGGATCTCCTGAGTCGCCTCGACGACCGTGATCCGCTCGAACCCGGCCGTGTGCAGGGCGAGCGCCGCGGTCAGACCGGCGATGCCGCCGCCGGCGATCATGATGTGGGTCATGGGGACGGTCTCCTCGAACTCTCCTGTGGCTCTCCTTCGTCGGTCAGCGGGCGGCCCGGGCGGGCGGCTCCACCGAGCGGCGCACCAGGGTCTCGTTGTCCCGGGTCAGGTCGAGCACGGAGCGCAGGAGGGCGACGGGGGCGCCGCCGCTGCCCTCGTCGTAGAGCCGTACCTCCTCGCTGTAGGCCTTGCGCGCGATGGTGAGGTGGCGGGCACGGAAGGTCTTGAGGATGCGCAGGACGCGGGTGAGGGAGACGGCCGACGCGGTGAGCGTGGCGGGGACACGGCCGCCTCCCTCCCAGCTGAAGGCGGCGGAGAGCTTGGAGACCGCCGAGACGCCGCCGCGGTGGGCCGCGTAGTGGGCGCGCCAGGACGGCAGGCTGTACTCGACGGAGTCGTCGAGGAAGGCGTCGTAGCGCTCGTTGCCGCGATCGCACTGCCACAGCGTCAGGTCGACCAGCCACAGCGGGACCTGGGCCGCGGCCGGCCCGAGGTAGTCGCGGCCGGCGACGTCGATCTCCTCGAAGTAGGAGCGCAGTTCGCGGGCGAAGAAGACGGGCGAGACACGGGCGACGGTGAGGTCGATGGCGTCGACCATGGCCTGCACCTGCTGGGCGACGCGGTCGAGGACGAGGGCGAAGCAGGGATCGTAGGGCTCCAGGCGGGCGAGCTCCGCGCAGGTGTCGAGGGACGCGACGAGGCTGGGGAAGACCATGCGGACGGCGTCCTGGAGATTGCCCTCCATCGGATCGCCCGTGTACATCCGCTGGCGCTTCCCCGACGGGTTCCAGGTCGTGTAGTGGTGCACGGTGTCGCGCGGGACCATGTCGGTGCGGCGGCCCAGTTCCTCCAGGACCGGAAGCGCCTCCGGCACGGCCGCGAGCGGCTGCGCGCCGTGACGTTTCAGCGAACCGAGCAGGATGCCGAGGTCGCGCATCGCGGCGAGCGCGTCGACGATGCCGAGCGCGGCCACCCGCTCCTCGTCGGGGATGAGGGTGCGCAGCGCGACGGTGAGCGCGGGCACGTCCGCCTCCGCGTTCATCGCGGGGAGCGCGGCGAGGAGCGCGTCCGCGCCCAGCGGGTCCGCCGCGCGTATCTCCGCTATCCGGTAACGCGGTTCGCCAAGCACATCGAGACCGGGCGCGACAAGGTCGTACAGGGTCAACGGAATGTCCCCTTCGGACAGAACGGTTCACTGGTGGGATGTGGGGCGGGCGGTGCACGGGCGCCGCGATGCCGCAGGGCCGCGCGTCTCCCGCCGGGGCGCCGTCCCGCCCCCGGTCACTCCACGGCGCCGCCGACCCGGTCCTGGCGTGGCGGCGCCATGGCGGACGCGGGCAGCCGCAGCCGGGAGGAGAGCAGGACGGCCAGGGCCGCGAACACGGCCCCGGCCAGAAGGGCGGACCTGAAGCCCGCGGTCTCGGCCGCGGCGCCGCCGGCCGCCGTGGTCCCCGCGGTCGCCACGGCGACCAGGACGGCGAGCCCGAGGACCGAGCCGAACTGCTGGCTGGTGTTGACGAGTCCGGAAGCGAGCCCGGTCTCGTCGGGCGCCGCGCCGGCGGTCGCCGCCACGTTGGTGGTGACCATGACGAGCGGCAGCGCGACGCCCAGGACGAGGCTCGGGGCCAGGACGGTGGTCAGGAACGTGCCGCCGGCGTCGAGCGCGAGTGCGAGCCAGACCATGCCCACGAACAGCAGGCCGAAGCCGAGCGTCATGGTGCGGCCCAGCCCGAGCCGCCCGATGAGCCGCCCGGTCCGCGGCGCGACCGCGACGACGACCAGGGACAGCGGCAGCAGACCGAGGCCGCCGGCGAGCGGCGACCGGCCGAGCACGCTCTGCAGGAAAAGGCTGACCAGGAAGAACATCGGGAACAGCGCCATCTGGGCCAGTGCGGCCAGGACGTTGGCGAGCCGCGGGGCGGGGCGGCGCAGCACGGCGGGCGGCACGAGCGGCCGGGCGACCCGCCGCTCCAGCAGCGCGAACGCGACGAGCAGGGCGAGCCCCGCCGCCCCGCTCACGAGCGTCCGCGCCGCGGTCCAGCCCGCCTCGCCCGCGCCGACGAGCGCGTACGCCAGGAGCCCGAGCCCACCGGTCGCGGTGAGGGCCCCGCCGATGTCGAAGCCTCGTTCGCGGCGGCGTTCACCCGGGGCGAGCAACCGCAGTGCGACGGCGGCCAGCAGGAGCGCGACGAGGACGTTGAGCCAGAACGTGGCGCGCCAGCCCAGGAGATCGGTGAGAACGCCGCCGAGCACCGTGCCCAGCACCCCGCCGAGCCCGCCCATCGCGGCGAACACCCCGAGCGCCCTGTGCCGGCCGGGCCCGTCGGGGAACAGGGTGAGCAGCAGGGCGAAGGCGGCCGCGGCGGCGAGCGCCGCGCCCACGCCCTGCGCGGCGCGCGCGGCGATCAGCGGCCCGGGCCCGCCGGCCACGCCGCCCGCGGCGGACGCGGCGGCGAGAAGGCCCAGCCCGGTCAGGTAGACCCCGCGGTGCCCGAACAGGTCGGCGGTCCGCCCGCCGAGCAGCAGCAGTCCCCCGAAGGTGATGAGGTACGCGTTGGCCACCCACGACAGCCCGGCGGAGCCGGACCCGAGGTCCTCGCCCACGGAGGGCAGGGCGACGTTGACGATCGCGGTGTCCATGATGAGGAGCAGCTGGGTGGCGGCGAGCAGCAGGAGCGCGGGGCCGGCCCCGGACACGGCCCGGTCGGCGTGGGTCGCGTCCGCGGTGCGGTCGGGGGTCACCGCTGCGAGGTCCTCTCGTCGAGCCCGTACCCGGACAGACACGCCCGCGCCAGCGCCTCACAGCTGTCCGTGTCGCCCTCCCACACCTGCTGCGTGAGGTAGACGTGCGGCGCGCCGTGGTAGAAGCGCTCGTACTGCTCGTGGCGGGAGGCGAATTCCGAGCCGAGCGCGTCCCACGCCAGCTTCAGCAGCTTCACGCGGTCCTCGGCCGGGTGACCGGGCGACCGGATGTATTTGCGCACCAGCGGCCCCAGTTCCGGGTGGAGGAGGTCCTCGGCCGAGGCCGGGAGCTGGATGACGCCGCCGCCCGCCAGCATCTTGATCTCCTGCACCGCCGCCGGGTACAGCTCGCCCGCCATGATCCGCTGCGCGAACGAGATCTCCTTTCCGGGCATCACGCCCCCGCGTCCCCCGTCGACCTGCTCGTACGACGCCTCGGCCGCCAGCACGAACGCCTTGGCCTGCGCCACCCTCCCCATCAGCCGGCCGATCGCCTGGGTGACGGGCGGCAGCTGGTAGGTGTTGTTCGCCTTGGTCAGCAGAATGGCGATGCCCGTCAGGAACTCCAGCTTGGTCCAAAAGCGCGTGGCGGCCTGGTGCACGAAGTTCACGTACGCCGGAGTGCGCCACCACATGCCGAAGGTCGCGTCGACGTTCCGGTAGGTCAGCACCCGCTCCCACGGCACGAAGACGTCCTCGCACACGAGCAGCGCGTCGTTCTCGTCGAACCGCGCGGAGAGCGGGTTGTCGAAGACGCTGCGGGCCTGCGCCTCGTAGGAGGTACGGGAGAGGAACTTCAGCCCGGGCGTGCCGACCGGCACCGAGAAGCACAGGGCGTGGTCGACGTCCTGCGGCGCGAGCGGCTCGATCGTGCCGACGACGACCTCGTTGCCGAAGACGGCCGCCGTGCCGGTCATCTTCGCGCCGCGCACCACGACGCCGCCGTCCTTCTCCGCGACGACCCGCACGACCAGATCGTCCTCCTCCTGCTCACAGGCCGCCTTCGTGCGGTCGATCTGCGGGTTGGTGAGAGTGAACGTGGGATAGAGGTCGCCCTCGGCCAGCCTGCGGTGGCAGGCGAGCGCGTTGTCCGCGCCGTCGAAGCCGTCGGTGGTGAACAGCTCCGGCACCGCCGCGAATCCGGCCGCCCCACCCGCCATGCAGTCCGGCGTACGCCCGAGGAAGCCGAAGCTCGACTCGGCCCACACCTTGTACGCGCGGCGCCGCGCCACGAGGTCCTCGTACGAGCGCGGCACCTTGAACGCGCGATGCACGCCGTCCGCGGTGAGCACCGACGCGTACCGCGAGTCGTGTGCCAGGTCGTAGAGCCGCGCGATCGACGCCGCGGTGTTGCGGAAAGCGGCGTGGCGGGTGACATCGGCGACCCGCTCGCCGTCGATCCACACCTCGCGCCCGTCCCGCAGCGATGCGAGGTATTCCTGGCCGGACCTGGTCAACGTCTCTCCTCGAAGGGACTGCGGCTGGACGGACCTCCGCCTGACCCGCTCGGGGCCGGCCGGCGGCGGCCGGTTTCAGCCGAGCCTGTCCCCCGCCGAGGACACCGGGCAATGAACGACCGTCCAGCGGTCCTTAAGAACCGGCCAGTCATGCGGCTGACGCACCCTTGCTGCGGTACTCGCCGGGCGTCATCCCGTACCACTTGCGGAAGGCCAGGTGAAAGCCCACCGTGCTCTGGTACCCGACCCGTTCGGGCACCGCCGACTGCGGCAGGGAGGTCTCACCGAGCAGCCGGGCGGCCTCCTGCATCCGGCGGCCCGTCAGATGGCGGGCGGGCGCCTCCCCGACGAGATCCCGGAAGGCCGCGGTGAACGCGGAGCGGGACATGCCGACCTCGCGGGCGAGCGACTCGATGGTCCACGGCTCGGCGAACCGGGTCGCGATGATCACCATGGCCCTGCTGATGCCGGGGTGCCCGAGGACGGGCAGCGCGGAGGGATTGCCGGCCAGGTCCCGCAGCAGCGGCCGCAGCGCGAGCACGAGCGCCATCTCGAAGGCGCGCAGCGTGATCAGGCGGTCCCCCGGGCCCACCGGCCGGTCCGTCGTGGCGAGCAGCCGCAGGGTGTCGCGCAGCAGCGGCTCCTGGTCGACCTGCGAGCTGTCGAGCACCAGGGCCCAGGGCAGCGCCTTGTACAGACCGGTCGCCGCGCTCGCGTCGTAGTGCAGTCCGGCGCACAGCATTCTGCTGACGGGCCCCTCCCCCTCGATACGGATCTCGCCGGACGTGCCGGGCCGCCGCTCGGGCAGCACCGCGGCGAGCGAGACGCCCCGCCGGTCGGGGCGGTCGGCGAGCCGGTGCGCCGTCCCGGTGGGGAAGACGGCGAGGTCGCCGGCGCGCAGTTCGATCGGCGTCTGGTCCTCGCCGGTGATCCAGCAGCCCCCTTCGGTGATGAAGTGCAGTACGGCGCAGCTCTGCTCGGCGTCCCCCTCGATGGCCCACGGCGCGCGCAGATACCACCGGCTGTCGAACACCCCGGTGAGCCGCAGTGGTTTCAGCAGCTCGCTCAGGAGGTCGTCACGCTCACTATGGGTCGGTTCCAGTGGTCGGTCCATTGGACGATCCTTCAACCCCCGCCCCGGATTGTTAATTGATCGGCCGAAGCCGCCGCCGCGAGCCTGGACGTGCCGTTCACGGCAGCAGCCACACCCTATCGAAGGGCCCTTCTGAGACATGTCCGATCACATTCCGATGCGCGTGGCCGTGGTGGGCGCGACCGGTTTCCAGGGCGGCGCGACGGCCCGTCTGCTGGCCGAGCGGGGCCACCGGGTACGCACCCTGAGCCGCAAGCCCGAGGAGGACCGCCCGAAGCTGCCCGGGGTCTCGGTCGCGAGCGGCGACCTGGGCCGGCAGGAGGACGTGCGGCAGCTCTTCCAGGGCGCGACCCACGCCGCGGTGACGATGCCGCTGGTGTACGAGGCCGAGAAGGTCATGCGCTACGCCCAGCACATCGCGAGGGCGGCCCGGGACAGCAAGGTGCACCGGATCGTCTACAACGCCAACACCCGTGTCCCGCAGCAGACGACGAACGTCGCGGCCTTCGAGACGCGCCGCCTGGTGGAGACCGTGCTGCGCGAGAGCCTCGCCGACAGCGGCGTGGAACTGGTCGTCGTGCGCCCTCCCGTGTACCTGGACAACCTCTTCAGCCCCTGGAACGGACCGGCGCTGGTGAACGAGGGCGTGCTCGCCTACCCGCTGCCCGCCGACGTCCGTACCGCCTGGATCTCCCACCGGGACCTGGCGCAGGCGGTGTGCGGGGCCCTCACGGCGGAGGGAGCGGCCGGCCGGGTCTTCGACATCGGCGGCGCGCAGACCCTGACCGGCCCGGAGCTGGCCGAGGCGTTCGCCCGGGGACTCGGTCGTCCGGTGCGCTACACGGCACTGGAGCCGCACGTCTTCGAGCAGGGACTCGCGCAGATCCTCGGCCCCCGGACGGCGGCCGGGGTGGCGGGGATCTACCACTTCATGGCGAGCGGCGCCGAGCCGGGCCTGATGGCGGGCGACGGGGGCCGGGCGGCGCGGAAGCTGGCCTTCACGGCGGCGGCGGTGGACGAGTGGGTCACCCGGCAGCCGTGGCAGATGTGGTCGGGCCGTACGGCGGAGTCCGCCGAGACCTCCTGACGGCTCGTCGGGAGCGACCGTATACAAGGGCAGACAGGAAGGACCGGTTCCGTTCGAGTGACGGGTCCGGTCCTTTTTCGTCCGTCTTGCGCGCCCCGCTACGTCCTAGTAGTTAACACATCGCCGGATTGGCCTCCCCGAGGGCGGGGGAAGGCTCATCCGGTACGTACGCCAGCGCGCCCTGAAGATCGCATCCTTTCCGGCCACCCGAGTGAACGCGGACAGGAGCCGACATGCCCGCACCCGGCCAGTCACCGACCGAGCAGTTACAAAGAAGACAAACACTGCCTCCACGTGATCGACCCGACCTGCCCGCACAGCCCTCAGGTGATGTTGTGAACTCGCTCATTGGCCGCATTCCCGTCCTGGACGTACGCCCGCTCGTCGACTGCGGCAGAAGGCCGGCGAAAGCCGTGGCGGGTGAGACCTTCCAGGTCACCGCCACGGTCTTCCGCGAGGGCCACGACGCGGTCGCCGCCAACGTCGTGCTGCACGACCCGAAGGGCCGCCCGGGGCCCTTCACCCCGATGCGGGAGCTGGCTCCCGGCACCGACCGCTGGGGCGCCGACGTCACCCCCGACTGCGAGGGCGCGTGGACCTACACGGTGGAGGCGTGGAGCGACCCGGTCGCCACCTGGCGGCACCACGCCGAGATCAAGATCCCGGCCGGCATCGACACCGAACTGGTTTTCGCCGAGGGCGCCGAGCTGTACGAGCGCGCCGCGGCCGGAGTGCCCAAGGAGGACGGCC
The DNA here is from genome assembly GCF_040675505.1 of Streptomyces sp. NPDC049597. NCBI lineage: Bacteria > Bacillati > Actinomycetota > Actinomycetes > Kitasatosporales > Streptomycetaceae > Streptomyces > Streptomyces sp. NPDC049597. The sequence continues at coordinate 19,131 of NZ_JBFAOY010000042.1, forward strand.
GTGAGGCGGTGCTCGCGGTCGCCGACGCGCTCCGCGACACGGAGAGGTCCGCGGGCGCGCGGCTCGCCGCCGCGCTCGCCGCCGACGCCGCCGCCGCGCTCGCCCGTCACCCCCTGCGCGAACTGGTCAGCTCCTCACCGCCGCTGCCGCTCAAGGTCGAGCGCCGGCGCGCGCTGTACGGCTCCTGGTACGAGCTGTTCCCGCGTTCGGAGGGCGCGGTGGTCGAGGAGGGCGTGCCGCCCGTCTCCGGCACGCTGCGCACCGCGGCCGAGCGGCTCCCCGCCATCGCGGCGATGGGCTTCGACGTGGTGTACCTGCCGCCTGTCCATCCCATCGGCACCACCCACCGCAAGGGCCGCGACAACTCCCTGACGCCCGGCCCCCATGACGTCGGCGTGCCCTGGGCGATCGGTTCGGCCGAGGGCGGTCACGACGCGATCCACCCCGACCTCGGCACGCTCACGGACTTCGACCACTTCGTACGGGCGGCCCGCTCGCTGCGGATGGAGGTCGCGCTGGACTTCGCGCTCCAGTGCTCGCCCGACCACCCCTGGGTGAAGGAGCACCCGCAGTGGTTCCGTCACCGGCCCGACGGTTCCATCGCGTACGCCGAGAACCCGCCGAAGAAGTACCAGGACATCTACCCGATCGCGTTCGACGCGGACATGCCGGGCCTGGTGCGCGAGACGGTGCGGCTGCTGCGCTTCTGGATGGACCGCGGGGTGCGCATCTTCCGTGTCGACAATCCGCACACCAAGCCCGTCGTCTTCTGGGAGCAGGTGATCGCCGAGATCAACGGCGAGGCTCCTGACGTGATCTTCCTGGCGGAGGCGTTCACCAGACCGGCCATGATGCACACCCTGGCCGCGATCGGCTTCCAGCAGTCGTACACCTACTTCACCTGGCGCAACGGCAAGCACGAACTCACCGAGTACGTACGGGAGCTGTCCGGCGAGTCGGCCTCGTACATGCGGCCGAACTTCTTCGTGAACACCCCCGACATCCTGCACGCCTACCTCCAGGAGGGCGGCCGGCCCGCGTTCGAGGTGCGGGCGGTCCTGGCCGCGACGCTGTCGCCGTCGTGGGGCATGTACGCCGGGTACGAGCTGTGCGAGAACGTGCCGCTGCGTGTCGGCAGCGAGGAGTACCGCTGCTCGGAGAAGTACCAACTGCGGCCCAGGGACTGGGAGTCGGCCGAGCGGGAGGGCCGCACCATCACTCCGCTCATCACCCTGCTCAACCGGCTCAGGCGCCGCCACCCGGCGCTTCAGCAGCTGCGCGACGTCCACTTCCACCACGCCGACAACGAGGCGGTGATCGTCTACTCGAAGCGCTCGGGCCAGGACGTCGTGCTCGTCGTCGCCAACCTCGACCCCCACCACACCCAGGAGGCCACGGTCTCGTTGGACATGCCGCGACTCGGACTCGAAGAACACGAGACCGTACCGGTGCGCGACGAGCTCACCGGCGAGACCTATCACTGGGGCAGGGCCAACTATGTGCGCCTCGAGCCGGGCATCACGCCCGCGCACATCGTCACCCTGCGACCGTCCCCGCAGACCGGAGGGTCACCCACATCATGATCGTCAATGAACCCGTTCCCGACACGTTCGAGGACACTCCCGCCCGCGACCGCGACCCCGACTGGTTCAAGCGGGCCGTCTTCTACGAGGTCCTCGTCCGCTCCTTCCAGGACAGCAACGGCGACGGCATCGGCGACCTCAAGGGAATCACCGCCAAACTGGACTATCTGCAGTGGCTGGGCGTCGACTGCCTGTGGCTGCCGCCGTTCTTCAAGTCCCCCTTGAAGGACGGCGGTTACGATGTCGCCGACTACACCTCGGTGCTGCCCGACTTCGGTGACCTGGCCGACTTCGTGGAGTTCGTGGACGCCGCCCACCAGCGCGGCATGCGCGTCATCATCGACTTCGTGGTGAACCACACCAGCGACCAGCATCCGTGGTTCCAGGAGTCCCGGGCCAATCCCGACGGCCCGTACGGCGACTACTACGTCTGGGCCGACGACGACAAGCAGTTCCAGGACGCCCGCATCATCTTCGTCGACACGGAGTCGTCGAACTGGACCTTCGACCCGGTGCGCAAGCAGTACTACTGGCACCGGTTCTTCTCCCACCAGCCCGACCTCAACTACGAGAACCCCGCCGTGCAGGAGGAGATCATCTCGGCGCTGCGGTTCTGGCTGGACCTGGGCATCGACGGGTTCCGGCTGGACGCCGTGCCGTACCTGTACCAGGAGGAGGGCACCAACTGCGAGAACCTGCCGCGCACGCACTCCTTCCTGAAGCGGGTGCGCAAGGAGATCGACGCGCACTATCCGGACACGGTGCTCCTCGCCGAGGCCAACCAGTGGCCGGAGGACGTCGTCGACTACTTCGGCGACTACGCGGCCGGGGGCGACGAGTGCCATATGGCGTTCCACTTCCCGGTGATGCCGCGGATCTTCATGGCGGTGCGGCGCGAGTCCCGCTACCCGGTCTCGGAGATCCTGGCCAAGACCCCCGCCATCCCGAAGAACTGCCAGTGGGGCATCTTCCTGCGCAACCACGACGAGCTCACGCTCGAGATGGTCACGGACGAAGAACGCGACTACATGTACGCGGAGTACGCCAAGGATCCGAGGATGCGCGCCAACATCGGCATCCGGCGCCGTCTCGCCCCGCTGCTGGACAACGACCGCAACCAGATCGAGCTGTTCACCGCTCTGTTGCTGTCCCTGCCCGGCTCGCCGATCCTGTACTACGGCGACGAGATCGGCATGGGCGACAACATCTGGCTCGGTGACCGCGACGCGGTGCGCACACCGATGCAGTGGACCCCGGACCGCAACGCGGGCTTCTCGTCCTGTGACCCGGGCCGGCTGTACCTGCCGACCATCATGGACCCGGTCTACGGCTACCAGGTCACCAATGTCGAGGCGTCGATGTCCTCCCCGTCGTCGCTGCTGCACTGGACCCGCCGGATGATCGAGATCCGCAAGCAGAACCCCGCCTTCGGGCTGGGTTCGTACACCGAACTGCCGTCGTCGAATCCCGCGGTGCTCGCCTTCCTGCGCGAGTACAAGGACGATCTCGTGCTCTGCGTGCACAACTTCTCGCGGTTCGCACAGCCGACCGAGCTCGATCTGCGGGCGTTCAACGGACGGCATCCGGTGGAGCTGATCGGCGGGGTGCGGTTCCCGGCCATCGGGCAGTGGCCGTATCTGCTGACGCTCGCGGGCCACGGCTTCTACTGGTTCCGGTTGCGGAAGGACGCCGCGCCGATGCCGGCGCCGACCGTGATGCCCGGCACCGGAACGGGTACCACCCCGGCCTGACGGCCCCTGAGGGGGAGTCACGAGTCCGAAAGGCGCCCCCTGCGCCGGCGGGGCGGTTTCCGCCGCCCCGCACCGGGCACTCTCCCCCTCATCCCCGCGCGCCGCCGGACAGCCACAGCTGTAATCCGGGACACTTTGCGCATTCGTGGTGTACCCGGGGAAAGGACGCGATGCCCATGTCGGAGGCTGCATCCACCCGGATCCCGCTCGCTCTGCTTCCGTCGCTCGCCCCCCTGCTCCACCAATGGCTGCCCCGGCAGCGCTGGTTCGCGGGCAAGGGAACGCCCGTCACCGGCTTCTCGCTCGTGTCGGCGACCGAACTGCTGCCTCTGCGGGGCCCGGGACCGGGCCTGCTGCATCTGCTCGTACGAGTCGAGCAGCCCGGGTCGCCGGGCGACTGCTACCAACTGCTGGTCGGTGTACGGCAGGCCCTGCCGCCGGCTCTCGCCCCCGCGCTCATCGGCCATCTCTCCGACGGCCCGCTCGCCGGGCGCACCGTGTACGAGGGCACCCACGACCCCCGGCTCGCCGCCCTGCTCCTGGAGCGGCTGCGTACGCCGGGGTCGCTGGGGCCGCTGCGCTTCCAGCGGTACGACGGCTCGCCCGCGATCCCCGGCGGGCTCGCGCCCCGGCCGCTCGGCGCCGAGCAGTCCAACTCCTCGCTGGTGTACGGCGACACGTACATCCTCAAGCTCTTCCGTCGTCTGCACCCCGGCCCCAACCCGGATCTTGAGCTGCCGCTCGCGCTGGCCCGCGCGGGATGCGAGCGGGTGCCCACGCCGGTCGCCTGGTACGAGTCGGAAATGCCGGAACCTTTCACCCTGGGCGTGCTCCAGCCGTTCCTGCGCGGCTCGCGCGACGGATGGGTGCTCGCCCTGGAGGCTCTGGCCGAGGGCCGCTCCTTCCGGAGCGAGGCCGGTGAACTCGGGCGCGTGACCGCCGAGGTGCACACGGCGCTGGCCCGCGCGCTGCCGAGCGTGAAGCTGAGCGGAGCGCAGAGCGAGGAGCTGGCCACCGCGATGACCCGGCGGCTGGAGGCCGCCGTGGGCGCGGTTCCGGCGCTGGAGCCGTACGCGCCCCGGCTGCGGACGGCGTTCGAGGCGGTGGCGTTGCTGGGGCGGCGCGGCCGCATCTGGGCCGCGCAGCGGGTGCACGGCGATCTGCACCTCGGCCAGATACTGCGCGGCCCCGTCGCGACGCCCTGGTCGGTCATCGACTTCGAGGGCGAGCCGGCCCGGCCGCTCAGCGAGCGCTGCCGGCCGCAGCCTGCGGTGCGCGACGTCGCCGGGATGCTCCGTTCCTTCGACTACGCGGCCCGTACGCACCGCCCGTGGAACCCGGCCTGGGCGGAGGCGTGCCGTGACGCGTACTGCACGGGCTACGCGGAGGCCTGCGGCAGTGACCCGCGTGCCGAGCCCGAACTGCTGCGTGCCTACGAGACCGACAAGGCCGTCTACGAGGTCGTGTACGAGGCCAGGCACCGGCCGGACTGGCTGCCGGTTCCGATGGCCGCGATCGACCGGCTCGCGACGCTCGACTGACTCCTCCCCCGCTCCCTTACTCGCGCCCAGGAGGCCGACCCCCGTGACCCGCCGCCGCTCCTCCCGTCCTGACGCCGCCCCGACCCCTGCCCCGCCCCCACCGGGCGACGACGGCGCGACCCCGCCCGAGGCCCCTGCGCAGGGCGCCGAGACCACTCGGGCGGGCGGGGACGACGCGCCTGCCTCGGCGGGGCCCGCGGGGACCGCGCCCGGCACCGGCCGGGCCGCGGCCGGTCCGGCCGGCGCGGCGGCGCACGCGCCCGCTGGGCCCGGCACGGCGGACGGGTCCGTGTCCGGCACCCCGCCGCAGCCGACGGCGGCCGGGCCGGGCGGGGACAGCGCGTCGGGGTCGTCGCCCGGCACCGCGTCCGGTGATGCGTCGATGCCCTCGCCCGGAATCGCGTCCGGTACCGCCGGGGCCGACGACGCGAAGGCGGCGCCGGGCGAGCCCCGCCAAGCGCCCGCCGCCGCGGCCGGGGACGCGGCCGGCACGAAGTCCTCCGCCCCGCCCACGGTCCCGGCCGGCACGACCGGGACCGACACCCCCGCACCCACCGCACGACGCGTGGCCTCCGCCCGCAAGGCCGGAGACGACGAGCAAGCCGCGCCGGACAGCCCCGCGCCCACCACCCCGCCCACGGTCCCGGCCGGCACGACCGGGACCGGCACCCCCGCACCCACCGCGCGCCGGGTCCCCTCCGCCCACGGCACAGCGACCGCCGACGACTCCCCCGCGCCCGCGACGAGCCCCGTTCCCGGAGCCGGCGACGAGGCATCCGCCCGGCGGCGCGTCACCGCGGCGCGCAAGGCCGATCCCGTGGAGGACGGCCCGGCGCGCGAGCCGTTGGCCGTGGGCGGGTCCGCGGCGGGAGCGGCACGCGCGGTACGGGCCGGCACGGCGGACGCGGCCGGCGGGTCCGCGCCCTCGAAGCGCTCGGGCGGCGGCCGTTCGGGCGCGGCGGGCGCGGCCGCCAAGGGCTCCGGCGGCGGCCGGGGCGCACCGCGCCCCCGGACCGGTGGCGTACGGGCGGCCAAGCCGCTCGGTGACGACGACCGCGGACGGCTCCTGTCCGGCAGCCACCACGACCCGCACGCCGTGCTCGGCGCGCACTCGGTCCGCGGCGGCGTCCAGATCCGCGTCCTGCGTCCGCACGCGCTGTCCGTGACCGTCGTCGCCAAGGGCCTGCGCGCCGAGCTGAACGACGACGGCGACGGGCTCTTCTCCGGCGTGCTCCCCCAGCGGACCGTCCCCGACTACCGCCTCCTGGTCGCCTACGAGGGCCACGAGGAGGGCTTCGAGGTCGAGGACCCGTACCGCCTGCTGCCCGCGCTGGGCGACCTCGACCTGTATCTCATCGGCGAGGGCCGGCACGAGGAGCTGTGGAAGGCGCTCGGCGCGCATCCCATGACGCACCAGGGGGTGACCGGCACCCGGTTCACGGTCTGGGCGCCCGACGCCCGCGGCGTCAGGGTCGTCGGCGACTTCAACTTCTGGGACGGCACCGGCCACCCCATGCGGTCGCTCGGCGCGACGGGCGTGTGGGAGCTGTTCCTGCCGGGTGTCGGTGAGGGCGCCCTGTACAAGTTCGAGATCACCCGCCCGGACGGCTGGCGCACGCAGCGGGCCGACCCGATGGCCCGGCGCACCGAGGTGCCGCCCGCAAACGCCTCGATCGTGACCCGGTCCCACCACGTGTGGCAGGACGAGGAGTGGATGGCGCACCGCGGCGACCGCCCCGTCCACGAGGCGCCGTTCTCCGTGTACGAGGTGCATCTGCCGTCGTGGCGTCCGGGCCTGTCGTACCGCCAGCTCGCCGAGCAGCTGCCGCGCTACGTGAAGGACCTCGGTTTCACCCACGTGGAGTTCATGCCGGTCGCCGAGCACCCCTTCGGCGGCTCCTGGGGCTACCAGGTCACCGGTTTCTACGCGCCGACCTCCCGGATGGGCACCCCGGACGACTTCCGCTTCCTCGTCGACAGCCTGCACCGCGCGGGCATCGGCGTGCTGGTGGACTGGGTGCCGGCGCACTTCCCGCGCGACGACTGGGCGCTGGCCGAGTTCGACGGGAGGCCGCTGTACGAGCACAGCGATCCGGCACGGGCGGCGCATCCGGACTGGGGCACGCTGGAGTTCGACTACGGCCGCAAGGAGGTGCGCAACTTCCTGGTCGCGAACGCGACGTACTGGTGCGAGGAGTTCCACGTCGACGGGCTGCGGGTGGACGCCGTCGCGTCGATGCTCTACCTCGACTACTCGCGCGAGGACGGCCAGTGGTCGCCGAACGAGCACGGCGGCCGGGAGAACCTGGACGCGGTCTCCTTCCTCCAGGAGATGAACGCCACCGTCTACCGGCGCAACCCGGGCGTCGTCACGATCGCCGAGGAGTCGACGGCGTGGAACGGCGTGACCCGGCCCACGCACCACGGCGGCCTCGGCTTCGGCCTGAAGTGGAACATGGGCTGGATGCACGACTCGCTCCAGTACGTGGCGAAGGAGCCGGTGCACCGCAAGTTCCACCACAACGAGATGACGTTCTCGATGGTGTACGCGTACAGCGAGAACTACGTGCTGCCCATCTCGCACGACGAGGTGGTGCACGGCAAGCGTGCGCTGGTGAGCAAGATGCCGGGCGACTGGTGGCAGCAGCGGGCCAACCACCGCGCGTACCTTGGCTTCATGTGGTCCCATCCCGGCAAGCAACTGCTGTTCATGGGCCAGGAGTTCGCCCAGGGAGCGGAGTGGTCCGAGGGCCACGGCCCCGACTGGTGGCTGCTGGACCCGTCGTACTCGGCTGAGCCCGACCACCGGGGTGTGCGGGACCTCGTGCGCGAGCTGAACGCGGTCTACGGCGACGCGCCCGAGCTGTGGCAGCTCGACACCGTGCCGGAGGGCTTCGCCTGGGTGGACGGCGGGGCGGCCGAGGACAACGTCTTCGCCTTCCTGCGGTTCGACAAGCAGGGCAGGCCGCTGCTCGCGGTGAGCAACTTCTCGCCGGTGGTGCGTCACGGCTTCCGGCTCGGGGTGCCGGAGTCGGTGTCCGCCTGGGTGGAGGTCCTGAACACGGACGAGGAGCGGTTCGGCGGCTCCGGTGTGCGCAACGCGGACCCGATGAAGCCGGAGCAGGTGGAGTCGCACGGGCGGCGGACGTCGATCGCGCCGACGCTGCCGCCGCTGGCGACGATCTGGCTGCGCCCGGCCTGACGGGCGGGACGTGCCCCGCTGCCGGTGCGGCAGCGGGGCACCGGTGCGGTCCTACGCCTCGGTGCTCACCAGGCCGAGCCGCTGGGTGGCGCGGGTGCAGGCGACGTAGAGGTCGTTCACACCGCGGGGCGAGCCCGAGCGGATGAGGCCGGGCTCGACCACGATCACCGTGTCGAACTCCAGTCCCTTCGCCGCCTTCGGGTCGAGCAGCACGACGGGCCGGGTCAGGTCCGGCTCCTCGCCCGCGGTCACGTCCGGCAGTTCGGCGGCGAGGAGGGTGTGCAGCGCGGCGGGTGCGATCACCGCGAGCCGCCCCTCGTGCGGTGCGCGGGCGACGTGCGCGGCCATGGTGCGGGCGAGTTCGTCCGGGGCGACGACGACCTGCCAGGGGTCGACGCCGGTGGAGCGCACCGAGCGCGGCGGCTCGAAGTCCGGGTCCTCGGCGCGCCGCACCTCGGCCGCGAGCGCCATGACCTCGGCGGGTGTGCGGTAGTTGACGCCCAGCCGGGTGTGCTCGAAACGGTCGCCGACGAACGGCTCCAGGATCTCCCGCCACGATCCGCAGCCCGCCGCGTCGCCGGTCTGCGCCGGGTCGCCGACCAGGGTCATCGACCGGGTCGGGCAGCGGCGCATCAGCAGCCGCCACGCCATCGCGGACAGTTCCTGCGCCTCGTCGACGATGATGTGCCCGAACGCCCAGGTGCGGTCGGCGGCGGCGCGGGCGGCCGCGCTGCGGTGGTCGGCCTCCTCGTGGCGCTCGGCCATGCGCTCGGCGTCGATGATGTCGTGCGCGGCGAGCACTTCGGACTCCTCGTCCTCGAACTCGTACGTCTGCGAGCCGTGCGACAGCTCCAGCACGCCCTGCGCGTAGGCGATCCGGTCCTGGCGCTCGGCCTCGGCGGCGGCCCGCTCCGCGCTGTCGTCGACGCCGAGGAGTTCGGCCGCCTCGTCGAGCAGCGGCACGTCGGCGGGCGTCCAGGGGCCTCCGGCGCGCCGGACGGCGGCCGCGTCCTCGGGGTCCAGATACGGTTCCGGCTCGGCGAGGAAGCCGGCGACCAGCTGCTGCGGCGTGAGCGGGGGCCACAGGGTGTCGATGGCCGCGTGGACCTCCGCGCTGGTGGCGATCTCCTTGCCGAGCTGGGCGATGTCGTCGGGTCCCAGCAGGTTCTCGCCGCCGTACGGGTCGGCGCCGAGCCGGTCGGCGAGCTGCTCGGTCAGGGCGTCGATGATGCGGAAGGCGAAGTGGGGGCGGGCCAGGTTGTGCGGGAGCGCGGTGTCCCGTGCCCGGTCGCGGGCCTCGTACGCCATCTCCCGGTGCAGCAGCAGCGTCCCGTACTCGGCGTGGTCGATTTCCAGGGCGGGTTCGGGCAGGGTGCCGCCGTCCTCGCCGGTGGCCGTCGGCAGGGTCTCGGGAAGCGTCTGCCGGCCGGCGACGACGCGGGCGAGGACGTCCGCCATCGTGGCCGCGCCCTTGACGGCGGCGGCCTCGGGGGTGTCGGTCCCGGTGGCGTGCACGCCGGGGAACAGCTCGCCCATCGTGGACAGCAGGACGCCGGTCTCGCCGAGGGAGGGCAGCACCTCGCCGATGTAGCCGAGGAAGGCGGGATTGGGGCCGACGATCAGAACGGCGCGGCGGGCGAGCTGCTCGCGGTGGGCGTAGAGGAGGTACGCGGCGCGGTGCAGCGCGACGGCCGTCTTGCCCGTGCCGGGGCCGCCCTCGACGACGAGCACGCCGTGGCGCGGGGCACGGATGATGCGGTCCTGCTCGGCCTGGATGGTCTGCACGATGTCGGCCATGCGCCCGGTGCGGGCGGCGCCGAGCGCGGCGAGCAGCACCTCGTCGGCGTCGTGCGCCTCGTATCCGGTGCGGGTGGTGTCCGCGAGGTCGAGGATCTCGTCGTGCAGCGCGGTGACGGTCCGGCCGCGGGTGCTGATGTGCCGCCGCCTGCTGAGCCCCATCGCCTCGTGGCCGGTGGCGAGGTAAAAGGGCCGGGCGACGGGCGCGCGCCAGTCGATGAGCATCGGAGTGCGCTGAGGATCGTCCTTGCGCATTCCGATTCTGCCGATGTGATGGCGTGTGCCGTCCTTGAGATCGATGCGACCGAAGCACAAGCCGTTGTCGACCGCATTCAGCGCGGAGAGGTGCGCACCGTGCTCGGCGACGCTGACGTCCCGTTCCACGCGGGACTGGGCGAGGCCGGTGCTGGCCTGCCTCAAGGTGGCCGCCACGGCCCCTTCCGCCTCCTCGCGCAGCGCGTCGAGACGCTCGTAGAGCCGGGTGATGAATTGCTGCTCGTTCTGCAATTCCTCGGTTGACAATTCAGCTCCTGACGCGATAGGGTGTCACCAATGAACTTCTCCGCGTTTATTGCTGCGCCCTGAGGCGGATAAACTCGGAAACATTCAATATACGCAGAGAAAGCCCCTGGCCGTCAATTCGGTCCGGGGTATTTTTCTGCGCATGGACACACCGACGGACATATCGGCGGGCATCACCGCGGCGACAGCGCTGCTGCGACGGCACGGCGCGGCGGACCTCGGCCACCCGGGAGGCACCCTCCTGGCCCACCTGGAGCGGGTCGAGAAGCGCCTCGCAGGTTGGTCGGCGCGCCCCGCACTGCGGCTGGCGGGACTGTGCCACGCCTTCTACGGCACCGACGGCTTCGCCACGTCGCTGCTGCCACGGGAGCGGCGCGGGGAACTGGCCGACGTGATCGGCGCCGAGGCGGAGGAGCTCGTGCACTTCTACGCGAGCTGCGACCGCGAGGCCTCCTACCGCACCCTGGCGCGGCCCGGCGCGCTCTTCCACGACCGCTTCACGGGCCGCACGTCCGCACCGGCGCCCGCGCTGCTGCGGGACTTCGCCGAACTGACGGCGGCGAACGAACTGGACCTCGCGGTGGTGAACGACGCGATACGGGCCGAGCACGGCGGCGCACTGCTGCGGCTGTTCACCGCGTGGCGCCCGCTGCTGACGGAAGCGGCGTACGAGGACGCCCGCGAGGTCCTCACCCTGCGCGGCGAGGAGCGGCAGGCCTTCCTGCGCGGCCTCGAACGGGGCGATGTGGTGACCGGAGTGGTCCACGTCGTCGCGGACTTCGGCGTCACGTTCGTCGAACTCGGCGGCGTGCGGGCGATGCTGAACATCCCCGAGGTCTCGTGGCACCGCATCGACTTCCCCACCGAGGTCGTCCGCGAGGGCCAGGAACTGGCGTTCACCGTCCTGGGCGTGGAGACGGAGGACGCGGACGGGCATGAGCGTGTCTCGCTGTCGCTGAAGGACCTGTGTCCGGACCCTCTGCGGGAGCTGGCGCGTACCCGGCTCGGTGACACCCTGCGGGGCACGGTGACCAAGGAGACGCCGTTCGGGATGTTCGTGCGCGTCGCGGACGGCGTCGAAGGGCTGCTGCACGACGACGACCGCGCAGGCCGCGCGCTGCGCGCGGGCGACGAGGTCGACGTCGTGATCGCGAGGGTCAACGTGGTGCAGCGCCGGGTGCGCCTCACGCTCGCCCCGTAGGGCCGTGCGTCAGCGCGTGAGCACGTCCTCCAGTTCCTGGAGGAGCCGTCGCTTGGGGCGGGCGCCGACCATCGAGCGGACCGGTTCGCCGTCCTGGAACACCAGCAGCGTCGGCAGCGACAGCACCCCGTAGCGGGTCACCGCCTCCGGGTTGGCGTCCGCGTCGATCTGCACGACCTTCAGGCGGTCGGCCTCCTCCCGGGACACCGCGCTCAGCACGGGCGCGAGCTGCCGGCACGGGCCGCACCAGTCGGCGCCGAACTCGACCAGGACCGGGCGGTCGGCGCCGAGCACCTCGGCGTCGAAATCCGCGTCCGTCACCACGGCCACGTCCTTGGCCAGAATCATCGATCAGCCTCCGAATTCGCATCTGGGTTCCGGGCCGGCCTGCTGCTGCGCCTCGGCGCGCAGCAGCTGCGCGCCGACCTGCGCGCGCACCGAGCTCAACTGGCCGATGAGCGCGTCCAGCTCCGCGAGCTTGGCCCGGTAGACGGCGAGCGATGCGGGGCAGGAGTCCCCCGCCGGGTGCCCGGCGCGCAGGCATTCGACGAACGGCCGGGTCTCCTCCAGGTCGAACCCGAAGTCCTGCAGGGTCCGGATCTGCCGGAGCAGTCGCAGGTCGTCCTCGTCGTAGGTGCGGTAGCCGTTCACCGCACGCCGGGCGGGCAGGAGCCCGCGGGACTCGTAGTAGCGCAGAGTGCGGGTGGTCGTGCCGGCCCGCTCCGCAAGCTCGCCGATTCGCATGTCCCCGACCGTAATGCTTGACGCCGACGTCAAGGCAACGACGGCGGGCGACGCTCAACCGCCGTACGGCAGCAGCGGCTTGCGCTCCAGCGGGGAGGTCAGCACGATCGACGTCGTCGTGCGGCCGAGCGCCGAGACCTGTTCCAGCACGTCCTCCAGATGGACCGTGTCCGTGACGGCGACCTTGAGGATCCAGCAGTCCTCGCCGACGACGTGGTGCGCCTCGATCACCTCCGGGCGCTCCAGCAGCTCCAGGGTCCTCGGGTGCTTGAAATTGTGGCCGCCGTGGGGATTCACGCGGATGAACGCCTGGATGCCGTGCCCGAGCCGGGCCGGTGAGACGTGCGCCCCGTAGCCCGTGATCACCCCGGACGCCTCCAGCCTGCGGACGCGCTCGGTGACCGCCGCCGGGCTCAGCCGGACCCGGCGCCCGAGCTCGCTGAGCTTGACGCGACCGTCCCTCTGGAGGATCTCCAGGATGTGCCGGTCGACGGCGTCCAGAGCGGCAACCGACGTTTCCCCGGCGGCGGCCCTCGAATGCCGTGGTTCTTTCGGCAGCGCGGCCGGATCTCCCATGTCTCCCCCTTCATGACGCGGCCCGCAAACATAACACTGGTGTCCCGCAAGGAAATCGACGGCAGGAAACGAGGATCCGGGTCGGATGAGGGACGTACTGGTCATCGGGGGAAATCGGTATTTCGGAAAGCGGCTGATATCCCGGCTGCTGAATTCCGGCGACCGGGTCACCGTGCTCAATCGCGGTTCGTCGGCCCCGCCCGCGGGTGTGACGGCGTTGCGGGCGGACCGCGACGACGAGCACGCCCTGCGCGGCGCGCTCGGCCCGCGCGGCTTCGACGTGGTGATCGACCAGGTCTGCTACACCCCGCGCCAGGCGGACATCGCCCGCCGGGTGTTCGCGGGCCGCACCGGGCGCTACGTCATGACGTCCACCGTGGAGGTCTACGAGTACGAGGACGCCGCGGAGCCGGTCGGCGAGGACGCCGTGGACCCGCTGACTGTGGCGGTCGACCTCGCCGCCCCGTGGGACGACGCGGACTTCCGGGACGGCCGCTACGGCGAGGGCAAGCGCCAGGCGGAGGCCGTCCTCGCGGCCGGTGCCGGCTTCGACTGGGTGTCGGTGCGGACCGCCCATGTGCTGGGCGGGGCCGACGACTTCACCGGGAGACTGGAGCACTACGCGTCCTTGATGCGCGCGGGCCGCCCGGTCGCGGTGCCCGCGACGAACCACCCGGCGACCTACATTCATGTCGAGGAGATCGCCGACTTCCTCCTCTGGACGGCGGGGCGGGACTTCACCGGCCCCGTGAACGCGAATTCCCACGGACCGCTCACGACCGCGGACATCTGTGCGGCGATCGGTCGCCTCACCGGCGCGGAGGCGCAGTTCACGACGGTGGAGGTCGGCGAGACGTCGCCGTTCTCCTTTGCCCGTTCGTACGGCATGGACAACGCCCGCGCGACCGCCCTGGGCTTCGCCTTCGGCCACACCTCGGACTGGCTGCACGACGCCGTCGCGGAGACGCTCGGTGCGCGCGGCGGCGACGCGGAGGCCCGGCGATGAAGCACCGCATGCTCGGCGCTCTGCGGGTCGGCGCCATCGGCTTCGGGGCCATGCCCCTGTCCATCGAGGGCCACCCCGACGAACGGCGGGCCGTCGCCACCGTCCACGCGGCGCTCGACGCGGGTGTCACCCTGATCGACACCGCCGACTCGTACCACGTGCCCGGCGGCGAACCGGGGACCGGCGAACGGCTCGTGGCCCGCGCGCTCGCCTCGTACGGCGGGGACACCGACGAGGTGCTCGTCGCCACCAAGGGCGGCCGGGGACGTACGGCCGACGGGGGCTGGACGGTCGACGGGGACCCGCGGCACATCAAGCGGGCCGCGAGGGCCTCGCTCGCCCGGCTGGGCGGCCCCGCCATCGGCCTGTACCAGCTGCACAAGCCGGATCCGGCGGTCCCGTACGCCGAATCCGTCGGCGCGCTGCAGGACCTGCTGGAGGAGGGGACGATCCGGTACGCGGGCATCTCCAACGCCGACTCCGGGCAGATCGTTCTCGCGCACGACATGCTGGGCGACCGTCTGGTGTCCGTGCAGAACCGCTACTCGCCCGAGGTGCGCGACAGCGAGGCCGAGCTGCGCCTGTGTGCGCAGCTGGGGCTGGCGTTCCTGCCGTGGAGTCCGCTCGGCGGGATCTCGCGCAGCTCCCTGGACGGCCCGTCGGCACTCGCGGCGGCGAGGGTGTACGCGGCCTTCCACAGCGTGGCGCGCGAGCGCGGGGTGAGTCCGCAACGGGTCGCGCTGGCCTGGCTGCTGGCGAAGTCCCCCACGGTCGTGCCCATCCCCGGGGCGAGCCGCCCGGCCACGGTCAGGGACTCCGCGGCGGCGGCCGCACTGGACCTGACGGAGGAGGAGCTGGCGGCGCTCGACGCGTGAGCGCGTGCGCGGCGGCGGCTCCGGCCCGGATCAACGGCGTTCGGAGGCGGCTCCACGAGGGCCGGTCACGTTCGAGGTTGCTCCGCCAGGGCCGGTCAGCGGTGTGCGCCGGGCCCGAGGGGGTGGGGCCCGGCGCACTCCGGTGGCGGTGGCGGGAGCGGAGCTCCGCCGGTGGCGGTGGCGAGGGTCGTCGCCTCCGCCGGTGACGGGGTATCAGACCTTCGCCGGCTCGCGCTCGTCCTCACGCGGCTCCGGCACTCCGGCCTTCTCCACGACCGCGTGGTCGTCCAGCAGGGTCTTCTCGTCGAACGGCAGACGTCCCGCGAGGACCTCCTGCACCTGCCCCTTGTCGATCTCCTTGGTCCAGGTGCCGATGAGCACCGTCGCCACGGCGTTGCCCGCGAAGTTCGTCAGGGCGCGGGCCTCGCTCATGAAGCGGTCGATGCCGACGATCAGGCCCACACCGTCGACCAGTTCCGGCCGGTGCGACTGCAGACCGCCCGCCAGCGTCGCCAGGCCGGCGCCCGTGACACCCGCCGCTCCCTTCGACGCGACGAAGAGGAACAGCAGGAGCGCGATCTGCTCCCCGACCGACATCGGGCTGCCCATGGCGTCGGCGATGAAGAGCGAGGCCATGGTCATGTAGATCATGGTGCCGTCGAGGTTGAACGAGTATCCGGTCGGGACGGTGATGCCGACGACCGGCTTGCTCACGCCCAGGTGCTCCATCTTCGCGATGAGCCGCGGGAGGGCGGACTCGGACGAGGAAGTGGAGAGGATCAGCAGGAACTCGCGGCCCAGGTACTTGAAGAGCGAGAGGATGTTGAGGCCCGCGACGATCCGCAGCAGCGCGCCGAGCACGATGACGACGAACAGGAAACAGGTCACGTAGAAGCCGAGCATCAGGACGGCGAGGCTCTTGAGCGCGTCGAGACCGGCCGAACCGGTCACCGCGGCGATCGCGCCGAAGGCACCGATGGGCGCGGCCCACATGACCATCGCCAGGATGCGGAAGACGAGCCGCTGGATGTGCTCGATACCGCGCAGCACCGGGCGGCCGGCGGGGCCCATGGCCTGGAGCGCGAAGCCCGCGAGCAGGGCGACGAGGAGGGTCTGCAGGACCTCACCGCTGGTGAAGGCGGAGACGATCGTGGTCGGGATGATTCCGAGCAGGAACTCGGTCGTGTCCTTGGCCTCGGCGGAGACCTGCTCCTGGCCCACCTCCTTGACCGCGTCGGTCACCGCGAGGCTCGAACCGGGGTCCAGGATGTTGCCGACGACCAGGCCGATCCCCAGGGCGACCAGCGACATCACCACGAAGTAGCCGAGGGCGATACCGCCGACCGCGCCGACCTTGGCGGCCTTCCGCACCGAGCCGATGCCCAGCACGATGGTGCAGAAGATGATCGGCGAGATCATCATCTTGATCAGATTGACGAACCCGGTGCCGATCGGCTTGAGCTCGACGGCGAAGTCGGGAGCGACCAGGCCGACGGCGATGCCGAGCGCCACCGCGATGATCACCGCGATGTAGAGATAGTGGGTACGGTCCCGCCTGACGGCTCCTGTGGCCACGGGGTCCTCCTCAGATTTCCTGTGCGTCCATGTCCCGATGGATGCGGTGAATATCCAACAGCCCTGTGACCCCGGTCACCCTTGCGTTCGTTTCGTTCACACAAATCCGGCCAGGCAGACTTAACCCATGCGCATTCCCCGCCCCCGCAGCCTCGCGGGCCAGCTCTTCGCGATGCAGGTCGTGCTGGTCGCCGCGATCGTCGCGGGCTGCGCGCTCTTCGCGTACTTCACGGACCGCTCGCAGGCAGAGGAGTCGGCCCGGCTGCAGACCAGCGCGACCGCGGCGGCCGCGGCGCGGTCGCCCTCGGTCGTCCAGGCGGTCCGCTCGGCCGACCCGTCGGCGGCGCTCCAGCCGTACGCGGAGGCCCTGCGCAAGGACGCGGGCATGGACTTCGTCGTGATCATGGATCCGCGGGGGCGGCGCTGGACCCACCCGGAGCCGGGCGAGATAGGACGGACGTATCTCGGCCACATCGAGCCGGCCCTGCGCGGCGAGATCTACAGCGAGCGGTACACGGGCACGCTGGGCCTGTCCGTGCGCACGGTGGCGCCGGTCCGCGACGGCGGGAAGGTCGTCGCGCTCGTCAGCGCCGGGATCACGATCGAGGAGATCAGCGAGCAGGTGGCCGAGCAGGTCACGGCGCTGCTCGTGATGGCGGGCGGCGCGCTGGCGCTCGGCGGCGTCGGCACGTACGTGATCAATGCCAGGCTGCGCCGGCACACCCACGGCATGAACGCGGCCGAGCTGGGGCGGATGCACGACTACCACCAGGCGGCGCTGCACGCGGTCCGCGAGGGCCTGATCATGCTCGACGGGTCCCGGCGCATCGCACTCGTCAACGACGGGGCGCGGGAGCTGCTGGGGCTCGGCGACGACGCGGTGGGCCGCCCGGTGGCGGAACTCGGCCTGCCCGCCCCGCTCACGGGTGCGCTGCTGGCGTCCGAGCCGCGGGTCGACGAGGTGCACCTGACGGCGGACCGGGTGGTCGTGGTGAACACGCAGCCGGTCGTCGGCGGCGAGAAGCGCGGCACGGTGGTGACCCTGCGCGACCACACGGAGCTCCAGGCGCTCTCGGGCGAGCTCGACTCGGAGCGCGGCTTCTCGCAGGCCCTGCGCTCGCAGGCCCATGAGGCGGCGAACCGCCTGCACACGGTGGTGTCACTGATCGAGCTGGGCCGCGCGGACGAGGCGGTCGACTTCGCGACGGCGGAACTGGAGCTGGCGCAGGCCCTGACCGACCGCGTCGTGGGCGCGGTCGGCGAACCGGTCCTCGCGGCGCTGCTGCTCGGCAAGGCGGCGCAGGCGAACGAGCGCGGTGTGGAGCTGGTCCTCACCGAGGACAGCCGTATCGACGACGGCGTCCTCCCGGCGTCGCTGCCGTCGAGGGACCTGGTGACGATCCTGGGCAACCTGATCGACAACGCGGTCGACGCGGCGGCCGGCGTCGGTACCCTGGTGCCGGCCGGCCCCGCCGAGTCCGGCCACGCCGAGTCCGACGCCGACCTGCGGGTCGCGCCGCCCCCGCCGGGCGGCGTGCGCGCACGCGTCACCGTGACGGCGCGGGCCGAGCGGGACGAGCTGCTGCTGCGCGTCACCGACACCGGTCCCGGTGTCGAACCCGAGTCGGTCGAGGACGTCTTCCGCCGCGGCTGGTCCACGCACGGCCCGGGCCGGGGCATCGGCCTGGCGCTGGTACGCCAGGCCGTCCACCGCGGCCATGGCACGGTCACGCTGACGCGCGCTCCGGAAGGCGGAGCGGAGTTCACGGTTCTGCTCCCGCTGAACACGACGGAGGCACCCGCATGACGCCCCTTTCCACCCGCGCCGCACCCGGCCCTCAGCGCCACCGCCCGTGCGCGTCGGCGCGCGGCCCGCGCCCCCGCGAAGACGCGGAGCACCGCCCCGCCGGCACCGCCCCGGTCCGCGCCGGAGCCGATCCCCTCCGCGCGGCGACGGGCCCCGACCGGACCGCCGAGCCGCACGGCAGACCGACGCCCCGCTCCCCGCGGCCGCACAGCGCGTCCACGCCGGCCGTCGCCGCCGTGCACCCCGCGGGCCACCCGGCCCACCCCGCCGCCGCCGACGCGCACGCCTTGGAGGCGCGCCTTCGCGGGCCGGACGCTCCGTCGCCGGGTCGCCCGGACGCGGCCGGCCGCCACGGCCTGACCGCGGAGCGCCGCTGTGCCCGGGAGGTGCTCGCGTGACCATCCGGGTACTGGTCGTCGAGGACGACCCCGTCGCCGCCGACGCGCACGCGCTCTACGTCGGGCGCGTGCCCGGGTTCGTCGTCGTGGGGGTCGCGCACTCCCGTGCCGAGGCCGTGCGCGCGCTGGACCGGGCGGAGGTCGACCTCCTGCTGCTCGACCTGTACCTGCCCGACGGACACGGCCTGCACCTCGTACGGTCCCTGCGCGCCGCCGGGCACTCAACCGACGTCATCGCGGTGACCTCCGCCCGCGACCTCGCCATCGTCCGGGAGGGCGTGTCGCTCGGGGTCGTGCAGTACGTGCTGAAGCCGTTCACGTTCGCCACCCTCCGCGACCGCCTCGGCCGCTACGCCGAGTTCCGGGCCGCCGCCGGAGAGGCCAGCGGGCAGGACGAGGTCGACCGCGCCCTCGCCGCACTGCGCGCGCCGCGCAACGCGACGACGCTCCCCAAGGGCCTGAGCGGGCCCACACTGGAGGCGGTCACCCGCACTCTGCGCGACTCCGGCGAGGGCCTGACCGCCACCGAGGCCGCCGCGGCCGTCGGCATCTCCCGGATCACGGCCCGCCGTTACCTGGAGCATCTGGTCACCGCCGGGCGGGCCGTCCGCAGCCCTCAGTACGGCCAGATCGGCCGCCCCGAGCTGCAGTACCGCTGGGTCAGCACCCGCCACTGAGCACCGCCTCGGGCCTCAACCGCCGCGCTCTGCACGGGGATTGATTTTGTCAACTGACCGGTCATACCGTCACGGGCAGCAGCCCGCAGCCCCGCGCCGCCCGCAGCACGCCCGGCGCCCGGCTCCCCCGGCTCAGAGGAGGTCGTGCTCGTGCGCCCCACCGCCCCACTGATCCTCACCGCCGCTGTCACCGCCCTCGCGGCGAGCCTCACCGCATGCGGCAGCGGCTCCGGCGGTGATCCGGACACCGTCGAAGTCGCCTACAACCGGTCCACCGACAACAAGATCCGCTTCAAGGACGCCTATCTGGAGGCGGCCAAGAAGCAGTTCGAGAAGGAGCATCCGGGCAAGAAGGTCAAGCTGATCCCGATCCAGGCCCCGGACAACGACTACGCCACCAAGGCGCAGCAGATGATGCGCTCCCCCAAGACCGCGCCCGACCTGGTCTACGAGGACACCTTCCGCATCAACTCCGACATCAGGGCCGGCTACTTGAAGCCGCTGGACGACTATCTGGCCGAGTGGGACCAGTGGGACCGCTTCGTGGACACCGCGAAGGCCGCGGCGAAGGCGGAGGACGGCAAGACGTACGGAGTGCCGGACGGCACCGACACCCGCGGGCTGTGGTTCAACAAGGAGATCTTCGCCAAGGCCGGGCTGCCCGCCGACTGGGCGCCGAAGAACTGGGCGGAGGTCCTCGACGCGGCCCGTACGGTCAAGAAGAAGGTCCCCGGCGTCATCCCGATCAACGTCTACACCGGCAAGGGCCCCGGCGAGGCGGCGGTCATGCAGGGTTTCGAGATGCTGCTCTACGGCACGGGCGAGGACCCTCTCTACGACCCGTCGGCCAAGAAGTGGGTGGCGGGCGGCAAGGGGTTCGAGGACGCCCTCGGCTTCGTGGGCACGGTGTACGAGGAGAAGCTCGGTCCGGACGTGTCCGACGCCCTCGACCCGAACATCGGCACACGGGTCGCCACCGAGTTCTTCCCCGAGGGCAAGCTGGCCATCTCCCTCGACGGTTCGTGGATGGGCCAGAACTGGGTGAACGAGGGCCCCAAGGAGTGGCCGGAGTGGAGCGAGAAGCTGGCGCAGGCACCCATGCCGACCCAGAATGGCCAGGCGCCCGGCAAGGTCTCGATGTCCGGCGGCTGGGCCTGGTCGATCCCGGCGAAGGCCCAGAACCCGGATCTGGCCTTCGAGTTCATCAGGACGCTGCAGTCGAAGGAGAACGCGACCGAGTGGTGCGTGGTCGGCGCGCAGATCGCGGTGCGCGAGGACGTCGCCGCCGATCCGCGGTACCTGAAGTCCATGCCGGGCATCGACTTCTTCACCGGCCTGGTGCGCTACACCCACTACCGGCCGGCGCTGCCCGTCTACCCGCAGGTGTCGACGGCGATCGGTGAGGCCATGGAGAAGGTGACCACGGGTGACGCGTCACCGGCCGACGCGGCGAAGGCGTACGACGAACAGCTGAGGACCATCACCGACGGCGCGGTCGTCTCCCGGTGACCGGCCGGTGAGCGCGTCCCGGACGGGACGGTGGCGGTGGGCCCCGCTCGCCCCCGCCACCGTCCTCCTGCTGCTGTTCCTCGCGGGACCGATCGGCTACTGCGTGTGGATCGCCTTCACGAACGCGCAACTCACGGGCCAGTCGGGCGCGGACTTCGTGGGCCTCGCGAACTTCCGTCGGGCCTTCGCCGACGAGAACTTCCGCAACGCGGTGTGGCTCACGCTCGTCTTCACGTTCGTCTCGGCGATCGTCGGCCAGAACACGCTGGGTCTGGCGCTGGCCGGTCTGATGCGGGTCGCGTCGCGTCCGGTGCGGACCCTCACCGGGGTTCTGGTGATCACCGCGTGGGTGCTGCCGGAGATCGTCGCGGCGTTCCTGCTGTACACCTTCTTCCGCCGCGAGGGCACGCTCAACGCGATTCTGGACTGGCTCCACCTCCCCTCGCAGAACTGGCTGTTCACGCTGCCGATCCTGGCCGTGTCGTTCGCCAACGTCTGGCGGGGCACCGCCTTCTCGATGCTGATCTACTCCGCCGCCCTGGCCGAGATCCCGCGTGACATCACGGAGGCGGCCGAGGTGGACGGGGCGAGCGGCCCGCGCCGCGTCTGGCACGTCACGCTGCCGATGATCCGCCGTTCCATCGGCACCAACCTGATGCTCAACACCCTCTCCACGCTGTCCGTCTTCGGCCTGATCTGGGCGATGACCCGCGGCGGCCCCGGCAACCGCAGCCAGACGCTGCCGGTGTTCATGTACGACCAGGCGTTCCTGAAGTCCCTGATCGGCTACGGCACGGCCGTGGCACTGCTGCTTCTGCTGGTCGGGTCGCTGTTCTCGGTGGTGTACCTGCGTCTGATGAAGGTGGAGGTGTGATGCGGGCCGTGATGCGCCGTGCCACCCGCGCCCGCCTCGCGGCGAACGGCGCGCTGCTGCTGACGGCGGCGGCCTTCGCCCTGCCGCTGGTGTGGCTGCTGCTGGCGTCGGTGGACGCGAACGCCGATCTGCGCGTACGGATTCCGTCGTCGCCGACGACGGAGAACTTCGCCGCCGTGCTCACGGACGAGATCACGTTCACGCCGATGCTCAACAGTCTGGTGCTGTGCGGCGGGGCGACCGCGGTGTCGGTGGTGTGCGCGGCGCTCGCCGCCTATCCGCTGTCGCGGCACCGTTCGCGGTTCACCCGCCCGTATCTGCTCACCATCCTGTTCACGACGTGCCTGCCGATCACCGCGGTCATGGTCCCGGTGTACGGGCTGTTCGTGCAGGTGAACCTGATCGACACGGTGTACGGTACGGCGCTGTTCCTCGCCGCCTCCCAACTCCCCTTCGCCATCTGGCTGATGAAGAACTTCATGGACGGCGTGCCGGTGGTGCTGGAGGAAGCGGCCTGGACGGACGGCGCGTCGAACCTGCAGACCCTGACCCGTGTGGTGCTTCCGCTGATGGGCCCCGGCCTGACGGTGGTGACGATCTACACGTTCATCATGCTCTGGGGGAACTTCTTCGTCCCCTTCATGCTGATCCTGTCCCCCGACCAACTGCCCGCGTCGGTCTCGATCTTCACGTTCTTCGGCAACTACGGCTCCGTCGTCTACGGTCAGCTGGCGGCGTTCTCGCTGCTGTACTCGGCGCCGGTGCTGGTGCTGTACGTGCTGATCGCGCGCAGGCTCGGCGGCGGGTTCGCCCTCGGCGGCGCGGTCAAGGGATGACGCCGGCCGGGGGCCGCACTGGCACGCCGGTACTGTTCGGTAGCTCCCGCATACGTCCACGGCCGTGGATCAGCTCGGAGATTCCTACGACATGTAGCTTGAGGGGAACGCACCGTAGTCGTCGGCGGCCGCGGCCCCGTACGTTGTGCCCGTGCAGTACACCCCTTCCCCGCCCTTCAACGCCCCCGCCGCGCGCCGTCTCCGCGAGGCCCTGGGGATGGCGCCCGGTCACGTCGCCTACGGACTGCGCGCCCAGTACGGACTCCACGTCTCGCCGGAGACGGTCATGGCCTGGGAACGCGGGCTCGCGACGCCCGGCACCCGTGAACTGACCGCCCTCGCGGGTGTTCTGTGGTGCTCCCCCGGCGAGCTGTTCGCCGCCGCGACGACCCTGCGCGAGCACCGCATCGCGCGCGGCCTGGCGCCCGACGACCTCGCCCGCCGGGTCGGTCTCGACACGGCCGCGTACCGGAGGATGGAGGAATCGGGCCACTGGCGCGGCAACGAGCGCCAGACCGCCGCACTCGCCGAGGCCCTGCAGCTGTCCCCGCGCGCGCTGCTGGCCGCCACGGGCCGCGACGAGGAACTGGCGGAGCTCCTGCGCAGCGCGGTGACCGCGCGCTGGCAGGCGTACGTCCGTCCGGTCGGCAAGATGCTCCCACTGGACCGCGGCCACCTGGAGGCCGTGCTCCAGCGGCTGCACGCCGACTACCAGTCCCGGATGGTGGCGACCCTGAGCTGGGGCGAGACGTCGAGGGACACGGGCGAGCCCGGCCGTGACTTCCTGGACAGCATCGTGGACCACTTCTGGGTCCTGTCCGGCGGCTGACCGCGGCCGGCGGGGGCGGGGGTCACAACCAGCCTCGGCGGGCGGCCAGGGCACCGGCCTGGAAACGGCTCGTGGCGCCCAGCCGTTCGAGGACCGTCTTGATCCGGCGCTCGATCGTGCGCGACGAGACCCCGAAGTGGCGGGCGATGCGCAGATCGGTCGAGCCCGCCGCCATCAGGCACAGCAGCTCCCGTTCGTCGTCGCCCAGATCGGTGTCGACCGTGCCTTCGACGCCCAGCGGCATCGCCATCTCCCAGACGGTCTCGAAGAGGCTGAGGAACCCGTCGAGCAGGTCGGAGCGGCCGATCACCAGGGATTCGGCGGTCCGGGTCCGCGACACCACCGGCACCAGGGCGAGATCCTCGTCGAAGACGACGAGCTTCATCGGGGTCCTGGCGATGAAACGCCCCTCCTCGCCGTGCGCGAGCATGTGGTGCATGCTCGCGCGGGCGGCCGGGTGGTTCAGCGCCTCGGCCGCGTAGACCGTCCGGTACGAGATGCCCTGGCTCATCCGCCGCAGCTGACGTTCGTCGTTGGTGCCGATCACCGCCGCGAAGGGCGGCGCCGCTATGCCCCGCACGCTGCTGCGGCAGTTCTCCTGGCCGGTCTCGAAGAGGTGCAGCATCTCCTGGGCCGACACGGCCCGGATCCGCGACGCGCTGCCCGCGCCACGGGCGGCGAGGTACTCCTGTGTGAGTGTCTCGACGGCCTGGCGCGACTGGATGACCTGGTCCTCCAGCCGGCGCACCCACTCGGCGGCGACCGCGCTCGGCGGCAGGACGACCACCTTCAGCGGCACCCCGGCAGCGTGCTCCGCGGCCCCCATGTCCACCAGGCGGCCGAGCGCCGCGTGGGTCTCCTGTTCGGTGAGGGAGGTCAGGGCGGCGAGCTCCGCGATCTCCAGCCAGGGCGACCGGGCGAGCTCGGCGTAGACCCTCTCCGCGACCGGGTCGTCGACCGGGAGGACGCGGCCCTTGCCCCTCATCCGCTCCGCCATGACAGTCAGCTCCCCTCGGCCCATCGCGTACGGCCCAAGGGATGATCTCACCAGGCCCGGCCGGAGCGCGGTGAGGGGAAACACAGTTTTCGCGGGCACCGTGCGCAGAGCACGAGAGCCGTGCCGCACCGCCGGTGGTCACCTCGTGGTCGGAGGTGTCCACACCGGCGCTGTTGTCGATCGCGTCCGTGTTGACCTTGCCGCCGTGGCGGTCGAACTCGATACGGCCCAAC
>NZ_JBFAOY010000043.1:0-42180 GCF_040675505.1 Streptomyces sp. NPDC049597
CCCGGTCGAGCGCATGATGCGCGACGCCAAGATCACGCAGATCTACGAGGGCACCAACCAGGTCCAGCGCATCGTCATGGCGCGCAACCTGCCGTAGTGGCCTTGCCGACGGCCCCCGGCAGCGCGCCGGGGGCCGTCGGCATGTCCGGTCCCTACCGCTCGTCCTGCGGGAGGTGCGCCTTCGCGTCCTCGTACGTCCCCTCACCCGTCTGCTCGGCCGGGGCGTAGAAGAGGTGCAGCACGCCCGTCTCGAAGGTCTCCGAGGAGAGCAGCTTCAGCGGGATCGGAGTGTCGCCCTCGTCGAACAGGCGCATGCCCTTGCGGACGGCGATCGGGTGCACCAGCAGCTGAAGCTGGTCCAGCAGCCCCGCGGCAAGCAGCTGCCGGACCACGGAGACGGAACCGCTCATCGCGATGGCGCTGTCGCCCGGCTCCTTCTTCAGCTCCGTCACCGCCTCGACGAGGTCCCCCTTGATCAACTCGGAGTTCCGCCAGGTGAATTCGATCTGCTGTCGCGAGACGACGATCTTCCGGGCGTCGCCGAGGATCTTGGCGAAGGCAGCGTCCTCCCCGCCGGCCGCCTCCCGGCCGGGCCAGGCGCCGGCGAAGCTGTCATAGGTCCTGCGCCCCAGGATCAAGGTGTCGGCCCTGCCGAGGACGGAGTCGACGGCGGCGCCCATCTCGTCGTTGAAGTAGGGGAAGTGCCACTGGTCGGGCGCCTCCACGACACCGTCGAGCGAGACGAAAAGCTGCGCGATGATCTTCCTCATGCCGGCCTCCACACGTAATCGGTACTCTCACCTCAGTAGACGGCACGTGCCGGCCGGACTCATCGGTGACGCGACGTCGGAATCCGATGGCATGGAGATCGCGCGATGGTTCGCGGCGTCGATGTCGTCGTTCACAGTTCCTCCGGTGCTTGCTGGGGTAGGGCGGGCACTCGCTGCCCGTGCGGCCGCTCCGGCGCGCGAGCCCGTGCCGTGCGAATCACCCCAACAAGGCACCCTCACAAGATCTGCACCCATGCAGGGCCGCAGCTGCCATTCGGGACGTGAGGAATCCACTGCGCGCACAGGGCTTTGATGCGGTCATACGATCACGAACCGGACGCCGTGTGGCTGAGTGAATTCCCTGAGCGGCATCCTTTGACCGATCATCTCCTTGTCATGTCCACATGTTGATGAGCTACCGTCGTCGGGGATGCGGTTCCAACATGGGGGAGAATTGCGATGGTTGAGGCACCGAAGCAGATACTCGACATCAAGACAGCTGATCTGAAGGCGTCGGCTCCAACATTCCAGGAACAGAGCGCGGCGTTGCGGCTTGCCGCCAGGACTTTGGCAGAAAAGCTCGGCGAGCTCGGTACACCCTGGGGCGACGACGAGCAGGGATCGCAGTTCGCAGACATCTACCTACCACACGTGAAACAGATCAAGAAGTCGACAGGCATCCTGATCGACGGTTTGGCCAGCATTCACCTGGCAATGACGGACATGGCTGACGGGCACATCGAGAATGAGGCACTGATCGCCGCCATGTTCGCGAGGCTGAAGCCTGAAAACGGCCGGGACGGCGGCGCGCACGAGAGCAGTGCCAAGTGAGCGTCGAGGAGACCGCCAAGGACGTCCTCATGGAGATGGGGATGTGGTGGCCGGACGCAAACTCGGGCAGCCTGCGCGCGGCGGCAGGGCACTGGCGCGACTATGCTGACGCCGTCGATGACGTGTGTCGGATATCCAACGGTAAGGCTGCGTCCCTCATCCGCAACAACAAGGGCGAGGCGATCGACGCCTTCGAGGTCTTCTGGGGCCGGTACCACAGGGAGTGCGCCCAGGGCTGGCTGGACGACCTGGCGGTGGTGGCACGTCAGATGGCCAATGCGCTTGAAGAGTTCGCAGCCGCGGTCGACGACGCCATCCAGCAACTTTGGACAGAGATCGGGATCGCGGCAGCCACCATCGCAGCGGGCATCGGTCTGGCGGTCTTCACCTTCGGTCTCTCCACTGCCGCTTCGGCTGCCGCCGCAACCACCATCATCGAACTTGCCGCAGGGCTCGGGATCACGGTCTCGACGACTGTGGCCAACATCGCAGCGGTCACACTCACAGGAGT
This sequence comes from Streptomyces sp. NPDC049597, assembly GCF_040675505.1. Taxonomy (NCBI): domain Bacteria; kingdom Bacillati; phylum Actinomycetota; class Actinomycetes; order Kitasatosporales; family Streptomycetaceae; genus Streptomyces; species Streptomyces sp. NPDC049597. The sequence goes on from NZ_JBFAOY010000043.1 coordinate 2,113, forward strand.
TGTCTTCGGCAGCATCGAGTCCGTGACGGTCGAGCTCGCGGTCGCTCAACCCTTGAAGATTTCAACCGGCCTGCAGGACGGTTTCAATCTCTCCCATGCGCAGGACGCCGCCGCCTACGGCGCCGTCTTCGGAGGCGCTCTCGGCGCGGGAGCCGGAACCGTACGAGCCGCATCCGACGCCGGCGGGTTCGTCAAGATGTTTCAGGGAATCCCGATCAACGTGCGGGGCCCTGCACTGGCCTACCCCAATGGGCACCTGCTGCTTCGGGAGGGTGATTACAACGCCTGGCCACGCTCGAAGCGAAGAGGGCAGCTCAATCCTCCCCAGCACAGGGCCGACATCAAGGGGGACGAGGGAAAGAACGGTTCGCACACCATAGACCGTCACGTGGACGTCACGACGCACTACCTACGGGATCGGCTGCGCAGCAATCCCAATATGGACGTGGCCTCGCGTTATGTAGACGAAGCGTCCGCGCAAAAGTTCACAGACGCCGCCATGGCAGGTCACCAAAAGGAGATCACCGCCTGGCTCGCCGGAAACAAGAAGAAGTTCGACCTTTCGGCACACTTCGACGAGTTCACTGGCGTGAGTATGACTCGACACAATTTCCGAAACGGTTTGCCGGTAGAATGGGTTACTGGCGTACAAGTCGTCCTTAAGCGCGACCCGTCGGCCGAATCAGGGTATCGAATCCTCACCTCATATCCCATCAGCTAACACAGAAACCAGTTGTGACACCAATGACGTCGTTCAACGACCGCTTCAAGGAGCTGCGGAACCTGCTGCGTTCCTATGAGGAGACCGGTTATACCTTCGATGACGCTCCCGATCGCCCCGGAGCGGCACTTGCTGCATTCTTGCGGCAGGCCGGACGTCACCCCGGCCGGGCAGCCGAACTAGCCGCAGAGATCGACGATCTCCTTTCGAAAGGGCTCTTCAGTGAAGAGATCGCGGAAGATGTCGATCTATTGCCACACATCAAGCCTCCCATTGGTGCGAGCGTAGAGGAATGCCTTCTCCTTATTCGTCAACATTTGGTTGACTTTCTTGAGGTGCCCGGGCGGCCCGCCCCGGTCACGCCGCCCCAGACGGCTTGGGAGTGGAAGGGGCGCTTCCCTGAACTCTCACACTTCCTGAGTGCCTACTTCCATCAGGATTTCGATGCTGAGTACGCCTCGCACAGAGAGGCGGTCGATGATTACCTTGACGGTGTTTCAGAGGGCGACCTGCGCATCGTCATCAAAGAGATTCAAGATTTTCTGGACATGAATACGGACGATATTTCTCTGCGTGATGCCAGTCGGACACTTGGTCTGTGTATCAGTCCACCAAAGGGCGTCTCCTTGCGGCGCTGGCTGAACGACGTACGCGAGATAATCGCTCATCATAAGTAGCCACTTTGGCGATGTCAGGGCTGATTCAAAGTATGAGTAATCAAGGGTCGCTACTGGTCAGCGCGGGCCGATGAGGTCGAGCGGGCGGCGGTGGGGGTTGTAAGAGAGGTGGCGGGGGTCGGGGCCCAGAAGATTGCCGGCCCCGGTCCGCGGTCCTGGTCCGGTGAACTTGATCAGGACCTTCTGGTCGCCGATGCCCAGGGAATGCGGCGCGGCGGCATCTTTGTCGGCGGCGTGCCGTGTGCCGCCCAGGCGGCTGCTGGCGGTAGCGAGCGACGGGTGTTTCTCGCGCGGCGGACTCGGCGGCGGCCGGCGTCATCAGGCCGACTGCCGTGACTCAGCACGTGTCGAGGTCCTGCCATGTGGCACGGCGTCCGGGTAACTCGGTGCCGATCTGGACGTGTCGTTGCAGGAGACCTTCCTTCCGGGTGCTGACCATGCGGAGCCGCAGGGCGTACCCGCGCCTGGCGTACAGCTCGCGGGGCGCCGGGGTGTGCTCGCCGATCAGCACTTCGTCGTAGGTGCCGCTGAGCGCGAAGTCCACCGCGGCGCGCGGCAGGGAGGAGCCCGAGTAGGGGCAGTAGAGGCGCAGGCTCAGTCCGGGGGAGAGGAGGAAGACGTCCAGGTACGTCCAGTCCTCGTTGGTCTGCTTGGGTAGTTGGAGCCGGTGGTCGAGTCCGCACGCCTCCAACCAGTGGCGCACTCCCTGGCTGAGATACACGTGGTCGGCGCCCCGAGCAGCGTCCCGCACCAGAAGGCGTCCGAGCCGTGGCGCCGCTTGAACAGCAGCGCGTTGTCGTGCGCTTGCGGGAGGATCACCGGCTGGTCGTAAGTCCGGCTGCCGAGCACGGCGACTTTCACCAGTCGGCTGTCTTCGCTGAACATGCGCCCCACTCGCTGTTCTTCAGCGGGCCGCGCGGCCAGTGCCGAGGCCCGGAACGACGAGTATGTATTGTCGCGGTCAGCGCGGGGACCGGTTTGTCATGTTCCGGGGAGGTGTCCCGTCGCGCGGTATGCGTGAACTTTCACATGCCGCACTGGCAGTGTCGTCCGAACCGCAGGGTTGTCGTGCGCTTCAGGCGGGAGTGGTGTCGGCGACCAGGCACAGGGGCAGGATCCGATGGCGAACTCGCCGATCTTCAGGGCTGCTTGACCATTGTGCGGCGAGTCCGAGCGGGTACTCGGTGTCGTGGCGGTGGCCGGGCGGCGGGGAGTCCGGGGTGGTGGGCCAGAGCGCGGTGACGGAGAAGCGGATGGCGTGCAGGGACGAGCCGATGTGCGGGTCGACGCCGTTCTGCAGGCATACCAGCCGGTGGAGCCGGGCGGCGGGCTCATAGCGGCGCAGGCCGGCGAGGAGGTCGGAGCCACGCCGTGGCGCTCCAAGTCGGGTGCCTGGGGCTGGGGTGGTGGCGGGCGCGGGGGTGGGCGTCGGAGCCGGTGGCTGTACGGAGCGGGGGCGGGCGCTGCCGGGGCTGGTTCAACGCCGCGAGCACCTCGATGCGGTCGCCGCCGAACTCAACGGCCGTCCACGCAAAACGCTCGGCTGGGAAACCCAGCCGAGCGCCTGCTCAAACTGCTCGAGGCCTGATCAACACGACCACGTGTTGCAACGACCCCCAGAAACCGCCCATGTGCGCGGCGGGCCCCTTGGGCGGAAGACGTCACTTGTCGGACACGGTGACCTTCTCGTCGTTCTGGATCTGCTGCACCAGCTGCCGCACCTTGGCCTTGTCCCAGACCAGGTTCCCGCCGCGGCTGCCCGACGTCGGCATGTTCATCGACGTGCCGCTGCCGTCGGTGATGCCCTTCATCGCGAAGAACATCTCACCCAGGTCGAACAGGGACATGTCCTTGTCCACGATCAGGGTGTCCAGGCCCGCGCCCATCGTCGGGTACAGCTTGAACGGGTTGAGGATCGTGCCCGGCGTCGCCGCCTGGTTCGCCATCGCCGACAGGAACTTCTGCTGGTTCTTGGTGCGCGCCAGGTCGGACTCGGCGAAGGCGTACCGGGTACGGACGTACGCCAGGGCCTGCTCGCCGTCGAGTGTCTGCTTGCCCGCCTGGAAGTCGGCGCCGGACTTCTTGTCCTTGAAGCCCTTGTCGATGGTCATCTCGACACCGCCGAGCGCGTCCACGATGTTCGCGAAGCCCGCGAAGCCGATCTCCGCGTAGTGGTCGATGCGCAGACCGGTGTTGTGCTCGACGGTGCGCACCAGCAGCTCGGGACCGTCCTCCGCGTACGCGGCGTTCAGTTTCACCCGCCGGCCCGTGCCCTGGAACGTCTTGCCGGACTCCGAGCCCACGAAGGTGGGTATCTCCACGTCCGAGTCGCGCGGCAGGGACACCATCGTGTTCCCGCTGCCGCAGGCCGCGAGGATCATCATCGAGTCCGTGCGCTTGCCCTCGGCGGAGCCGGTGTGCAGCTTCTTCTTCTCCTCGGCCGTCATGCCCTCACGGCTGTCCGAGCCGACGATCAGGTACGTCGTGCAGTCGCCCTCCTGCGGCCGCTCGATCACCTTGGCGAGGTCGACCTCGCGCCGCACCTTGGAGTCGGCCCAGAAGTACGTGCCGATCGCCGTGCCGAGCACTGCCACCAGCACCACGACCGAGCCGACCTTGAACCGGCGACGCCAGTCCGGGGCCGGGCCGGGCTGCCGGTAGGGGCCGCCCTGCGGCGGGATGCCCCGCCCGCCCCCGGGGGAGCCGTAGACCTGGCCCGTGTTGTAGCCGCTGTCGTACCCGGGCTCGGCATAGCCCTGGTCGTAGCCGCGCTGCTGCTGGGGCACCGAGCCGCGCGGAGGTGCGGCCGGGCGCTGGACATGGCGCATCACGCGCGCACCTTCGGGCTGCGCACCGGCGCTGCCACGGCCGTAGCCGCGTCCCGTGCCGCCGTCGTCGGTCCATCCTTCGGGCCAGTCGTTCATGCGGAACAGTGTGCCGGTGCGACGCGGCGCGCCGACAGGGCGGGTGGGGAATCACACCACGGCTGTAGCGAACCTGATGCAATGCGGCACCGGCATATGGTGGAGGGCATGACAGATCAGGCCCAGCACCCGGAGGCCGAAATTCCGGGTAAGCCCACTTCGGCATCACGTACCACGCTCAGCCACATCATGACCGGCAGTGACACGAATCTCCTCGGTACCGTGCACGGCGGCGTGATCATGAAGCTGGTGGACGACGCCGCGGGCGCCGTCGCCGGCCGCCACTCCGGCGGCCCGGCGGTCACCGCCTCCATGGACGAGATGGTCTTCCTGGAGCCGGTCAGGGTCGGCGACCTGGTCCATGTGAAGGCCCAGGTCAACTGGACGGGCCGGTCCTCGATGGAGGTCGGCGTACGCGTCCTCGCGGAGCGCTGGAACGAGTCGACGCCCGCCACCCAGGTCGGCAGCGCCTACCTCGTCTTCGCCGCGGTCGACGCGGACGGCAAGCCGCGGCCCGTGCCGCCGGTGCTCCCGGAGACCGAGCGGGACCGGCGTCGCTATCAGGAGGCGCAGATCCGGCGCACCCACCGGCTGGCCAGGCGGCGCGCGATCAAGGAACTGCGGGAGAAGCGGGCCGCGGAGGGCATGGAGGACTGACCGAGCGGGACACCGCTACGGGCAGACCACCTGGTCGCCCGTGACCGCGCCGAACTCGCCCTGGTGCGGATCCTGCGCCCGCACCGGCGTGACGCCCTTGTAGTCGGCGCCCGCCACCACCCGCAGCGTCGGCCCCTGGTTCTTCACGGGCCGCAACTCGCAGCCCAGGGCCGCCTGGAGCGACTTCGCCGACCGGTCCCAGCGCGGGTCGTACGTCACATGGGTGCGCCGCACCTGGCCCTTGCCGGTGTCGAGCGGGGCCCGGGTGGTGCGGAAGCCGGTGCCGCGCAGGTCCTTGTCGACCCGGTCGCCGAGGCCGGGCACCAGGGTGCCGTTGTAGACCTGCACCCGGATCTGCTGCGGCGAGACGTCGACCGGCGTCGCGCTCGGGAGCCGGGGGCGGTGCGGGGCCAGCGGCTTGTCCTCCCGCAGCAGCTGGAAGAGCTTCTTCGACTTCACGGGGTCCCACTTCACCGTGGAACCGACGCCCTTCACGTGGTGGCCCACGTCGCCGACGGGCACCGAGGTGAACTCCGACGAGGCCGGCGTGAAGCCCCGCATCGCCGTGCCCAGCGCGAGCATCTGCTCCGTGCCGAAGCCCTTGTCGGCCCGCACCGAGCCGAGCATCGTCGAGGTGACCCTGCGGAACTTCACCGGGTTGAGCAGGACCCCGCTGCTGGTCGCCCGGTCCACGAGGGCCGCCAGGAACCGCTGCTGGCGCTGCATGCGTCCGAGGTCCGCCGCCCCGTCGATATGGCGGGAGCGCACGTACTGGAGCGCCTGCCCCCCGTCCAGCTTGTGCGTGCCGACGCGCAGGTCCAGGCCGGTGTACGAGTCCTTCATCGGGCGGGCCGTGCAGATCTCCACGCCGCCGACCGCGTCCACCGTCTTCATGAAGCTGGTGAAGTCGATCTCCAGATAGTGGTCGATCTTCACCTTGGTCATGTGCTCCACCGTGCGCACGGTCAGCGCCGGGCCGCCCTCCGCGTACGCGGCGTTCAGCTTCACCGGGTGCGTCGCGTGGTGCTTGCCGGAGGTGATGTCGGTGTGCTCGGGGATCTCGGCGTAGCTGTCCCGCGGCAGGCTCACCACACTGGCGCGACCCCGGTCCTCCGAGATGTGCACGAGCATGATCGTGTCGGTGCAGCGGCAGGGCGCGCCGCCGAGCCGGTACTTCTTCTTCTGCGCCGGTGTGATGTTGTCCCTGCCGTCGGTGCCGACGAGCAGGATGTTCGTGCCGTTGCTGTCCCCGGGGCGGTTCTTCATGTCGCGGAACGGGTCGACCCGCCCGATCCCGGTGTCGAGGCTCGTCACCACCGCGTGCCCGATCCCGCCGACTCCGAGCACCAGCACCGAGAGCGAGGTCACCACCCGAGCGCCCCAGCGCGGCCTCTCGCGCCGGACCGGCGTCGCGCCCGCACGCCGTCCGGCACGCCCTGCCGGATTCTGTGCCGGGCGACGGGGGCGGGGCGGTGGGGGCGCCGGCGCCGCACGCCGTCTGACATGTCCCGCCGGGTTCTGTGCCGGGCGACCGGGGCGGGGTGGTGGGGGCAAGGGGACACCTCCGCGACGACAGGGGATCTTGAGCACCGTAGGTCCATACGATCTGCGTCACCGACCGCCGCGCCTGGCTGTCCCCCGTTCGCGGTAACGTGGCGGGCGATGAACGCCACGCCCGTCTCCGTGATCATGCCGGTCCTCAACGAGGAGCGGCACCTGCGCAACTCGGTCCGTCACATCCTCGAGCAGGACTACGACGGCGAGATGGAGGTGGTGATCGCGCTCGGACCGTCCACGGACCGCACCGACGAGATCGCCGCCGCCCTCGTACGCGAGGACCCGCGAGTGCGCACCGTGCCGAACCCGACCGGTCGCACCCCCGCCGCGCTGAACGCCGCCATCAGGGCCTCGCGCCACCCGATCGTCGTGCGCGTCGACGGCCACGGCATGCTCTCGCCGAACTACATCGCGACCGCGGTGCGTCTCCTGGAGGAGACCGGCGCGCAGAACGTCGGCGGCATCATGCACGCCGAGGGCGAGAACGCCTGGGAGGACGCGGTCGCCGCCGCGATGACGTCGCGGATAGGAGTGGGCAACGCCGCCTTCCACACCGGCGGCACCGCGGGCGAGGCCGAGACGGTGTACCTCGGTGTCTTCCGGCGTGAGGCCCTGGAGCAGCAGGGCGGGTACAACGAGGAGTTCATCCGTGCCCAGGACTGGGAGCTGAACTTCCGCATCCGCGAGGCGGGCGGGCTGATCTGGTTCTCGCCGGAGCTGAGGGTGCGGTACCGCCCCCGGCCGTCCGTGCGGGCGCTCGCCAAGCAGTACAGGGAGTACGGCCGCTGGCGCCATGTCGTCGCCCGCTACCACCAGGGCTCCATCAACCTGCGCTACCTCGCCGCCCCGACCGCGGTGTGCGCGGTCGCCGCCGGCCTGGTCCTGGGCGCCGCCGTGACCCCGTGGGCCCTCGTGGTGCCCGGCGGCTACCTCGCCGCGATCACGGCCGGCTCGGTTCCCGCCGGCAGGGGACTGCCGCTGAAGGCGCGGGTGCAGATCCCCCTCGCGCTGGCGACCATGCACATGTCCTGGGGGTACGGCTTCCTGACGAGCCCGCGCTCGCTGGCGAAGAAGGTCATCGCGAGCCGCCGCCCCTCGGTGAAGACCGCCGCCTGACCGCCCGCACCGGCCTACGGACGCCGGTCCGCCCCAAACGGGGCGGACCGGCGTCCTGTAGGGGCGCGCTGCCTCAGAAGCGGTACGGCGCGTAGATGTCCATGCACGCCTGCTTGTCGTCGCCCATGACCGTCTCGGTGTTCTTCGGCGGGCCCTCGGCCGGCTCGGCCCTGGGGAACGTGTCCCCGCTCCGCCAGTCGGCGCCGACGACCAGGGTCACGCCCGAGACGTCCGTCGACCTCTTCACCGCGCTCGTGGGCACTCCGAGCGCCTTGGCGACCGCGTGCGCGTCGCCCTGGAGGTCGGCGCTCGGGAACAGCACCTGAGTGCGCTCCTGGGGGTCGGGAGTCGAGTCGGCCTTCGCTCCGGTGAAGCCCTGCCGCGCCAGCAGGCCCGCGACGGCGTTGGCCCGCTGCGGTGTGGCCGGCCCGTCGGCCCCCGTGCCGTTGCGGACCATGACGCCGATGTCGGCGGGGTCGGCGGCCGGGTCCTTCGGCGTGGCCGGCGTCTTCGGCTTCGACGTCGGGGCCTTGCCGTCCACCGGGACGTCGTCGCGCAGCATCTCCCAGAGCCGGTCGGCCTCGCCCGGGGCGGGCAGCACATGGCTGTTCGGGTTGGCCGGGTCCGGGACGCGCGGCATGGTGAGCATCGCGATCCGGTCGGTCGGCACGTCCTTGAGCGTCATGCCGAGGTCGAACAGCTTCTTGACGGTGCCGATCTCCTCCGAGACCTGGAGGGACTCGGTGGCCGTCTCGGCCAGGTCCATGAGCCGGCCGCCGTCGGTGAAGGCGTTCTGGTCCTTGAGCTTGCGGATCACCGAGTTCATGTACATGTGCTGGGCCTTGGAGCGGCCGAAGTCGCTCTCGAAGGCGTGCCGGGTGCGCAGCCACTGGAGGGCCTTGACGCCCTGGATCTCGTGCGAGCCCCTGGTCAGCCTGAGGCCGGACCCGCCGGGCACGCCCGGCTTGGGGCCGTCGTAGACGTTGTGGTTGACGCAGACCTCGGCGCCGCCGATCGCGTCCGCCATGTCCACCACGCCCGCGAAGTCGACCATCATCCAGTGGTCGATGTAGACGCCGGTGAGCTCCTGCCAGGTGGCGAGGGTGCAGCCGGGGCCGCCGCGTCCGAGTGTCGCGTTGATCAGATCCCTCGTGGCGGCGTGCTTGTCCCCCGTTTTGGGATCGGTGCACTCGGGTATGTCGACCTTGGTGTCACGCGGGATGGAGACCACCGAGGCGTTCTTGCGGTCGGCCGAGACGTGCAGCAGCATCTGCACGTCCGCGAGCGGCGGCGCTCCGACGCTCTTCTTCGAGCCGCCGAGTTCGAGGTTCTCCGAGGAGTTCCTGCTGTCGGAGCCGATCAGCAGGACATTCAGCGGGGTCTGCCCCGCCGCGTTCGGGGCCGACTTCTTCACGTCGGAGTCGCCCGAAGTGCGTTGGCCCTTGCGGATGTTGCTGTTGAGGTGCTCGTAGTACAGGTACCCCGCCCCCGCGGTACCCAGGATCACCACGGACACGGTTGTCGCGACGCCGCGCAGGATGCGGCGTCTGCCGCGCTTCGCGCGCCGGGCGGGTGCCCGGCGGCGTTGGGGGCCGGAGCCCTCCGCCGCCGGGTCCTGCTCGCTCCCTGAGTCCTGCTCGTCGTCGACGGCCGTACGGGCGCCCGGGACGCGCCCGGCATCGTCCTCGTACAGGCTGTCGTCCCAGCCCAGATCGCGGGCGTGCGGTACGCGTCGCCGCGTCCCCTCCCCACGCACGCTGCTGTTTCCCACCCCTAGAACTCCCTGTGTTCAGGCTCTCCCCATGAGCCGTCTGCCGGTGTCATTTGGCGCACACCTTCTTGTCCGCCTGCACCGCGTCCTTCGGCGCCTTCGCCGGACCGGTGATGGGCACACCCGCGCCCTTGAAGTCGGGCCCGAGCGTCAGCGTCATCGCCTCCAGGCCCTGGGCGTCCTCCGTGCCCGGCTTGAGCGCCGCGGCCGGCAGACCCATCAGGTCCGCGAGCTTGCGGGCCTGGTCGGCCTGGTTGGGCGCGTACTCCAGCGTCGTCGCGGTGACGTCCGCCGGCGCGTTGCCCTTGTTGGTGGACTTGAGCACGCCCTCGGTGATCTGCAGCCACTCCAGCGTCTTCTGCGCGGAGCCGGCGGGGCCGCCGCCGTTGAAGACGTCGACGCGGACGTCCGAGGCCTCGGCCCTCGTCCCCTTGAGCAGCTCGGCCTGCTTGTCCTTGGCCGCCTTCTTCTTCTCCTCGACCTCGGTCAGCGACACGTCGTTCCTGACCATCGAGAACAGCGCGTCCGACTTGGACGTGTCCAGCACGACCGTCGCCTTGACCTTCTCCGCCGGATTGTCCAGGACGGGGACCGTGGCGAAGGTGAGGTTCTTCATGTCGAACTTGCCGAGCTCCAGACCGAGGTCGCGGAGCTTGAACATGTCGTCGATCTTGTCATCGACGGTCAGGGCATTGGTGCCCGCCTCGGCCAGTTTGACCAGCTTGGTGGGGCTCGTGAGCGTGTCGTTCGACTTCAGCTTGCGCATCAGCGAACTGAGGAACTGCTGCTGGATCTTGATGCGGTCGAGGTCGCCGCCGAAGCCCACCGCGTGCCGTGTGCGGACGAAGGCGAGTGCCTCCTCGCCCTCGAGGACATGATCGCCCGCGGGCAGGTCCAGCTTCGACTTGTCGTCCTTTATGTCCTTGTCGAGGCAGATCGGCACGCCGCCGACCGCCGACGAGAGCGTCTTGACGGCGTTGAAGTCGGCCACCATGAAGTGGTCCATCTTGATGCCGGTGAGCTCGGTGACCGTACGCATGGTGCAGCTGGGCGTACGGCCCGACTGGCCGAGGCTCTCGTTGAACCGCGTCCCCTGGGTCCCCGGGATGACCTTGCTGGAGCCGTCCTCCTGTGTCGTCGGACAGTCCGGGATGTCGGTGATGAGGTCACGCGGAATGCTCAGCGCCGTCGCGTTGGTGCGGTCCTTGGAGACGTGCAGCAGCAGCGTGGTGTCCGCGTGGCCGGGGCTGTTCCTGTCGCCGTAGCTCCCGTTGCCCTCGCCCGTGCGCTTGTCCGTGCCGATCAGCAGGATGTTTATCGCCCGGTCCTTGCTGAAGCCGCCGGTGCCGGCGTTGTCGTCGGGGACGGACGTGATGTTCGAGTTCAGGTGCTCGAAGTACAGGTATCCCGCGCTCACTGTCGCGACCATCAGCAGCGCGAGGGTGCCACCGGTCCACAGCAGCACCTTCTTCTTGCCCGAGGCGGCCTGCTTGCGCTTGCGCCGCCCGGCCTGCTGCGGTCCGCGGCCCTGGGCGCCACCCGCGCGGCGGCTGCGCTGCGCGGGGACCTCGGGGGCGGGGTTCGCCGCCCTGCGGCGTGTGGCGGTGCCGCCCGCCGGGGTCGCCGCCTGCGCGTTCTCGGCGGACCGCCGGGACCTTCTTGCGCCGGCGGCTCTGCTGGGGGAGGCTGTTGACTGCGCTGCGGATTGGTCCAGTCGCAGTTCGTAGTTGCCCGTTTGCGGGTTCATGACCCACTGGTCGGCGGGGTCGATCTCGTCCGCCCGTCCACGGCCTTGTGCATCCACGGTTGCTTGAGTCCTCCGTCGGTGCCACGCGAGGCGCCTCCCCCGGCAGGCGCTCGGTCCTTCGATCCAGCAGTGCGCGACACAGGGTCGGAAGCACCGGATCGCGTCACACTATCCGCCCAGTTCAACCGCGAGCGACGGTCGTGACAAATTCCACGGTCCTTACAAGGGGGCATTCCGCCCAATCCACCTGAGCTGTCGGTCTCCGTTCGGTCATTGCCTTAGTCACACATGCCCTCGGCCGCGTTGGTTCCCGGGAACGTCGGCGTCGGGGCGGGGCTTGTGCCGTCGCCTGCCTCCCGGTCCGTCTTCTCCTCCGGCACGACCGCGACCTCGGTGTCCTCCCTCAGCCGCTCGAAGAGCTCGCTCGCCTCCGGCTCCACCAGCTCGTCCCTGTTCGGATCGAGATGGTACGGCTTGCGCGGGACCGTCAGGAACTGCACCTTTTCCGTCGGTACGCTGCGGATCGACCGGGTCAGGTCGTAAAGGTCCTTGAGCGAGTCCAGACCCGCGTCCGTGGTGATGGACTTGGTCGCCGCGTCCAGCACCGGATAGAGCCGGGTCGGATTGAGCAGGACCCCGTTGCTCTGCACCTTCTTGACCAGCGCGCCCAGGAACTGCTGCTGGCGCTCCATGCGTTCGGTGTCGCTGCCGTTGCCCAGCGTCTTTCTCGCCCGTACGAACCCCAGAGCCTGCTCACCGCGCAGCGTCTGGCGGCCCGCGGGCAGCTTGAGTCGTGCGGCCTTGTCGTCGATCGGCTCGGTCAGACACACCTCGACGCCGTTCACCGCGTCGACCATGTCCTTGAAACCGCGGAAGTCGATCACCATGTGGTGGTCGACACGGATCCCGGTGAACCTCTCGACCGTACGGATGGTGCAGGCCGCGCCGCCGAACTGGAACGCCCAGTTGAACTGCGCGGTCTGCTGCCTGATCCGCTTGCCGTCGGGCTTGCCGCAGGCGGGGATGGTGACCATCAGGTCGCGCGGGATGGACATGGCGGTCGCGCTCTGCCGGTCCCCGGCGATGTGCAGCAGGATCGTGGTGTCGGAGCGCTGGCTGCCGTGCGCGTCCCTGCCGTACCTGTCGTTGCCCTCGCCCTCCCGCGTGTCGGAGCCGAGCAGCAGGATGTTCTGCGCGCCGGTGACGAGCGCGGTGGGGCGCTCCTTCTCGTACGCCTCCAGCTCCGCCGCGGCCGAGGTGTCGGTGGTGATGTTGCCGTCGAGCTTGCGGTAGAGCCACCAGCCGGCGCCGGCGGCAGCGAGCACCACGACCGATGTGCCGAGCGCGGCCCAACGCAGCCACTGCCGCCTGCGGTTGGACCCGCCGACGGCCTGCCCCTCCTCGTCATGGCTCCCGGACCCGCCGTCCACGCCCTCACGAGCCCCGGGGGCCTCACGAGCCCCGGCGGCGTCCGGGCCGGAGTGCGCATCCGTGGCGGCAGTGTCCGACGGCTCGGCCTCGTCCCCCGTCGGGCCGTCCGGTTCGGCGGGCGTACCAGCCTTGTCCGTCACGTGTGCGTCCGTCCTTCATGGCATCGGCGGCGCGCTGGGCCGCGGGACATCCGGCTAGACAGTTGAACCCGGCGCTTGGTTGTGCGTGGAAACGCGCTTGTCGCCGATCATCCACCGGAGTTGACGCCCGGGCCGGAGGGCTCGGCCCGGGTGTGCGCCACATGAGTGGACCTCAGTGGCTTGTCATACCGCGGTGCCCGTGACCCGCTCGCTCTCGATCCGCTTCGCCAGGCCGTCCTCGGACAACTCGCCCAGGTTGCGGCACAGTACGACGGAACCACCGGCCGCCAGCGGAGCGAACAGCCCCGCGGACAGTCCCTCCCAGGTGTCGTACGGCAGGCCGGACAGCAGCCGGGAGCCCGGTCCGAGCCCGAGCCGCTCCGCGTCCGCGCGTGCCCGCTCGACGAGTTCGGCGCCGGTCAGCTCCACACCGGCCACCGCGAGGGCGGCCTCGTCCGGGTCCACCGGCGCGTACGGGGCGAACCGGTCCCCCTGACTGGGCACCTCCACCGCGTAGTCGGCGTAACCGGCCGGCGGGACGGGGAAGCGGCGGCCGAGCGGTGCCAGCGACAGAGCGATCCGCTCGCCCCGGCACGCGAGCCCGGCGTCGAACTGGCCCGGACCGGCGACCACGTGGTCCGCACGGGCCGGATCGCCGCCGACGTCCGCGACGACGCCCACCGACGAACAGGCCAGCAGCCACACGGCGGTCTGCCAGTGCGCCGGCAGCAACAGCGCCAGGCGTTCGCCCGGTTCGGCGGCGAGGTCTCCCTGAAGGAGATTGGCGGTCTTGGCCACCCAATTGGCGAAGGTCGCGACGGACAATTCCACGCGCTCACCGGTGGCATCGTCGTAGAAGGTGACCAAGGGGCGTGCCGGGTCCGCGGCGAGCGCGGATCGCAGCAGGTCGGCAGGGGTACGGTCGCTGGCGTTCACCCGCGCAAGCGTACGCCGGGGGCGCCGGGCGGGGCCGCCGTACCGGTGAACGGGGTCCTCCGGTCGGCCGGGCGCGGGGCCGATTTCCCGGCAGGCGCTCTCCGCGCACCCGTCCCAGGCTTTCTGCCATGCGTGGATATCTGGCATCTTCGATCACCGTGGCGTGCGCGGCCGCGCTCGTCCTTCCGCTCTCGCTCACCTCCGGCGCTCTCGCCGCACCCCCTGGTGACGTTCCGGACGTCCTCGGCGGCACGCGGGGTGACGTCGCGGACGTCCTCGGCGGCGTGCGGGGCGACGTACCGGACGTCCCCGGCAGCACGCGGGGCGACGTACCGGACGTCCCCGGCAGCACGCGGTCGCTGCCGCTGCAGCCGCTCGGCACAGCGCCAGCCGACCGCGCGGTCCAGGCCCCGGTCCAGGGCCTGCCCCGTCAGGACGTGGAGCCGTTCTCCCTGGTCGGCATCGTCTGGGACGACGCGTCCGCACACCTGGACGGCACCGTCGAGGTCCGCACCCGCGGCATCGGCTCGTGGACCTGGTCCGCATGGCAGGAGGTCCAGACCCACAACGAGGACCACGCCGCCGACCCCGGCACCGCGGAGAGCCAGTCGGGCCGGGTGCGCGGGGCAACGGCGCCCCTGTGGGTCGGCGCGTCCGACGGCGTGGAGGTGCGGGTGCGCCAGTCCGACCGCCGAGCGGGCCGGCTGCCGGAGGGCATGCGCCTCGAACTCGTCGACCCCGGTGACGACCCGGCGGACACCGGGCCCATCACCTCTGGCCCCGGCGGCGAGGGTCCTGGCGGCGAGGGTTCCGGTGCCGAGGGTCCTGGCGGCGAGGGGCTCGGCGGCGAGGGTTCCGGTGCCGAGGGCTCCGAGGGGCGTGCGCCGGCCGGCGGACTGGAGATCCCGGCGCTCAACCAGCTGGACACGGAGGCGGAGGCCGCGGCGGCGGGCGACCTCGTGTTCGACGCCGTGACGGCCAAGCCCTACATCGGGCCCCGCCCGCGCATCATCACACGCAAGGGGTGGGGCGCGGACGAGAGCCTGCGCGAGCCGGACTTCGTCTACACGAACTCGGTGAAGGCCGCCTTCGTGCACCACAGCGACACCGGCAACAACTACAGCTGCCAGGAGGCGCCCTCCGTCCTGCGCAGCATCTACCGCTACCACGTCGAGAGCAGCGGCTGGCGCGACATCGGCTACAACTTCGTGGTCGACAAGTGCGGAAACATCTACGAAGGCCGGGCAGGAGGCGTCGCCAAGCCGGTGCAAGGCGCCCACACCCTCGGCTTCAACAAGAACAGCACCGGAATCGCCGTCCTCGGCTCGTTCAGTTCCTCCAATCCGCCGGCGGCCGCCGTGACCGCCGTGGCCAAGCTGACGGCGTGGAAGCTCGGACTGTACGGCGTCAACCCGAAGGGCAGGGTCACACTCGTCTCCGGGGGAAGCGGCAAGTACGCGGAGGGAACGAGGGTCACACTCAACGCCATCGCCGGACACCGCGACGGGTTCGACACGGACTGCCCGGGCGGCAGGCTCTACGGCAAACTCGGCACCGCCCGTACGGCATCGGCCACTTACCAGGGCCGCTGACCCGTACACCGGGGCCACGCGCGTCGTGACAGCGGCATCCCCTGCATAAACTGACCGGTCCCACCAGCGACCGTGCCGGCCCCAGCAGGAAGCAGAGACCGCGTTGAACCAGGCCCCAGAAGCGATTCTCCTGGTCGGAGGCAAGGGCACCCGGCTGCGTCCGCTGACCGTCCGCACACCGAAGCCGATGGTCCCCGCGGCCGGCGTCCCCTTCCTCACCCACCAGTTGGCGCGGGCGCGGTCCGCGGGCGTCGAGCACATCGTGCTCGCGACCTCCTACCTGGCCGAGGTGTTCGAGCCGTACTTCGGCGACGGCTCGGCGCTCGGACTGCACCTGGAGTACGTGACCGAGCAGGAGCCGCTCGGCACCGGCGGCGCGATCCGCAACGTCGCCTCCCGGCTGCGCTCCGCGCCCGAGGACCCCGTTCTCGTCTTCAACGGCGACATCCTCACCGGCCTCGACATCGGGGCCCTGGTCGACACCCATCGCGCGACCGGTGCGGACGTCTCCCTCCACCTCACGCGCGTGGACGACCCGCGCGCCTACGGCCTCGTACCGACCGACGACACCGGACGCGTCACGGCCTTCCTGGAGAAGCCGCAGACGCCGGAGGAGATCGTCACCGACCAGATCAACGCCGGCGCCTACGTCTTCCGCCGGTCGGTCATCGACGCGATCCCCGCCGGCCGGCCCGTCTCCGTCGAACGCGAGACGTTCCCGCAGCTGCTGCGTTCCGGCGCCCATCTGCAGGGAATGGTCGACTCCACGTACTGGCTGGACCTCGGAACGCCGCACGCCTTCGTGCGCGGCTCCGCCGACCTGGTGCTCGGCCGGGCCCCGTCCCCCGCGGTCCCCGGGCGGCGCGGCGACCGGCTGGTGCTGCCTTCCGCGCGCGTGGCGGCCGGCGCCAAGCTGACCGGCGGCACGGTCGTCGGCGAGGGCGCCGTGGTGGGCGAGGGCGCGCGCATCGACGGCAGCACGGTCCTCGCGGGCGCCGTCGTGGAGGCGGGCGCGATGATCGAGGCCTCGCTCGTCGGCGAAGGCGCGCGCATAGGCGCCCGTACGGTCCTGTCCGGCGTGGTCGTCGGCGACGGGGCGGTCGTCGGGGCGGACAACGAGCTCAGGGACGGCGCGCGGGTGTGGTGCGACGCGGTGCTCCCGGCGGGCGCGGTCCGCTTCTCCTCCGACCAGTAGCCTGACCGCATGGCAGGACGCTTCGAACCGGGCGCCGGCCGCGCGAGGGTGCGCGGCGGCGCGCCACGCGTACCCGCCGCCGTACCGCGTCAGGTCTCGGCCGCCCGCACACGCCGGTGGACACCGCCGTACCCCCTCGACCTGGGCCTGGTCCTCGGGCCGCTGCGCCGCGGGCCGGCCGACCCCACCTTCCGTACCACGCCCGACGGCTCCGTCTGGCGGGCCAGCCGCACGCCCGAGGGCCCCGGCACGCTGAGGGTCGCTCTCCGGGGCGGCACGGTGGAGGCCGAGGCGTGGGGCGCGGGCGGCGAGTGGCTGCTCGACCGGCTGCCCGACCTGCTCGGCGCGGCCGACACACCCGAGGACTTCACCCCGCGCCACCGCCTGGTCGCCGCGTCGCAGCACCGCCGCCCGGGACTGCGTCTGCTGCGCACAGGACTGGTGACGGAGTCCCTGATCCCGTCGATCCTGGAACAGAAGATCACGTCGGACGAGGCATACCGGGCGTGGCGGCGGCTGGTCCGCCGGTTCGGCGAGCCGGCACCGGGCCCGGACGAGCGGCTGCACGTCATGCCGGACCCGCGCGGCTGGGCGATGATCCCGTCCTGGGAGTGGCACCGCGCGGGCGTGGACGACAAGCGTGCCGCGACGATCCTGCGGGCGGTGAGGGTGGCGCGCCGCCTGGAGGAAGCGGCGGTGATGGAGCCCGAACAGGCCAGGGCAAGACTGGAGTTGATCCCGGGCATCGGCCCGTGGACGTCGGCCGAGACGGTGCAGCGCAGCAACGGCGCGGCCGACGCGGTGACGGTGGGCGACCTCCATCTGCCCCGGATCGTGGGCTACGCCCTGGCGGGCGACCGGAACGCGGACGACGCGGCGATGCTGGAGCTGCTGGCCCCTTACGAGGGCCAGCGCCACCGCGCGGCCCGGCTGATCCTCCTCTCGGGCCGCGTGCCGCCCCGCCGCGAGCCCAAGATGCGCCGGGTGGACATCGCGGCGTGGTGACCCCGCCGGGTGCGGCCCGCGTACTGTCGTGCCCCGGGCAAGGTCGCGGCCCGGACACAGACGGGCCCCGCGCACGGATCGGGCCCCGGGCACGGACGGGCCCGCGTACGGACTTCGCCGCGCCCCGCGCATGGACGGGCCCGGCGCATGGACGGGCCCCCGGCACGCACGGGCCCCGGGCACGCACGGGTCCCGCGCCCGCACGGGCCCCGCACGGACCGGGCCCCGCACGGGGGCGTGACCCGGTCCCTCCGACCGGGGGCTACCGCACCTCGATGAACGACGCCGCGTCCCGTGCCGGCCGTGCCGTGGGCGCGGCCGCCGGGTGACCGATCGCCACCGCGCCCATCGGGTCCCATGCGGACGGCAGCCCCAGCACCTCCCGCACGACCTCGCGGCAGAACATCGTCGACGACACCCACGCCGAGCCCAGCCGCTCGCCCGCGAGCGCGACCAGGAAGTTCTGGATGCCCGCGCCCACCGCGGTCACGAACATCTCGCGCTCGGCGGTGTCCCGGCGTTCGTCGCCGTACGCGTGCGCGCCCTCGGCCACCAGGCAGGGGACCGCCAGGTAGGGTGCGCGCCGCAGGACGTCCCCGCGCCGTACGCGCCTCGCGATCGCCTCCTGCGACGCGCCGTCGCGCCGCAGATCCGCGACCCACGCCTCGCGCATCGCGTCGAGGAGACGGACGCGGGAGGACTCGGACTCCAGCAGGACGAAGCGCCACGGCGTGGTGTGGTGCGGCGCGGGCGCCGTCACCGCCGCCGCGACCGCGCGGCGCACCGCCCCGCCGTCCACCGGCTGGTCCGTGAACGCGCGCACCGTACGCCGCTGGGTCACCGCCTCGCGCACCGCCTCGGACGTCCCGAGCCGGAACATGTCGTCGGCCGCGCCCCGTACGAGCGCCCGCGCACCGGGGCCGGCCTCGTCGACCACGTGCGCCAGTCCCCGGACGACGGCGACGGGCAGCCCCTCGGCCTTGCCCTTCACCAGGTCGCCCGCGGCGGCGAGTTCGTCGGCCGTGGCGACCACGGTCGCGGTCAGCGGGTTGCCGTACGCGTCCGTGCCGCCGCGCAGGTCGTCCAGCACGCGCACTCCCGCCGCACCGATCGCGACGTCGGTCAGCCCGCTGCGCCACGGCCGCCCGGACGTGTCCGTGACGATCACGCCGATGTCGACGCCCAGTTCGTCGCGCAGCCCCTCGCGGATCGCGCGGGCCGAGGCGTCGGGGTCCTCGGGGAGCAGGAGCACGGTGCCCGCGGGCGTGTTCGAGGCGTCGACCCCCGCCGCGGCCATGACCAGGCCCTGGCGGTTCTCGACGATGCGCAGGGCCCCCCGGCGCGCGACCACCCGCACCGTCTCGGCGTCGATGGCCGCCTCGCGGTCCGCCGCCTCGACGATCCGGCCCTCGGCCTTGCTGACGATCTTCGAGGTGACGAGCAGGACGTCGCCGTCGACGAGTCCGGGCGCGGTCGCGGCGATCAGCTTGGCCAGGTTGTCGCCCGGCCGGACCTCGCCGATGCCGGGCAGCGCCCAGACCCGGTAGGAGGGCGAGCTCACCCCCGTACCTCCTCGGCCAGCGCCAGGGCGGCGCGGGCCATCTCCGCGGTCGCGTCGGTGTCGGTCATCATCAGCGGCACGGCGCGGCAGCGGATGCCCGCCGCCTCGACGTCGGGCACGGCGGCCGTGTCGACCGTGTCGACGAGCCAGCCGTCGAGCAGCCCGGAGCCGTAGTGCCGGGCGACTGCCGCCGCCGTCGCCTCCACGCCCACGGCGGCGAGCACCTTGTCGGCCATGCCGCGCACGGGCGCGTCGCCGACGATGGGGGACAGGCCCACGACCGGTACGCCCGCCTCGGCGATCGCCTCGCGGATGCCGGGCACGGACAGGATGGTGCCGATGCTGACGACGGGGTTGGACGGCGGGAAGAGGACGACGTCCGCCTCGGCGATCGCCTCCAGCACGCCGGGCGCCGGCTTGGCCTGCTCGGCGCCGACCGGCACGACGGCCTCGGCCGGCACGGACGCCCGCAGCCTGACCCAGTACTCCTGGAAGTGGACGACCCGGCGCTCTCCGTCGAGGGTGACGGCGACATGCGTCTCGACGCGGTCGTCGGACATGGGCAGCAGCCGTACGCCCGGCCGCCACCGGTCGCACAGCGCCTCTGTGACGGCACTGAGCGGGTAGCCGGCGCCGATCATCTGGGTGCGGACGATGTGCGTGGCGAAGTCGCGGTCGCCGAGCCCGAACCACTCGGGTCCGACGCCGTACTCGGCCAGCTCGTCCTTGACCCGGAACGTCTCGTCGCTGCGTCCCCAGCCCCGCTCCTCGTCGATGCCACCGCCGAGGGTGTACATCACGGTGTCGAGGTCGGGGCAGACCTTCAGCCCGAACAGATGGATGTCGTCGCCGGTGTTGCCGATCACCGTGACGTCCGCCTCGGGCGCGGCCTGCAGGAGACCGCGGAGGAAACGGGCGCCGCCGATACCGCCGGCCAGAACCACAATGCGCATGCGCCCATCTTGGCAGGCGCGCCGACGGCCCCTCAGACGGGAAGGGACTCCTGCGCGCACCGGGCCGAGGTGTGCATGGGCATCTCGGTCAGGCCCGGGTAGTACACGTGCAGGCTGACGGCCGGCTCCAGGGAGTCGTTGACGACCTCGTGGACATAGCCGGGGGCGAAGACGCGCTGCGCGCCCGCGGCCAGGGACCGCTCGCCGCCCTCGGTGCGCTCGGTGAGCCGGCCGTCGAGCACGGTGAGCACGCCGGAGGAGGCGCCGTGGCCGTGCAGGCCGCTGCCCTGGCCGGGGACCCAGCTCAGCAGCCAGACCTCGTAGCCGGGGCCGGTCTGCAGGCGGTGGTACCAGCGGGAGGTGGCGTCGTACTCGACGAGGTGCTCCCAGCGCGCGCGGTCGGCGGCGATGGAGCGGGCGAGCCCGGCGAACTCGGCCACGGTGGCGGGGTGCTCGCGGGCGGGCTGGAGCAGGTGCTGGACGGCGAGGATGTCGCCGGCGATCTGGAGGTCGCTGTCGCTGTTCATGGGTGCGGGGGTTCCTCGGCAGGAAGTGCTGGGGTGTCGCAGAGCAGGCAGTGCAGGCAGTGCAGGGGCGATGCGAGAAGAAGCTGGAGCTCGTGGGCGTCAACAGCTGGAACAGCAACAGCAACAGCGCGTCTGGACAGCGCGGCGGAACCCGCGGAGGCGGGTCGCGTGGGGCGCTGAGGTCGCTGGCATGGGATCAAAGGTGACTGTTCCCCTTACCCAATGTCAACCCAATGCCCGATTTGGCGGCAATGTTTCATCACATCCGGTTACGGCGAACGGAGAAAGGTTTGTGCGGTCGCGGACCGGGAGACATGCGGCAGCAACCGTTCTCGCAAACGCCGTTGAGGCGCCGTGACCGTACTGTGATCCGGATCGCTTCGATGGCTGGATCGCAACATGATCGACGTTTGCGACGTCTACCCCTTGCGAGGGGGTGCGTGTGGAGCAGGCCGCTGGCATGTGTCAGTTTTTTGGTGATTTGAACACTTTCCGCATAGCCTTGGTTCCGCAGAGTGAATACCGGGCTCAATAGCAGATCGTGGCTTGACTGGCCCGGAGCCACACACTTGTAATTTCACTCGTGTCGTTCGGCCGAAAACGATCGCGGCAACATCACGGGGACGTAAAGACAGACGAGGGGCGCACATGACCGAGCTGTTCCAACAACTGCTGGTCGAGGACGCGGACGAGGAACTCGGCTGGCAGGAGCGCGCGTTGTGCGCCCAGACCGATCCCGAGTCCTTCTTCCCCGAGAAGGGCGGTTCCACGAGGGAGGCCAAGAAGGTCTGCCTCGCCTGCGAAGTCCGCTCCGAATGTCTTGAGTACGCCCTCAACAACGACGAGCGATTCGGAATCTGGGGCGGCCTCTCGGAGCGCGAGCGCCGTCGGCTCAAGAAGGCGGCGGTCTGATCGCCGGCCGGCAGCACTCGGCCAAAAAGTACAACCGACCACAAAGTAGACGGTCCGTCGTCTGTGCCCGTGCACAGGCGGCGGACCGTTCACATGTCAGCCGTTAGTGTGGGGCCCCGTCCGTGACGCACCAACGCCCCTTCGGGGCGACCCTGGCCGGAGGACCCGTACCTCAATGTCCGCCACCACCGCCGCGTTTGTCCCGGCACACGCGCCCGAGTTCCCGCGGCACGTCGTCACTGCCGTGCTCGTCTCCCACGACGGCGCACGCTGGCTGCCCGACGCCCTCGCCGGACTGCTCGGCCAGGAACGCCCCGTGCAGAACGTCGTGGCCGCCGACACCGGCAGCGCCGACGACTCGGCGCAGATGCTCACCGACGCCCTCGGCGCCGACCGCGTCCTGCATCTCGCCCGGCGCACCGGCTTCGGCGCCGCCGTCGACGAGGCCGTCCGCACCGCCGGGGTGCTCACCCCCGACGAGCTGCCCTACCTGAAGCGGCCCAGCGGCTGGGACCCCGTCACCAGGACCTGGCGCGACGAGGCGTACGACATGCCCGAGCTGCCGCACGGCGAGCCCGTGCAGTGGCTGTGGCTGCTCCACGACGACTGCGCACCCGAGCCCACGGCACTGGCCGAGCTGCTGCGCGTCGCCGACTCCGACGCGTACGCCGCGGTCGTCGGCCCCAAGCTGCGCGGCTGGTACGACCGCAAGCAGCTCCTCGAAGCGGGCGTCTCCATCGCCAACAGCGGCCGCCGCTGGACCGGGCTGGACCGGCGCGAACAGGACCAGGGCCAGCACGACCAGATCCGCTCGGTCCTCTCCGTCTCCTCCGCGGGCATGCTCATCCGCCGCGACGTGTACGAGGAGCTCGGCGGCTTCGACCGCAGGCTGCCGCTGATGCGCGACGACGTGGACCTGTGCTGGCGCGCCCACGCCGCCGGGCACCGGGTCCTGGTCGCCCCCGGCGCCGTCCTGCGCCACGCGGAGGCGGCCGCCCGCGAGCGGCGCACCGTCGACTGTGTGGGCCGGTCCGTCGCCAGCCCGCACCGCGTCGACAAGGCCGGCGCCGTCTACACCCTGCTGACCAACACCCGCGGCGCCGCCCTGCCCTGGGTCCTGCTGCGCCTCGTGGTCGGCACCCTGCTGCGCACCCTGGCCTATCTCGTCGGCAAGGTCCCGGGCCAGGCCGTGGACGAGGTCATGGGTCTCTTCGGCGTCCTGCTGCGGCCCGAGCGACTCCTCGCGGGCCGTCGCAGACGCGGACAGCGGGCGGTCGACGCCAGGGAGCTGCGACCGCTGTTCCCGCCGCCCGGAGCGACCGTCCGCGCCACCGTCGAACAGGTCGTCTCGGACCTCGGCGGCTCGGGGGCCGACTCCGGCGGCTCACGGCACGGCGTCGTCGAGTCGGGGCCCGGCGACGACGACGCGGACTTCCTGGAGGTCGAGCAGTTCGCGCGGCTGAAGAAGATCGCCCGCAAGCCGGGGCCGCTCCTCTTCGCCGTGCTCCTCGTCGTCTCCCTCGTCGCCTGCCGCGGCCTGTACGGCGGCGGCGCGCTGGCCGGCGGCGCCCTGCTGCCCGCACCCGCCGACGTCTTCGACCTGTGGAGCCGTTACGCGGACGGCTGGCACCCGGTCGGCACCGGCGGCACCCAGACCGCACCCCCCTACCTCGCGGTCCTCGCCGTCCTGTCGGCGCTGTTCCTCGGCTCCACCGGGCTCGCCCTGACCGTGCTGCTCGTCTGCTCGGTCCCGCTCGCCGGCCTCACCGCCTACTTCGCGTCCCGGCCCGTCGTCGAGTCCCGCGTGCTGCGCGCCTGGGCGAGCATCGCGTACGCCTTCCTGCCCGCCGCGACCGGGGCGCTCGCCACCGGACGGCTCGGCACCGCCGTCCTCGCGATCGTGCTGCCGCTCGTCGCCCGGGCCGCCGTGGCCGCACACGGACTGCGGATCAAGGGCGGCGGTCGCGGCAGCTGGCGGGCCACCTGGGCGTACGCCCTGCTGCTCACCTTCACGATGGCCTTCACGCCCGTGGTGTGGCCGCTCGCCGTGCTCACCGGCATCGCCGTGCTGGTCCTGCGCCGGAACGACATCACCGCCTACGCCCTGCGCTTCCTCGCTGCCGTCGGCACCCCGATGCTCGTCCTCGCTCCCTGGTCGCTCTCCCTGCTGACCAGCCCCTCCGGGTTCCTGCGCGAGGCCGGTCTGGAGTTCGGCAGCGGCTCGGCCGGCGCGCTCGACCTGCTCGGCATCAGCCCCGGCGGCCCCGGAGCCGCAGGGGGCGTCCTGATGCTCGGCATCGTGCTGGCCGCGCTCGCCGCCCTGCTGCGCGAGGAACGGCAGTTCGCCATCCGCGCCTCCTGGGCCGTCGCCCTGGTCGCCCTGGTCCTCGCGGCCCTGACCAACGGCTCCGGCTGGGCCGGGCCCGCCACCCTCGTCTACGGCATCGCGCTGCTGTCCGCGGCCGTGCTCGGCGCCGAGGGCGGTCGCACCCGCGTCGCCGCCCAGAGCTTCGGCTGGCGGCAGCCCGTCGCCGCCCTGATCGCGTTCGCCGCGGCGCTCGCACCCGTCGCCGCCGCGGCCGGCTGGATGATCGACGGCGCCGCGGGCCCGCTCACGCGCCGCGACCCGGTCCAGGTGCCCGCGTTCGTCGCCGAGGAGAGCGACACCCGCGACCAGCCCCGCACCCTCGTCCTCGGCGGCACCTCGGCCGCCAAGGTCTCGTACACCCTGGTCCGCGGCTCCGGCGGCCGGCTCGGTGACGCCGAGCTCGCCGAGGCGGGCGGCGGCGACACCCGCCTCGACAAGATCGTCGCGCACCTGGTCGCCGGCTCCGGCGCCGACCAGACCGACCAGCTCAGCGGCTACGCGATCCGCTACGTGCTGGTGCGCGACGGAGTGCCCCGCCAGACCAGCCGCGTCCTCGACGCCACACCGGGCCTGAGCCGGCTCAGCCAGCTCGACGGCAGCGCGCTGTGGCGTGTGGACCGCCAGGTCGCCCGCGCCACGATCGTCGACGGCAGGAGCGATCCGCTGCCCGTCGCCTCCGACGCCGTCGAGGCGCACACCGAGATCCCCGCAGGCGGCTCCGGCCGCGTCCTGCGCATCGCCGACCGCGCCGCCGAGGGCTGGCAGGCCACGCTCGACGGCCGCGCGCTGAAGAAGACGACCGTCGACGGCTGGGCACAGGGCTTCGAACTGCCGGCCGAGGGCGGACGGCTCGACCTGACCTACGAGGACCCGGCGATCCACACGGCGTGGATCTGGGCTCAGGCGTTCCTCGCGCTCGTCCTGGTGGTGCTCGCGCTGCCCGGCCGTCGCCGGGAGATCGACGACGACCTCCCCGAGGAGGAACTCGCCGTTCCCCTCCAGCCGGAGGCCGGCGAGGGCCGCAGGGCCCGCCGGCTGCGCGCCCAGGCCGAGGCCGAGGCGGCGGCCGTCGAGGAGAGCCCGCCCGGCCCCGATGCGTACGCCCAACAGCCCGACGTTCCCGCCCCCTTGGCCACCGGGCAGGACGAACAGGCAGCTCCCTACGCGGCGGTTCCCCAGCAGGGTCACGGCGACTGGCAGACCCAGCAGCCCTACGGCGACGGCAGCTACGCGTACGGCGCCGAGCAGTACCCGGGCGGCCAGTACGTCGGCGAGCAGCCCTACGGCTCCCAGCAGCCCTACGGCGACGGCGCGTACCCGCAGCCCCACCAGGGCGGCCCGTACGGGACGGAGTCCTACGGCGGCGAGCAGTACGAGCAGTACCAGGGCGGACACGGCCACGACCCGTACGGATACGGCGAGCAGTACCCCGACGGCGGCCCGTACCCCGAGCCGCCCGCCCAGGCCCCCGGCACGACGCGAGGCGAGTCAGAGTGAAGCGCACGACCATCTCCCTGATCGCGGTGACCACCGCCCTCGCGGCGGTCACCGGATTCGCCTCGCTGACCGTCCCGGACGGCACCGAGCCGACGCGCGGCGACCTCGCGCTGCCGCTGCCCGTGGAACGCTCCAGCCTGCTGTGCCCGGCACCCAGCAGCTCCGAGATCGCCGAGACCCGCTACACCTCGTTCACGCCCGTGCGCAAGCAGAGCGGCGGACAGAAGGACGCCGGCGCTCCGGCGGACTCGGCCGAACTGCGGCCCGCGGCCGCTGTGCTGGACGACACCGACGCCGCGCCGGCCAAGGACGGGAAGAAGAAGGACGCGGACAAGGAAGCGGACAAGGACGGAGCGAAGAAGCCCGCCCCGGACAAGCCCGTCGTCGCCGTGAAGGAGCCCGGCAAGCCGGTCTCCGCCGAGACGGACGGCGGCGAGGCCCCCGCCCTCGTCGGCACCGCCACCGGCTCCCTCGCCCCCGGCTGGACCACCCAGCAGACGACGTCGGTCACCGCGGGCAGCGGCCGGGGGCTGCTCGGCGTCAGCTGCACCGGAGCCGACACCGACTTCTGGTTCCCCGGCGCCTCCCTCGCCGAGGGCCGCCAGGACTACGTGCACCTGACCAACCCCGACGAGACCGGGGCCGTGGCCGACATCGAGCTGTACGGCAAGGACGGGGCGCTCAGGACGACGCTCACGGAGGGCATCCCCGTCCCGGCCGGCTCCAGCGTCCCCGTACTGCTCCCGACGCTCACCGCCGACAAGGCGGACGAGGTGACCGTCCACGTGACCACCCGCACCGGCCGCGTGGGCGCGGTCGTACGGGCCGCCGACGAGGACGACGGCAGCGACTGGCTCGCCGCCTCCGCCGATCCCGCCGGCACCGTCGTACTGCCCGGCATCCCGTCGGACGCGACGTCGGTGCAGCTGGTGGCCTTCGCCCCGGGTGACGACGACGCCGCGCTGAAGGTCCAACTCGCGGGCCCCACCGGGACGATCACCCCGGCCGGACACGAGTTGCTGAACGTGAAGTCCGGGATGACGGCGAGCGTCGACCTCGCCGACATCGCCAGGGGAGAGGCCGGCTCGCTGATCCTCAGCCCCGCGGAGGAGGGACGCGCCACGCCCGTCGTGGCGGCGCTGAGGGTGGTGCGCGGCAAGGGCGAGGAGAAGGAGATCGCCTTCGTCCCCGCCGCCGCGCCGGTCGGCGAGCGGGCCACCGCCGCCGACAACCGCGCGAAGGGCTCGGTCCTCTCGCTCACCGCCCCCGGCAAGGCGGCCGAGGTCAGGGTCACGGCGTCGGCGGGCACGGAAGGCGGCGCACAGGCCGTCAAGACGTACTCGGTGAAGGCCGGTACGACCCTGGCGATCACGCCGCTGGTGCCGGCCGGGCTGAAGGGCTCCTACGCGATCACCGTCGAGACGCTCTCGGGCGGACCGGTGCACGCGTCGCGCGCGCTGGAGATCGCGGACGACGGCATCCCCATGTTCACGATCCAGAACCTGTCGGACGACCGCGGCACGGTGGTCGTCCCGGAGGCGGAGCAGGACCTGTCCGTGCTCGACGACTGACGATGCGCGACGGGCCCGCGCGCCGCGGCGGGCGGGCCCACGTCGTCGTCGGTCGCTCATCCGGCGGTGGTGAGCCCGGAGCGCCGGCGGGAGGCCGGTCAGTCCTGGCCGTAGCGGGGGTCGACCGACTCGGGCGAGAGGCCGAGCAGTTCCGCGACCTGCTCGACGACCACTTCGTGCACCAGCAGCGCCCGTTCGTCGCGGCTTTTCGTCCGGATCTCGACGGGCCGGCGATAGATCATGATCCGCGCCGGGCGGTCCTTCGCCGCGGGCTCCGCACTGCCGAGCGGCACCGAGTCGTCCGGCGAGCCCGGTACGTCCAGGACCAGGAAGTCGACATCGGCCAGCTGCGGCCAGTGCCGCTCCAGGCGCTCCACGGAGTCCTGCACCAGGTCACGGAAGGTCTCCGAGCGGCTGGCGGCCAGCGGGACCTGCGGCGGGGCGACGGGCCCGCGCATGCCCCGGCCGTGGCGGTCGCGGCGGCGCGGTCTCGGCTCGGTCGGGCGGGGCGGTACAGGACTGTCCATCACCGACGCAGGGTAACTCTCCCGCGCGAGCCGCGACCGGCGCGCGGGCCCCGGCGACACCGCTTGTCGCCAATTGACCATTCCGGCCAAGGTTCGGCTCGATTGCGCGATCCGGGAGATCGGTGATCTCGGCGCGACTGACTTTATTCACCCCAAGTCGTGACCGGCTGCTGTGCGGCCGTCGTCCGTGTGGTTCTCTTTCCGTGCAGGTCAGGCCAGTTGCAGGAACAGCCGTTTTGTCGGATGTCACACCACGACACGGGGGAGTGACCTGGTGGAGAGTCGTCGCAGCCCGCTCAAGAGTGCGGTACCGTCCAACGTCGTGAGCCCTGTACGTCGCTGTTCGCGCACCGCGTGCGGCCGCCCTGCCGTCGCGACACTGACGTACGTCTATGCCGATTCGACTGCGGTCCTCGGCCCGCTCGCCACCTACGCCGAGCCCCACTGCTACGACCTGTGCGCCGAGCACAGCGAGCGGCTGACCGCTCCGCGCGGCTGGGAGGTCGTGCGGCTCACGGACGGCTCGGCCCCGCCCCGCCCCAGCGGCGACGACCTCGAAGCCCTCGCGAACGCGGTGCGGGAGGCGGCCCGGCCCCAGGGACGTACCGCCGAGGCAGGCGGACAGGGCGGCCGCCGCTCGGCGGACCCGATGGAGGTCGCGCGCCGCGGCCACCTGCGGGTGCTGCGCTCCCCGGACAACTGACCCGCACCTCTCCCGCGCCCGCCGGCCCCTCGCCGCCCCTGCCCGGCCGCTCCCGCCCGCTCCGCCTCTTCCGCGCGGCCGCGCCCTCCGGACCGCCGCCCGGACGCCTTCCCGGTCTCCCACCGCCTCCTCAGCGCACTGTGCTCCGGCCAACTGGCCCCCGCAGCCGCCCGCTTGACCGGTGACTGCCGCGTCGGCCGCCGCGCCCGGCACGTACGGCACGCTGCCCGGCCGGACGCGCCGCAGCGGATCACATCCCGGAAGCCCGGTCCGGGCACGAGGCGCGCACGTCCGGCGGGTAGTTTGATGCGACCGCCAAGACTTCAGGAGGATTGGGCCGTGGCTGCTGATCTGTCGCAGATCGTGAAGGCGTACGACGTCCGCGGAGTGGTGCCGGATCAGTGGGACGAGCAGGTCGCCGAGCTCTTCGGCGCCGCGTTCGTCCAGGTGACCGGCGCCGACGCGATCGTCGTCGGCCACGACATGCGGCCGTCGTCGCCCGGCCTGTCCGGCGCCTTCGCGCGCGGTGCCGCCGCACGCGGCGCCGACGTCACCCTGATCGGCCTGTGCTCGACCGACCAGCTGTACTTCGCCTCCGGGCACCTGGGGCTGCCCGGCGCGATGTTCACCGCGTCGCACAACCCCGCGCAGTACAACGGCATCAAGATGTGCCGCGCCGGTGCGGCGCCCGTCGGTCAGGACACCGGCCTCACCGACATCCGCGACCTCGTCACCGCCTGGTCCGCCGACGGCGCGCCCGAGCCGGCCGCCCGGCGCGGCACGCTCACCCGGCGCGACACGCTCGCCGACTACGCGGCCCACCTCCTCTCGCTCGTCGACCTGTCCGAGATGCGCCCGCTGAAGGTCGTCGTGGACGCGGGCAACGGCATGGGCGGCCACACCGTCCCGACCGTCTTCGGGTCCCTGCCCCTCACGCTCGTCCCGATGTACTTCGAGCTCGACGGCACCTTCCCCAACCACGAGGCCAATCCCCTCGACCCCGCGAACCTCGTCGACCTCCAGGCCCGCGTCGTCGCCGAGGGCGCCGACCTCGGCCTCGCCTTCGACGGCGACGCCGACCGCTGCTTCGTCGTCGACGAGCGCGGCGAGGGCGTCTCGCCGTCCGCGATCACCGCCCTGGTCGCCTCCCGCGAACTGGCCCGGCACCCGGGCGGCACGGTGATCCACAACCTGATCACGTCCTGGTCGGTCCCGGAGGTCGTACGCGAGCAGGGCGGCACGCCGGTGCGCACCCGGGTGGGGCACTCGTTCATCAAGGAGGAGATGGCCCGCACCGGTGCCGTCTTCGGGGGCGAGCACTCCGCGCACTACTACTTCCGCGACTTCTGGAACGCCGACACCGGCATGCTGGCCGCGCTCCACGTGCTCGCGGCCCTCGGCACGCAGGACGGCCCCCTGTCCCGGCTGGTCGGCCGGTACGACCGGTACGCGGCCTCCGGCGAGATCAACTCCCAGGTCGACGACCAGGCCGGCCGGTCGGCCGCGGTACGGGCCGCCTTCGCCACCCGCGAGGGCGTGACGACCGACGAGCTGGACGGCCTGACGGTGACCACCGGCGACTGGTGGTTCAACCTGCGGGCCTCCAACACCGAGCCGCTGCTGCGACTCAACGTCGAGGCCCGGGACGAGGCGCTGATGACGAAGATCCGCGACGAGGTCCTCGCGCTCGTCCGCGCCTGAGCCCGCCCGCCGGCCTGCCCCGAGCCGCCCGGCCGCGTCGGCGACGCCCGCCAGCCGGCACGCCCCCGGCGCGCCGGACCGCCGGGGGCGCGGCCAGAACGAGCCTCACCCCGCTTCCCGGCGGTAGGCTGACGAGGCCCGATCCGCAAGACCGTGACCGCACGTCCGGCGCGCCCGAACCGCAGCCCGGACCTGTGAGACGCCCGAAGGGACACCGCTGACATGCCGCTCGAAGCCGGCCTCCTCGAGATCCTCGCCTGCCCGGCGTGCCACGCGCCGTTCGACGACCGTACGGCGGCCGAGACGCCCGAGCTGGTCTGCACCGCCGCGGACTGCGGTCTGGCCTACCCCGTACGGGACGGCATCCCGGTCCTCCTGGTCGACGAGGCCCGCCGCCCCGCATAGCGCGGTCGTCCCGCCGCGCGGGACCGGCCCTCACAACCGACACATCCCCCGCACGCGTACGGCGATCGGAGGCCCCACCCCATGCTCGACGAGTCGCTCCTCGACGCCCCGGACGCTCTCGCCCGCATCGACCACCGAGGCCTCCTGCGCGGCGCCGCCGAGGCCGGGGCGCGGGTACGCACCGCGGCCCGGCACGCGGCCGAGGCCGGAGTCGCCGAGCTCACCCCCGAGGGACGCCCGCGGGTGGTGCTCGTCGCCGGGCCCGGCACCGCCGCCGTCGGGGTCGCCGACCTCATCGGCGCCCTCGCCGGGGCGTCCGCCCCGGTCATCGCGCTGCGGCCCACGGGCGTGGCCCACGCCGCGGGTGCCCTGCGCTGGGCCCTGCCCGGCTGGGCGGGCTCGCTGGACCTGCTGCTGGTCGTCACCACCGACGGCAGCGAACCGGGCCTCGCCCTGCTGGCCGAGCAGGCCTACCGGCGCGGCTGCACCGTCGTCGCCGTCGCCCCCCGCACCTCCCCGCTGTCCGAGGCGGTCGACGGTGCCCACGGACTGGTCGTCCCGATGGCCACCGCCCCCTACGAGCTCTACGAGGAGGGCCAGGCGGCGAGCCCCGCCGCCCTGTGGGCCCTGCTGACACCGCTGCTGTCCCTCCTCGACCGCGTGGGACTCCTCGAAGCGCCCCCCGAGACCCTCGCCAAGGTCGCCGACCGGCTCGACCGCACCGCCGAGCGGTGCGGTCCCGCCATCGCGACGTACAGCAACCCGGCCAAGACGCTCGCCGCCGATCTGGCCGACAGCCTGCCCCTCATCTGGACGGAGGGCGCGGGCGCGGCCCCGGCGGGCCGTCGTTTCGCCGCCGTCCTCGCCGAGCTCGCCGGTCTGCCGGCCCTCGCCGCCGAGCTTCCGGAGGCCTTGCCCGCCCATGGCGTGCTCCTGGTCGGGGACTTCGCGGCGGGGGCGGACCCCGAGGACTTCTTCCGTGACCGGGTCGACGAGCCGCAGGCGCTGCGGGCCCGCGTCGTCCTGCTGCGCGACCGGCCCGCGGGCGGACTCACCGCCGCACCTGCCGCCCGCGAACTGGCCCTCGGCCACGACACGCCGATCAGCGAGCTCGAACCGGAGGACGGCTCGGAGCTCGAGTCGATCGCCGAGCTGCTCGCCGTGACGGACTTCGCCGCCGTGTACCTGTCGCTCGCGGAATCGGGCGCCCGCGGCCCGGTCGACCAGCCGTAGGCGATCTCGCGCAGCGGACACCCGCCGGACACCGGGCGTCCGCCGAACCGACGCCCCGCGTACGGGAGCCCGCCGTATCAAGGGCCGACGAACCGGAGCCGGTGCCCCGCAGCCGGCCGTACCGCCCGCACACAGCCGTACCGAAGAAGGACCGGGAAGCCCATGGATCGCCTCGCCAACACCGTGCGCCCCTACGCCTGGGGGTCCACGACCGCCATCCCGGAGCTGCTCGGCGTCGCTCCCACCGGCGAGCCGCAGGCCGAGATGTGGATGGGCGCGCACCCCGGCGCGCCGTCCCACGTCAGCCGTGGCGGCGAGAAGGCCCGGCCGCTCTCGGAGGTCATCGGCGACGCACCCGAGCGTGAGCTCGGCGCGGCGGCCGTCGCCAAGTTCGGCCCCCGGCTGCCGTTCCTGCTGAAGCTGCTCGCGGCAGGCGCTCCGCTGTCCCTCCAGGTCCACCCCGACCTCGCCCAGGCGAAGGCCGGATACACCGCCGAGGAAGAGGCCGGCGTTCCGCTCGACGCCCCGCACCGCACCTACAAGGACGCCAACCACAAGCCCGAACTCATCTGCGCGCTCACGCCGTTCGACGGCCTGTGCGGCTTCCGCGCCCCCACCGAGGCGGCCGACCTGCTCGCCGGTCTCGACGTGGACTCCCTCAAGCCGTACGTCGACCTGCTGCACGCCCACCCCGAGGAGGCCGCCCTCCGCGAGGTCCTCACCGCCGTACTGACCGCCGACCGTGAGGAGATGGCGGCCACGGTCCACGAGGCGGCATCCGCCGCCGAACGGCTCGGCGGCCCCTACGCCCCGTACGCCTCCATCGCCCGCCACTATCCCGGTGACCCCGGTGTCATCGCGGCGATGCTGCTCAACCATGTCCGACTCCAGCCCGGCGAGGCCCTGTTCCTCGGCGCCGGCGTCCCGCACGCCTACCTGACCGGCCTCGGCGTCGAGATCATGGCCAACTCGGACAACGTGCTGCGCTGCGGACTGACGCCCAAGCACGTCGACGTACCCGAACTGCTGCGCATCGTCCGCTTCGAGGCGACCGACCCCGGTGTGCTGCGCCCCGAGCCCTCGCCCACGGGCGAGGAGGTCTACGAGACCCCGATCGACGAATTCCGCCTCTCCCGCTTCGTGCTGGCCGCCGACTCCGCGCCCTGCGACCTGACGGCCCCCACCCCGCAGATCCTGCTGTGCACCGCGGGCGGGGTGACGGTGGGTGAGCTGGCGCTCCGGCCCGGCGAGTCGGCCTTCGTACCGGCCGGGGAACCGGTGCGGATCACGGGCACCGACGGCGGCCCGGGGACGCTCTTCCGCGCCACTGTGGTGGCCTGAGGCAGCGCTCCTTCGGGGTGCTGCAACAATGGCGCACCGCAAAGGCCGGGCAAAGCCCGGAAGGAAGCGATCGACGTCAGTACGAAGGGACACCCGGCACACATGAGCGCGTCAGGCGGCACCAAGGCGATCGTGGCGGCACTCGCCGCCAATCTCGCGATCGCGGCAGCGAAGTTCGTGGCGTTCCTCTTCAGCGGGTCGTCCTCGATGCTCGCCGAGAGCGTCCACTCGCTGGCCGACTCCGGCAACCAGGGACTCCTGCTGCTCGGCGGCAAGAGGGCCCAGCGCGAGGCCACCCCGCAACACCCCTTCGGCTACGGGCGCGAGCGCTACATCTACGCCTTCCTCGTCTCCATCGTGCTCTTCTCCGTCGGTGGCATGTTCGCCATCTACGAGGGCTACGAGAAGATCAAGCACCCCCACGAGATCACGGACTGGTACTGGCCGATCGGCGTCCTCGTCTTCGCGATCATCGCGGAGGCGTTCTCCTTCCGCACCGCCATCAAGGAGTCGAACGAGCTGCGGGGCAAGCTGAGCTGGCCGCAGTTCGTCCGCCGCGCCAAGGCCCCCGAGCTGCCGGTCGTCCTGCTGGAGGACCTCGGCGCGCTCGTCGGTCTGATTCTCGCCCTGGTCGGCGTGAGCCTGGCTCTCACCACCGGCAACGGCGTCTGGGACGGCATCGGCACCCTGTGCATCGGTGTCCTGCTGATCGTCATCGCCGTCGTGCTCGCCGCCGAGACGAAGTCCCTGCTGCTCGGCGAGGCCGCGGGCACGGAAGAGGTCGACAAGATCAAGGCCGCCCTGGTGGACGGCGACGTGGTCACTCGCATCATCCACATGCGCACGCTGCACCTGGGCCCGGAGGAACTGCTCGTCGCGGCGAAGATCGCCGTCCGGCACGAGGACACGGCTGCCGAGGTCGCCGCGGCGATCGACGCCGCCGAGAGCCGCATCCGCGAGGCCGTGCCGATCGCGCGCGTGATCTACCTGGAGCCGGACATCTACGACGAGTCCGCGGCGACGGGTGGCGACCGCGGCAAGGCGCCGGGCGGCTCCGACCACTGAGCCGCTGACAGCAAGGGGAACGGCCCCGGACCGGTGAGGTCCGGGGCCGTTCCCGTTGAACCGCTTTCGCGTTACGGGGTGTACACCGGGGGCGGGCCGTACGCGGCCCGGCGCCTGCGTCCGACCAGCCACCCGGCCAGCCCGCAAGCCGCTCCCACCAGCCCGGCCACCACCGCGAGCACCATGGCCGCGCCGAGCGCGAGCGGCACGTTCGCGTCGTCGACGATCCGGCCCTGCACGGCCGTGAACGGCACGGACCCTCCGCCCGACTCGTCGTCGAAGGACCGGGAGTCGCGGGAGTTGCCCCGGTTGTCCCCGAGCATGTACAGCCGGCCCTCGGGGACGGTCGCCTCGAAGGGCATCCCCGCGACGGGGTCGGCGTCCCGGACGTACGGCTCCGGCAGCGGCTTCCCGTTGACCGTGATCGGCCCGCCGTCGACGCGGCCCACGACCCGGTCGCCGCCGACGCCGACCACGCGCTGGATCACGGGCAGGTCCCTGTAACGGGCCGGCATCCGATAGAGCACGACGTCCCCACGGCGCACCTGCGAGCCGTCGACCCTTTCGTAGAAGAGCCGCTCACCGACGCCGTACGTCGGACTCATGCTCTCGCCCGCGACCGTGACCCCCGCGTAGTTCGCCCGGAACGTCAGCAGCGAGCCCATGAACAGCGCCACGCCCAGCGGCACCAGCACCCATCCGGTCATCCGCAGACCGCGCCCCGGTCTCCCCGATCCCAATGTCGTCCCCTCCCCGGACCAGCAGTGCCCCCGGCGACCGCCGTCGAGGGCGGTGCGGGCGCCGCGCGAAGTGCGCGCGGCGCCCGACCCTACGGGACGCCGGTCCCCGGGCCTCGCACAGCATCGGTCTCGTGATCGTGCGGATGCTCCCGCCGGTCCCGGAGTCCCGCCGATTCCGGAACCAGCCAGGACCGACAGCGGACCCGGACGGATCCGGAAGCCCCGGAGCGAGCCGTAGCATCGTGCGCGGATTCCAGCCACATCACAGGCGCTGAAATCGCTGTCGGGTCAGGCCCGGAACCGCTGAATCTGGCCGGAACCAGGGCCCGGGCGGGCTGGGGTCGACTGGGCTGATCGGTGTAGATTCGTAACCGGTCAGACGTCGCTGCTGATGGCGGTCGGGCGGTCCCGCGCGGACCGGCCGAGGGAGAGAGGGCCTCCGACGGACTGTCCTGCGGACTCCCGGGCATTCGTATGCCCAGGCCGCCGCAGAGCAAGCCGTACCCACCCTCGACCCGAACCACGAGGAGCAGCTCGCATGTCGACTGTCGCCAACGGCCAGGACTTCAAGGTCGCCGACCTTTCCCTCGCCGCCTTCGGCCGCAAGGAGATCACTCTCGCCGAGCACGAGATGCCCGGCCTGATGTCGATCCGCAAGGAGTACGCCGCCGCCCAGCCGCTGGCCGGCGCCCGCATCACCGGCTCCCTGCACATGACCGTGCAGACCGCCGTGCTGATCGAGACCCTGGTCGCCCTCGGCGCCCAGGTCCGTTGGGCCTCCTGCAACATCTTCTCCACCCAGGACCACGCTGCGGCCGCCATCGCGGTGGGCCCCAACGGCACCCCCGAGAACCCGCAGGGCGTCCCCGTCTTCGCCTGGAAGGGCGAGACGCTGGAGGAGTACTGGTGGTGCACGGAGCAGGCCTTGACCTGGCCGAACACTCCCACCGGCGGCCCGAACATGATCCTCGACGACGGTGGTGACGCCACCCTCCTCGTGCACAAGGGCGTCGAGTTCGAGAAGGCCGGCTCGGCCCCGGACCCCTCGACCGCGGACAGCGAGGAATACGGCCACATCCTGACCCTCCTCAACCGCACGCTCGCCGAGAACCCGCAGAAGTGGACGCAGCTCGCGTCCGAGATCCGCGGCGTGACGGAGGAGACGACGACGGGCGTCCACCGTCTCTACGAGATGCACCGTGAAGGCACGCTGCTCTTCCCGGCGATCAACGTGAACGACGCCGTGACGAAGTCGAAGTTCGACAACAAGTACGGCTGCCGGCACTCGCTGATCGACGGCATCAACCGCGCCACCGACGTCCTCATCGGCGGCAAGACGGCCGTCGTCTGCGGCTACGGCGACGTCGGCAAGGGCTGCGCGGAGTCCCTGCGCGGCCAGGGCGCCCGAGTGATCATCACCGAGATCGACCCGATCTGCGCCCTGCAGGCGGCCATGGACGGCTACCAGGTCACGACCCTCGACGAGGTCGTCGAGACGGCCGACATCTTCGTCACCACGACCGGCAACAAGGACATCATCATGGCCTCCGACATGGTCAAGATGAAGCACCAGGCGATCGTGGGCAACATCGGTCACTTCGACAACGAGATCGACATGGCCGGTCTGGCCCAGGTGCCCGGCATCGTCAAGGACGAGGTCAAGCCCCAGGTCCACACCTGGACCTTCCCTGACGGCAAGGTCCTGATCGTCCTGTCCGAGGGCCGACTGCTCAACCTGGGCAACGCCACCGGACACCCGTCGTTCGTGATGTCCAACAGCTTCGCGGACCAGACGCTGGCCCAGATCGAGCTGTTCACCAAGCCCCAGGACTACCCGACCGACGTCTACGTGCTCCCCAAGCACCTCGACGAGAAGGTGGCCCGTCTCCACCTCGACTCCCTCGGCGTCAAGCTCACCACCCTGCGCCCGGAGCAGGCGGAGTACATCGGCGTCAAGGTCGAGGGCCCGTACAAGTCGGACCACTACCGCTACTGATCACCACCGCGACACCGATCACCTCCGATCGTCACTGATCTGATCGGTCCGGATCTGATCGCCGGTCCGCCGCCGGAATCCTGCGGCGGACATGACCGGTACCAGGCAGGCCCCCGCACCCCCGTGTCGGGGGCCTGCCCCTTACCTCTCCTCGAACGGTCCGGTCAGGGCGTGTCGCCACGCCGCCGAGCCTCACCGCACAAGGACACTCACGCCCCCATGCCCCGCGGCCGCTATTCGCTCCACGATCCGCACGATCACACCCCCCTCGGTGAAGAGCACTTCCAGTGCGCCCCCGGCCCCTCCGGCTGGCGCTACGTCTCCCGCACACTCACCCCCTCCGGCGATGAGGCCGGCACCGTCGACCTGGCCATCGACGAGCTCGGCCGCCCCATCCGACTCGAACTCCACGCAGCGGGCTGGCAGGTCCGAGGCGCCGCCCTGGACGGCGTCACCTGGGTCCGGACCGACCCCTCCGGTGCCCATGCCACGGAAGGCAATGTGCGCGCCCACGCCTTCACCGGCACTTCCCCCGCCTTCCTCGTCGCGACCGCCCGCCTGCTGCGTCTCACCCCCTCCGCCCACGCGACCCGCGTACGCATGGTCGCCTTCACGGACCCGGTCCTCGCCCCCCGCACCGTCGACCAGTCCTGGGCCCTGATGAAGAGTGAAGCGCACGCCACTGACAACGGACCCCTGACGGTGGACGAATACCAGGTCAGCGCCCTGGACACGGGCGAGCAGCACACCGTCCACATCGCCGGCGACGTGGTCCTCGCGGCGCCGGGCATCGAGCTGGAAGACCTCGAAAGCCCACCGTCGGTCTTCCCCTGATGGCGGGCTCTGCTGCGGCGGGGCCTCGGACCACCGGCCCCCACACGGGGAGGCCGATCGGTCGGGCGGGGGTCAAGCGGGCGGTACGAATCCGGTCGACGACGGCAGCTTGACGTCGACGGGCTCCGGATGCCCAGCCGCACCCCTCGGGACAGCCGCACCCGCCGCCGCCACTCCGGCACCGGTGCCGGCCGCCAGGCCGGGACTCGCCCAGGAAGCATTGCCCCCACCCGAACCGGATTCGGCGGATCCGTGCCCTGCGGATCCCTCACCCGAACTCCGGCGCCCTTCGCTGCCCGGCCCGACGTGAGCGGCCGGCTCCGGTCCCGGGCCGATACCCGCCCCGGTCGTGTCCGGCCCCGCCGTGTCTTGCGCTCGTGACGGCTCCACCGCACGCGCCTCCGCGGCCGCAGCGGCACGGTCGCCGGCCTCGGCGGACCTGGCCGCCGAGGCGAAGGCACGTCGCGCATCGCGTGCCTGCCGCTCGTTCACCACAGCCGCCAGATACGCGGCGGGCGGCACACCCTCGGGCGCCGGCGTCCCCGTACGCGCCGCCAGGTCGCCCGCGAGCCGCTGCGCCATGGACCAGCTCACGGCGGAGTCCAGCTGCCGCATGCGCGTCAGGTACTGGCGTATGGCGAGCCACAGATCATCCGGCACACCGGACAGATCGAGCCCGGAGAACCGTCCGACCAGCCACGGTGGCGGCGGCGGCACCACCAGGGCCGCTCGGGCAGACGGCACCCTCTCCCGTACCACCAGCGTCCCGGCGAAGACGTCGCCGATGCGCCGCCCCCGCGCCGAGACCAGCGAAGCGATACACGCGATGACCCCGAACGTCATCAGGATCTCCACCACGCCTATCGCCCCGCGCACCAGGGCGTGCCGGAAACGGATAGGCCCCCCGTCGTCCCGCACGACCCGCAGCCCGCAGGCCAGCTTGCCCAGCGACCGCCCATGGCTGAGGGTCTCCACGGCGATCGGCGCACCCACGAGCACCAGCAGGAACGTCGCGATCGCCACAGCCATGACCGCGGCCTCGTCCAGAGACGCGGTGGCCACCGCCAGCCCGATCGACACCAGCAGGTAGGCCGTCCACACCACCACCAGGTCGATCACGGTCGCGAGCGCACGGCTCGGCAACCTCGCAGGCTGCAACCCCAGTACGACCGCGTCCCCCGTCACAAGCCCGCTCACCGCTGCCACCCCTCGTGTCTCTCGACCTTCCCTGCCCCTTGATTCCTCAGTCTGCCAAGCTGACCGACAGCGCGCCGCAGTAGTACGGACCGTACGCACCCAGTGCCTGGAGCAGCAGCCGACCATGGACCTCGACGTCTTTGTCACCGCCCACCGCGCAGAGTGGGACCGCCTCGACCACCTCCTGCGCAGGGGAGGCCATCTCACCGGAGCCGAGGCCGACGAACTCGTCGCCCTGTACCAGCGCACGGCCACGCATCTGTCCCTTGTCCAGTCCAGTGCCCCGGACCCGGCGCTCACGGGCAGGCTCACCCAGCTCGTGGCGCGCGCCCGTGCCACGGTCACCGGCACCCGGCGGTCCGGCTGGCGGGACGTCGTCACCTTCCTTGCCGCGGGCTTTCCGGCGGCGGTCTATCGATCCCGTCACTGGTGGATACCGACAGCTGTTCTCTCCACGTTGCTCGCGGCCGTGATCGGCTGGTGGATCGGAGCCCACCCCGAGGTCCAGTCCACGATCGCCGCTCCGGAGGAGCTGCGGCAGCTGACCAAGCCGGGCGGGGACTACGAGACGTACTACTCCAGCCACCCCGCGGCGTCGTTCGCCGCCCAGGTCTGGACGAACAATGCCCGTGCCGCGGCCATGTGCCTGGCCCTCGGCGCGTTCCTGTGCGTCCCGGTCATCTGGATCCTGTTCGTCAACGTGCTCAACCTGGGGGTCGGCATCGGCCTGATGGCGTCCGCCGGCCGCCTCGACACGTTCCTGGGCCTGATCCTTCCGCACGGGTTGCTGGAACTGACGGCGGTCTTCGTCGCGGCGGGCACGGGTCTCCGGCTGGGGTGGACCGTCATCGACCCCGGTCCGCAGTCGCGACGGACCGCTCTTGCCCAACGAGGACGGGCCGCGATCGGGATGGCCATCGGCCTGGCCCTGGTCCTCTTCGTCTCCGGTGTGATCGAGGCGTTCGTGACCCCGTCCGGGCTCCCGACGTGGGCCCGGATCAGCATCGGGGTGGCCGCTGAGCTGGCGTTTCTGGCATACGTGTACGTCCTCGGCGGGCGAGCCGCCCGGGCCGGCGACATGGGCGACGTGGATGAGGCGGACCGGAGCGCGGAGCTGCCGTCCGCGGCATGAGGGGCGGATGT
Organism: Streptomyces sp. NPDC049597; assembly: GCF_040675505.1. NCBI lineage: Bacteria > Bacillati > Actinomycetota > Actinomycetes > Kitasatosporales > Streptomycetaceae > Streptomyces > Streptomyces sp. NPDC049597. Next base: position 41,856 of record NZ_JBFAOY010000043.1, read on the forward strand.
GCAGAGAGGCCCCGTGACCTGCTAGTCTCCTCTTCGCCCACCGGACCCGTTGACACGGGAGCAGTGGGGAGGTAGATTCAGACAGTTGCCTGGGCTGGACAGGTTCGGGCGTGAACATCTAGAGTCTCTCTCGCTTCCGCCGGGATCCGATTCCCGAGAAGCCATTCCGAATCTTTATCCGGATCAGCACGCCGATTTGGTCGGCTGAAATGCTTCTGATAAAGTCGGGCCCGCCGGAAAGGGAAGCGCGAAAGCGAAGAACTGGAAAGCACCGAGGAAATCGGATCGGAAAGATCTGATAGAGTCGGAAACGCAAGACCGAAGG
>NZ_JBFAOY010000044.1:0-40988 GCF_040675505.1 Streptomyces sp. NPDC049597
TGGCCTGGCCGGTGGGCCCGCCCGACGCGCCCGCCCTCGGGGTGTTGGCCGTGGGGTGAGCGGTCGGTGGGCCCCGCCGCGGGCGGGCGGGGCCCGCGCGCTTCTGGCAACGGTGCCCGGGCGCCCGAAAGGCCGTCACGCCGGTCACTTCGCGATACACGTGCTTCTCCGGCGACGCCCGCGTCCGGTGAGACGGACAGCGGCTTTTCGGCAGCCCGCGCGGCCGGCCCCGGGTGTCGTACCCAGGGGCCGGCCGCCGGGCGAAGGGCAGCCGCCTCAGGCGGCGCTCCTGTTCTGCCGGGGGGTCGTGTGCAGGTCCGCCACGAGCCGGAAGAATCCGGCCTCGTTGCCCGCCAGTCCGACCGCGCTGAGCGCCTCGTCGGCCTCCGCCATGGGTGCGGACAGCAAGGGAAGCGCCGTCGGGGCCCGGCGTGGATCGGCGAGCAGGGCCCGGGTGGTCTGCAGAAGCCGTACGTACGCCTGCGCGGCGGCGAGCTCGGGATCGTTCATCTCGCGGTTCCCCTCGTGAAGGTGTCGGGCCGTCAAGCATCTCGTGCCGCACTGACAACGCCCTTGCGCCACACGTTCCGGGGCACGCGAGAACGACCGGCGACCCGCCCGGCGGCACCCTCATGCCGCGATCACTCCCCTTCGCGCAGCGCGCGCCGGTGTCCGGATCACGACCGTCGTACGGTGACCCCATGTGCTGGAGCGCCACGGCCGACCTCGCCGCCGGTGCCGGTATCGCCGCCGCGGGAGCCGCCTGCGTCGCGACGACCGTGCGCCGCGGCCGCACGCACGATCTGCCGCTCGCCGCACTGCCGTTGCTGCTCGGCGCCCACCAGATCGTCGAGGCCGCCCTGTGGGCCGGAGGCGGCGGCGCCGGACCCGCCACCACCGCCTGGGCCGTCATCGCCCTGCCGGTGCTCGCCGCCTGGGTCCCGCTCGGCGTGCTCGCCGCCGCGCCCGCGCGGGCCCGCGTACGGATGGTGGTACCGGTGGCCGTGGGCGTGGCCACCTCGGCGGTGCTCGCCCATGTGCTGGCCACCCGTACGGTGACCGCCGACATCCGCGGCCACACCGTCGGCTACGCCGTCGGCCTGCCGTACCCGGCCTGGCTGCTGACCGGCTACCTCGTCGCCACCGTCGGCTCGCTGCTGCTCGCCCCGGACCGCATCCTGCGGCTGCTCGGCGTGCTCACCGGGGCGGGTGCCGTGGCCTGCGCCCTGCTGTGGCGAACGGCGTTCGTGTCCACCTGGTGCGCGCTGGCGGCCGTCGCCTCCCTCACACTGCTCGCCTGGGTCCGGCGTCCCGGCACTGCCGCCGAGCGCGGCCGGCCCCGCGCGGATACAGACGTCTTGTCCTGAGGGCCCTGTGCCCGAGCCCGTGGAGCGGCGGACGCCGTTCCTGAGAGCGGTGCTGCCCCGCGGTCCGTCGGGGCGGTCTCGCCCGGTGGCGGCCACGGGCCGGGGTGTCCCTTCAGCGGGCGCTGCTGCCTGTGGCCGCTCGCCCGGCCCGTGCGGGAGCCGGGTCATCGGCACGCGCCGGCGCGGACGCCGTTCCTTACGGCCGCGCCGCCGCCGGGCCGCCCGGTCGCCCCGCGCTGCGGATCGCCCGGACGCCCCCCGCGCGTTGGCTGGTCAGCCCTTCGCCGGCCCGGACGGCGTGCCCTGGCCGACCTGCGTGGCCGTCAGCGTCACGTCGTACTCGGCCGCCGCGCCCTCCCGCTCGTACACCGCCCTGAACGCATGCGGCGCGTCCCCGGGCGCCGTCACCGCCGGCACACACCTCCCCTCGGGCGGCGCGGGGAGGGAGAAACGCCCTTGCGCGTCCGCCCCGGCCAGGCCCGCCTGGCGGGGGCGGACCGGTCGATCAGCGTCACATGGGCGTACGCCACCGGCGTGCCCCCGGCGTCCGCACGTGGCCGGGGAAGCCGGACGGCAGGTCGGCGGCAGCATCCCGAGGACCGGCCGCGAGCAGCCGCGGCCGGCCCGCCCTCCTTGCGCGACGGCAGGAACGCCGCATACACCAGTCCGGCCGGCACGGCGCCCACGGCGATCAGGAACGCCGGCCGGAAGCCGAGCACCTCGGCACCTCGGCGCCCGCGCGCACCGAGGTGTGGCCCGGCACCATGCCGATCACCGCGATCGACCGACGTGCCGATCGACCGCATCAGGGTGTTCAGCCCGTTGGCGGCCCCGGTCTCCGACGCGTCGACCGCGCCGATGATCAGCGTCGGCAGCGAGGAGTACGCGAGCCCGATGCCCGCCCCGATCACCACCGACACGACGACGGTCCGCCAGGCGGCGCTCCTCAGCCCGAGCCCGGCGCCGTAGCCGATCGCGATGACGAGCATGCCGGGCATCAGTCTGCCCGCCGCATCTTCCGCCGACCGCTGTCCCTGTCACCCCTCACCGGCCGCGGACCAGGCATCGTCGCCCGCCGCCTGGGTACCCGACGTCCCCCGGGGGGCCGTCTCCCCACGCCCGGACCCGGCCCGCTCGCACCGCCGCGGCCTGGGAGCGAGGCTTGAGGAGACGGGGAGGGCGCGCCGCCGGGCGCGGACAGGTCGGCCACCACGGGACAGGAACGGAAGGCGGGAATCACGGTGAACACTGCACAGGAGCACACGGAGTCGGTCGTCGTCACGGTCACCGGCTGCTCCACCGAGGACGCGGACGCCGTCTTCCGCGCCCTCGGCCGCGCGTACCCCTCGGACCGCGACGAGTCCGAGGTGCCCCGGCACGTCATGGAGGGTCACGAGACCGTGTGGACGACCACGTTCGACGTCTCCCACCCCCTCGGCCAGGGGGAGCCGGTACGGCTCGCGGCACCCGTGACGGTCGAGATGCAGGGCGGCTACTGGGCCGTGGACCGCATGAAGGAGATGCTCGCGACCAGCTTCGAGGTCCAGGAGGAGGGCATGGCGGCCGGCGACCAGGAGAAGGACGTGCAGCTGCGGCTGACCAGCGGCATCCATCAGTGACCGGCTCGGCCCGACACACCGGCGCCCCACCCGGCACCCGAGCCCAGGAGGACCGACCATGCCCATCGCCACCGTCAATCCCGCGACCGGGGAGACGCTCGAGACCTTCGACGCCTACGGTCCCGACGAGATCGAGCGGCGCGTCCGGCTCGCCTCCGAGGCCTTCGCGAGGCATCGCACGACGTCCTTCGCCGAGCGGGCCGGCCTGCTGAGCCGCGCCGCCGACCTGCTGGAACAGGACCAGCAGGGCATCGCCCGCACGATGACCACCGAAATGGGCAAACCACTGGCCGCCGCCCGCGCCGAGGCGGCCAAGTGCGCCAAGGCGATGCGCTGGTACGCCGCCCGGGCCGAGGAACTCCTCGCCGACGAGCACCCGCCGGAGGCCGACGTCACGGACTCCGGAGCGGCCCGCGCCACCGTGCGCTACCGGCCCCTCGGCGTCGTCCTCGCCGTCATGCCGTGGAACTTCCCGCTCTGGCAGGTCGTGCGCTTCGCCGCTCCCGCCCTGATGGCGGGCAACACGGGCCTGCTCAAGCACGCGTCCAACGTGCCGCGGACCGCCCTTTACCTGGAGGACCTGTTCCGCCGGGCCGGCTACCCGGAAGGCTGCTTCCAGACGCTGCTGGTGGGTCCTGACGCCGTCGAGAAGATCCTGCGCGACCCGCGCGTGGCCGCCGCCACCCTGACCGGCAGCGAACCGGCCGGACGCTCCGTCGCCTCCGTCGCCGGAGACGAGGTCAAGAAGACGGTGCTCGAACTCGGCGGCAGCGACCCGTTCATCGTCATGCCCTCCGCCGACCTGGACCGCGCGGTCGCCACCGCGGTCACCGCCCGCGTGCAGAACAACGGCCAGTCCTGCATCGCGGCCAAACGGTTCATCGTCCACGCCGACGTCCACGACGCCTTCTGCGACCGGTTCACCGCCGCCATGCGGGACCTGACCGTCGGCGACCCGATGGACGAGTCCACCGACGTGGGTCCGCTCGCCACCGAGAAGGGCCGCGAGGACCTCGAACAGCTCGTCGACGACGCGCTCGCCCGGGGAGCCACCGCACAGTGCGGCGGACGGCGCCCGCCCGGCCGCGACCGCGGCTGGTACTACGAGCCCACCGTGCTCACCGGTGTGACCGACGCGATGCGCATCCACCGGGAGGAGGCGTTCGGGCCGGTGGCCACGCTCTACCGCGTGGCCGGCGCCGACGAGGCCGTCGCCCTCGCCAACGACTCGCCCTTCGGACTCAGTTCCAACGCCTGGACCCGCGACGACGCCGAGATCGAGCGGTTCTCGCGGGACCTCGAAGCGGGCGGCGTCTTCTTCAACGGCATGACGGCCTCCCACCCCGCCCTGCCGTTCGGAGGCGTCAAACGGTCCGGCTACGGGCGCGAGCTGTCCGGGCACGGAATCCGGGAGTTCTGCAACGTCACCACGCTGTGGCACGGCAAGGACGAGGAGGCGTAGCACATGGTGCGCATCGGCTACACGATGATGACCGAGCAGGCCGGGCCCCGCGAGCTCATCGGCCACGTGGCCGGCGCCGAGGCGACCGGCTTCGACTTCTCCGTCATCTCCGACCACTACTTCCCCTGGCTCGACTCCCAGGGCCACGCGCCGTACGCCTGGGCCGTCCTCGGCGCGGCCGCCCAGGCCACCTCGACCATCCCGCTCATGACCTTCGTGACCTGCCCGACGACCCGCTACCACCCCGCGGTCGTGGCCCAGAAGGCCGCCACCGTCCAGCTGCTGTCCGACGGCCGCTTCCGCCTCGGCCTCGGGTCCGGCGAGAACCTCAACGAGCACGTGGTGGGCGGCGGCTGGCCGAGCGCCCACGAGCGCCTGGAGAAGCTGGAGGAGGCCACGGACATCATCCGCAGGCTCCTCGACGGCGAACACGTCTCCCACCACGGACCCCACTTCGACGTCGTCGACGCCAAACTGTGGGACGTGCCCGAACAGCCCGTGCCCATCGGCATCGCCGTCTCCGGCGAGAGTTCCTGCGAGGTCGCCGGGAACAACGCCGACCTGGTGATCGCCACCGAGCCGAAGAAGGAACTGCTCGACGCCTTCGACCGGTACGGCGGCGCCGGCAAACCCCGCATCGGCCAGCTGCCCGTCTGCTACGACGCCGACCGCGACGCCGCCGTGGCCCGCGCCCACGACCAGTTCCGCTGGGCGCTCAGTGGCTGGCGGGTCAACGCCGAACTGCCCGGGCCGAAGTCCTTCGAGCAGGCCACCGCACTCGTCACCCCCGAGGACGTCGCCGGACAGATCCCCTGCGGCGACGACGTGGACGCCTTCGTCGACGCCGTACGCCCCTACGCGGAGGCCGGATTCACCGAGGTCGCCCTCGTCCAGATCGGCGGGGACCGGCAGGGGCCGTTCCTCGACTGGGCGGGGAAGAAGCTCCTGCCGGCGCTCCGCGAGCTCTGACCTCGGCCCGTCGGCGCGCACACTGCCGGCGTCACGGTCGAGCGGCAGGTGACACCGGCGTACACAACCCCCTGCCGAGCGGGCGTATGTCGGGTAAATTCCCTCTGTGCACGGCGAGTTGATCTCATGATGCGCAGCGGGCAGGGGGAGGCGGGGGAGCGCCATGGGCGGGACACTGTACGGTCAGCAGGCCCTGCAGGAGGACTTCGTCCCCCGGCTGGTGGGACTGCACCCCACGCACGCCTACCAGGTCCCCTTCGCCTATCCGAGGGGCGCGCCCCTGGTGCGGATCGTCGGCGGGCGCGGCAGCGGCAAGACCGCGCTGCTGGGGGCCGTCCACGACGCCTACAACGGCCGGGTGCCGCTCGCGCGCGTCGACCTCGGCGCCCCCGGATTCGGCGAGCCGGGTGTCGCCGAACTCAGCGACGACGAGGTCCCCAACGCCTCCCACATCACCCACCTGCTGTACCTGCTCGCCTACAAACTCGGCCTGGACGTGCGGCACTTCGGCCGTCTCATGGCCTTCCCCAGGCTGTCGCTCGGCCTCCTCGTCGTCACCGCCTGGCGTCCCCTCAACAGCGACGAGACCGATGTGCGGCCCCCCGACCTGCGGCGGGCCGAGGCCGACCTGCGCACCTTCATCACCGCCGAGGACCCCGACGTGCGCCGCCGCAGGGAGAGCCTCGGCCGCTGGTTCGACGTCGTGAGCGACAACCTCCCGCAGGTCCTGTCCGCCGTCCCCGGCCTCGACTCCATCGCCGGAATCGTCCTCGACACCGCACGCCAGCAGCTCCTCAAGAGCGAACCGGACAAGGGCGCGCTCGCCTGGTGGGGCGGCCGGCTGCACAGCTCCCAGGGCTACCAGGGCGACTCCCTGCAACGGCTGTTCCAGTTCGTCCGCGGGTTCCGCAGGCTCGACGACCGCCGGCGCACCGCCGAGAGGCACCTCGTCGCCGCCCTTCTCGACGACGTCGACGCCAACTACGGCAGGCTGCGCCGCCTCAACAAGAAGCCCAGGCCGCTGCTGCTCCTCGACAACGCCCACACCGACGTCGGACGCACCTTCCTCGGCCTGCTCGACGCCGGCTGGGACGCCCCCGGCAAGGACCCGACGCGGCCCGTCACCCTGGCCACCCTCCTCGGCAGGGGGGAGGGGCATCCGCCGCTGGGCGAGGCCGGCGGCGACGCCGTCCCGCAGGACCGGCCCCTCGTCCTCGGCATCCCCGCCGTAGGACCGGCCGACATCGCCGAGATGCTCAGCCGCGTCGACTACCCCGACCACCTGCCCCGCGTCGTCGCCCGCTTCAGCGGTGGGCGCGCCGCCGCCGCCCGGATCCTCGCGGACGCGGCTGTCCGCCGCGTCCAGGAGACGGGCACGATACGCAGCCGGGAACTGCTCGACGACGCCGGGCCCGCACTCCTCGCCAAACTGCTGCCCGACCCCGTGCTGCGGGACCGTCTGGTGCTGCTGTCCGCCGCGGCCGACGCGGGCACCCGGCGCGGTCTGTGGACCTTCGCCCATCCCGAGGACCACTCCGGCGACCTGGTCGCCGCCCGGGTCCGCGAGGCCGACGACTACCGCACCCGGTCCTGCCTCGACGGCGACCGGGCCCTCGACCTGCTGCTGCGGCACCGGCTGGCCGCCACCATGACCCACGAGCGCTGGCGCGACACCCAGCTGCGCCTGCGCTCCCTGTGCGACCCGCGCGGCGACACCTACCTGCACCACACCCTCGCCCTCGGCCGAGTGGACGAGGTGGTGTGCGTACTGCACCACCGGTTCACCGTCACCCCGCCCGCCGAGTGGCTCACCGCGCTCAATGTGATCTGTGCCGCCCCCCATCCCCGCGAGGGCTACGAGCCCCCTGCCGGGAGCCCCGCCCTGTCGTGCACGGCCTGTGGCAGCGACGTCCCCGGCCCCCACCACGAGGCCGTGGCGTCGCTGGTGCCCCTGCTGTGGCGGCTGTCCGACCCGCTCACCCTCGCCCCCCGGGAGGACGAACTGACCACCGTCCGCATCGCGCTGGAGACGCTGTACGGCAACAAGGCCGCGCACGGCCCCTACCGCGAGGCGTCCGCCGCCTGGCCGGCCCGTCTGAGAGCCGGTACTCAGGCCCCCGACCTGCCCGTCCAGGAAGGTGCCGCGTCATGACCTCGTTCATCCGAAGACTCCCCGGCGGACCGCTCACCAAGGCGGCCGCCCTCGTCGTCGCCCTCGCCGTCCTCGGCGCGGCCGTGTGGACCGGCATCGTCGTCCTAGGACCCGATCCGGCCTGCGGCAAGGGCATCGAGGAACGCGGCCCCGAGGGAAGCAGGGAGTGCACGGGCGTCACCGACGGCAGCTACGTCTTCGCCGCCAACCTCAAGGAGGTCAGCGCACGGATCAAGGCGGAGAACGATCGCATCGCTGACGAACCACACGTGTCCGTCGCGGTGATGCTGCCCATGGCGCCCGCCCAGGCCTTCGAACAGGACAAGACCCTGCACGAGGTGCAGGGCGCCTACCTCGCCCAGTACCGCGCCAACCACGACTCCAACAGCAAGAAGCCCGCGATCCGGCTCCTGCTCGCCAACCCGGGCCGCAGCCACGCCCACTGGAGGCCCGTCGCCGAACAGCTCGGCGAGATGTCCGAGTCCCCGACCGACAACCTCCGGGCCGTGATCGGCTTCGACGTCTCCACGGCCACCACCCAGGCGGCCATCGGCTACCTCACCCGGGAGCGCGGCATCCCCGTCGTCGGCGGCCCCATCACCGCCGACGACTCCGGCAACAGCCCCGAACGGCCCGACGCCTACCCCGGCCTCGCCCGGGTCGTGCCCACCACCACCGACCAGGCCAAGGCCCTGTCCCACTTCAACAAGGACATCGACCCGAAGCACACCCTGGTGGTCGAGGACATCCGCACCGGCGACAACTACGTCGACGCCCTCAAGCGGGCCTTCGCCGAACGCACCCTCGGATCGCCGCGCGCACCCGAGCAGTACCGCGCACCCGACGAGTTCCACGAGGAAGGCACCACCGCCAACGCCTTCGACCAGATGGTCGACACCATCTGCACCTCGGCCGCCAGGGTCATCTACTTCGCCGGACGTCCCGTCCAGCTGCGGCAGTTCGTCAACGAACTCGGCAACCGGGGCTGCACCGAGAAGAAGTACACCGTCATCACCGGCTCCGGCGCCTCCACGCTCTCCTCGGACAAGCTGCTCGACTGGAACGCCTTCCGCAAGGGCGTGACCCTCCAGTACGCGGCCGTCGCCCACCCCGACGCCTGGACCGGACCGCAGGCCCCCGCCACCGGCGGCTCCGCGGCCGCCTACCGCACCCTCGCCGACCTCGCGCACAGCAAGGCGGTCGGAGACATCGGCCAGGTGGAACTCACCGACTCACGGACCATCACCTTCTACGACGCCGGCCTCACCGCCGTCACCGCCATCCGGATGCGCGACGACGGCGACCCCGTCATCCCCGGCCTCAGCCGCATCAGCGACTCCTGGCTGCGGCTGCACGGCATGGGCAAGGTGGACGGCGCGAGCGGCTGGATCTGTCTCGACAACTACGGCAACCCGTACAACAAGGCGGTCTCCGTCGTGGAACTCGCACCCGACGCCCCCGGCCGCATCCGCTTCGTCGGGCTCGCCTGGCCCACCGGCAGGCCCACCCCGGCGGACTGCACCGCGAGCCGCACCTGACACAGGGCGGCGGCCGCCCACCCCCAGGGTGCGCGGCCGCCGCCACGGCCACGTCAGACGTTGGGCACCTTCAGCTTGTCCCAGCTCGTCCTGCCCGGAATGCCGTCCGCGTCGCTGCCCGAGTAGCCGAGCTTGCGCTGCCACGCCGCGTACGACTTGCGGTCGGCCTCGGTCCACTCCGGGCCCGGACCCACCTCGTAGCGGCCGCATCCCTCGGCGACCAGCCGCCTGCCCATCGCCGTGATGACCGGGCTGCGCCGGCCCACCTGGAAGAACGCGGCGCCCGGGAACGGCTCGTACCGCGGAGCCGGCGGCGGCGTCGCCGGGCCGTCCGGATCGCCGCCCAGCCGCTCCCTGATCCGGCTGCGCATCGAGTCCATCGTGAACCCGCGCGGATCGACCTTCCCCGGCTGCCACTCCTTGTGCCCGATCACCGAGCGGTGCGACCAGCCGTGCGCCCGGCAGATCGCCGCGGCCGCCTTCTCGACGGCCTCCAGCTGCGCCGCGGGCCAGGGGTCCTTGCCGTCGCCGAGGTTGATGCACTCGAAACCGTAGAAGTGCCGGTTGCCGTCGGTGTTGGCCTCGTTGTCGGCGGGCAGCGGCGCCGACTCGTTGACGACCGCGCGCAGGACGTCGTCGTCGCCCAGTCCCGCATGGTTGGCGCGGCCGTTGCCGACCAGGTAGACGGTGCCGTCCTTCGCGATGACACCGTGGCACAACGGCCCCGGCAGACTGGAGTGGCCGTTGTAGCAGAGCTCGACGGAGCTCTCGGTGCCCTTCGTCACGGTGTGATGGATCATCACGCCGTTCACCGGGCCCCAGGGTCCCTTGTGGTTGCGGTTGTGCGTGCGCCAACTGCGGTGCTCGACCACCCGCAGTCCCTCGTTGCGCAGCGCCTTCAGTAATCTGTCGGCCGACAGGGGTGTCGCCATGGTGGTGCTCCTTCCCAAGGAGTCCGTCAGTTCTCCGGCCGTCCCTGATCGTGTTGCCCGGTCTCCGCGTCCGCCGAACCGCCTTGCGCGGCACGCTCCGCCGCCACGGCCTCCTCCTCCGCGCTCGCCTCGGCCGCCAGCGCCTCGGCGTCGGCCGCGGGGATCGGCGCCGCCAACGATCCGAAGGACTGCCGCAGATCGGCGACCGACCCCTCACCGAGCACCCACGCCAGCGGCGCGTAGTGCACCTCGACGCCCTGCGGCGAACGCAGCAGCGGACGCCGCGCGCTGTCCGTCGGCCACTCCACGTCGCCGGTCGCCGTACGCGCCGCCACGGTCCAGAAGTCCCCCGACCGGTAGGCGCGTCCGGGCTCGAAGTACACGAACACCCCGTCCTCCAGGGGCAGCCAGACACCCTCCTCAAGGCGCAGCGCCCCGCCGCGTGTCCTCGACGCGCCGGCCTTGCCGCGGCCCGTGGGCGGCCGGTGGTCCCAGCGCCGCAGATACGGGTTCAGTTCGGGACGCCGGCCCACCGAGGGGTGCGGCTCGTCCGACAGCCTCACCCGGCGGCCGGGCAGGTCCAGCTCCTCGACCCGCAGCAGCGGTTGCGGCTCGCGGCGGCTGGTGTACGCGGTGTCGGTGAACTCGACCCAGTCACCCACGTTCAGGTCGAGCTTGTCGTCGCCGCCGAGCGACGCCAACTCCACCCACGTCCCGTCCAGTTCGTCGACGGGGAAGGTCACCGACCCGTTCTCCCGCGACCACTTGAACGTCGCGTCCTTCGCCGCCCCGCCCTCGTGGATCTCCACGCGGTACAGCTGGTTCTCCGGTCCGCGGTAGCGGGCGTCCGGCGGCACCGGGCACGGGTCCTCGTTCGCGCGGTCCGGACGCTCGCTGCGCGCCGCCATCCGCGCCGTCGGAGCCTGCGCCGCCGCCCACTGGTCGAACGCGGCCCGCACCTGGTCCTTCGTCGCCCCGTCCGCGAGCTCCAGCTCCGATCCCGGCACCGGAACCACCTGCCAGACCACCTTCACCCGCGCCGCGGTGTCCGGCATGGCCGAGCCGAGCGCGACCTCACGCAGCAGCGGGTCCTCGGCCGCGGTCACGACGCGCTCCCACACCCGCAGCGCCGCCAGGTACGGGAACTGGGCGGGCAGCCGGTCACCGGGCCGCTCCGGGTCCCGGTAGCCGTCCGGCTGGTCCCAGTACGTCCAGGTCGTCGGCGGCGCGGGACTGCCGGCGGCCTCGCCGTCCACGGCCTGCTCGGTGACCGGTACGCCCGGGGCGGGGCGGGTCGCGTCGACGAGGATGCCGTCGACGTAGTAGCGGCCGCCGCCGATGGCCAGGTCGTCCAGCTCCCGGCTGCCGCCGAGGAACTGGATGGCGAATCCGGTCGCGCCCTCGGGGCCGCCGTGCTGCCCGATCAGGTCGCGGGCGACGGTCCGGGCCCGGTGCAGCTGGATCGCCGTCTGCTCGTTGGCGTCCGCGTCCAGCTGGACCCGGCCCTGCTGGGCGATCACCGCCGAGTAGTGCCTCTCCGGCCGGAAGGTGACGCGGGAGATGTCTGCGTGCATGAGTTGGGGTCCCCCTCGGGAAGTTCAGGCAGTCGTGAAAGTCGTGTCAGGTGACGGGGATGATCCCGGCGTCGGTACCGGCCGGGGTGTACTCGGCGAGCCGGGCCCGCAGGCTGTCCTCGCGCTGCGGTTCGTACAGGTCGTGGAAGACGCCCATCTCGGAGCCGTCGTCGGCGCCGCGCCGGATCTGTGGCGGGCACGCGCCGGCGAGCCGGCCGTACGCGGGCGTGCCGTACCGCTCGCTCGCGAAGAGCGGACGGACCGGCTCACCGCCCGCGAGGTCCGGCTGGCAGCGGTGCCGGCGCGGGGTGCGGGAGCCCGGCGGCACGTACGAGTACCGCAGGCAGCCGATGCCGCGCCGGGCGACGCGCATTTGCCCGGTGAAGACGCTGTTCTCGCCGATCTCCACGGCGTGCGTGTGCACTTCCCCGATCACGGTGGTGCGGTGGGCGTGCAGGACCGCGTGCGCGAGCCGGCAGTCCGGAGCGGACAGCGCCTCGCGGTCGTGACCGGTGGCGTCCAGGATGCTGTCCCGGATGTGGATCGGCAGCGGATCGTGGTTCACCTCGTCCCCGATGACCTCGATCGTGCCCAGAACGCTGTGCTCGATCTGCACGCACGCCGTCGTCCGCTCCAGGACCAGGCTCGGCTCCTCGGGCGAGTGCGGATCGCACTCGGGCTCCAGGGACCAGCCCGGCACCAGCGTGCAGTGCCGCAGCACCACCGCGCCCACCGGGCCGCTCACATGCAGGCCGCGGCCGGTGACCAGCAGACCGTCCAGCACGATGCGCGGCGCCTCGCCGCCGCGGCCCTCCTCCCGCGCCCGGATGTTGAGCGCGTCGGGACGGTTGCTGTACCAGTCGAGGAGACGTATCACCGGACGGCAGCCCTCCGCCGCCCGCAGCTCCAGCCGGTCGCCGCGCTCCAGATCGAAGTCCAGCTGCTCCTGGTACGCGCCGCTGTGCGTGATCTCGATGACGCCCTCGGGCCCGCACCGGCCCGCCCTGCGGTCCTCGCGCCACTCCTCGTACGCGTCCATGATCTTCTGGTGGCCGCCGCCGGGACCCACCCGGTAGACCCTCGCCGCCGGCGAGGTGTCCCGCTCGCGCGGGTACTCGCCGCCGCCGATGTCGTCGCCGGACGCGTAGTGGTACGTCACCCACACACCCTGCCTGGGCGCCGAACGCGACCCGAACGCGATCCGTCCCAGCACCGGGTCCACCGCCACCTGCCCGCGCCGCGGCCGGTAGCGCCACTGCGACAGGTCCGCGACGACGATGTCCGACATCGGCACCGGCTCGTCCTGGCCGTCCCGCCAGATGGTGAAGCTCTTGCCCGGCCCGTAGTGGTCCGCGAGCCGGTCGGCGAGCTGCCGGCGCCGGATGTACGCGGGCACGTTGTCGATCGTCGCGATGTGCGTGGCCGACGGCTCCGGCACCGGACGCGTCACCAGCGGGGCGTCGTTGCCGAGGATCGAGAACGTGTACAGACTGCGCGCACGGTCGATGCAGTAGGCCGGGGTCCGGCTGAGGCGGTACGGCTTCAGCCGCCACACGAACAGGCCCACCCCCGCCGGCGTGTACCCGCCCGTGCGGCGCGCGGAGCCCGCCCTGCGCACGTCCACCGACCGTGCGGCATTCCCGAACGGGCCGCCCGCCAGGTCCAGTTCGGCGCCCTCCCGTACGTCGGCGAGCCGGCCCCGCCCGGCCCGGCGCACATCCGCGGCCGCCGGTCCGGACCCGTACAGCTTCACCGGCTGGTGGTGGGAGACGAGCCGGGAGAACTCCACGGCACGCGCCGGCCACCCCGCGACCTCCTGCGCCAGCTCCTCCAGCAGGTGCAGCGTGCCCTTGCGGCGCCGGTTGGCGACCGTGGCCGCCACGTCCCGGCGCGGCGCGAGGGCCTCGGCGAGAGCGCCGCGCGAGGCGTCCCGGCCCGCGTCGCCGAGCCCGTCGGTGCGCACCCTCTCGTAACCGGGGAGCGGCCTGTAGCCCACCAGGTCGCCGATGTACGGCAGCACCCAGGGCGCGGCCGTCTCCACGAACAGGTCCTCGTAGCCCTGCTCGACGCGGTCGCGCACCAGATCGGCCTGCTCGGCGATCACCGCGAGGAGTGCCCGCAGGGGCTCTCCGGCCTCGGCGTCCCGGAGCCGGTGCCACTGGGGGAGCAGCTCCGCGAGCCCGTCCGGTTCCCTGCTCATGCGGCGCTCCTTTCGTACGTGTTCATGCGGTGACCTCCGTGAGAATGAGCGTGTCCGCCACGTGCGGGGACAGCAGGACGAGCTGGGCCGGGCGCACCCCGCGGAAGACGCACACCGCGCGCCCCTTCGCCAGCCGCCGTGTGTCGGTGACGTCCGGGTTGAGGCGCAGCAGTTCGGACAGCGGGATGCCGTACCGGGCCGCCACCTCGGTCAGGGTCTCGCCCTCGCCGGCGGTGACGCGGTGCACGTCCTCGTCGTACGCGGCGAGCCGTGCCGGGACCGTCGGCCGCACCTCGGCGAGCCCCTCCGCGAGCCGGGTCAGGCCCTCGGGCGTGACCGACGCCGGGACCCCGCCGAAGACGTCCACGTCGACGTAGTCGACGCCCGGCACCCGGTGCGCCGTCGCCAGCACGTCCGACAGCCGGGCGGGACTGCCCAGTTCGCGCCGGCCGGGCCCGAACTCCCGCAGCAGCGCCTGCCGCAGCCTCGGCTCCACCACCCGCCAGCTGTGGTCCGGCGCGACCTTCACCTTCGCCGCGATCAGCAGCAGCACCAGCTCCCGCACGTCCACCCGCACCGGCAACCGCGAGTCGCCGTACTCGGCCAGCGAGGAGCGCAGGGCGCGCAGCACGTCGGAGTCCCCGGCGACCGGGATGTCGTCCACCCCGGCGACCGTCACGTGCAGCACCCGCCGGCGGCCGTCGAAGACCTCCCGCGCCACCGCCCGGCCGATCCCGGCCCGCGACCGCGCGAAGTCCTCGTAGTCCGCGACCGACACCAGCCGGTCGAGCGCTGACACCGCGAGCGGCACCGTGCGGCGGGTCAGCGAAGGCCCGTCGGCGTCCGCGCCGCCCGACGCGGGCTGCGGATTGGTGACCCCGGTGACGCCCAGCGGCCGCGTGACGGCCTGGGTGATGCGGTTCGCCCTGACGTTGGCCGCGCGCCCCGTGCCGAAGCGGTAGCGGGCGCGGACGTTCTCGCTGCCACTGGGCAGGCGCGCCCCGTGCACCCCGTCGCCGAACGTCACCGTCGTACGGCCGTCGGCCGTCGTGCCCGTCACGTACACCCTCTCGGTCGGGCCGCGCCCGGCGAGAGAGTCCACCTCGTGCCACAGCAGTCCGTCGACACGGACCTCCAGCACGGGCGTCGCCCCCAAAGGGGTGTCCGCGGGCAGCCACGTCAGGGGCGACTGCCACAGGGCGAACGTCTGGTTCGGCCGGTTCGCGTCCCCGCTGCCGATCGGCTCGTCACGGCTCTCGCCGTGCGTCGCCGGCACCACGTTGCCCAGCACGCGCACCGTGTCGCGGCGGTAGCGGTAGGCCAGCTTCGACGTCAGCGACAGCCGGGTGTGCACGTGGTCGCCCGGCAGACGCCGGTCGACCACCTGCTCCACGTCCGCGATCACCACCAGCTCCGTGCCCATGACCCCCGACGCCGCCGGGGACCGCGGCAGCACGTCCGTCCGCTCCCCGGAGACCACCAGGTGACGTCCCGGACGCAACCCGTCGTACAGCTCCGCCAGTTCGATCTCGTCGCCGTGCACGTCCTCGCCGAGCGGCTCGCCCGCGAGCCGCAGGGACTGGCCGCCCGCGTGCACCGTGGTGTCGCGGACGTTGGACAGCAGCACGTCGTGCTCGTCGAGCCACGGGTCGGCCAGCGTCAGCTCCGTGCCCCGGCCGGTGATGCCGTAGTTGGTGTACACGGCCGTACGCACCGCCGTCACCCGCGTGGTGACGAAGCTCAGCCGCGCGTCACCGGGAATCCCGTCCGGCCCCTCCGCGCCCTTGCGGGGACGCTCGATCGCCACCCAGCTGCCGACCGTCACCGAGTCCTGCACCGAGTCCAGCGGCAGCACATGACGGTTCACCGCTTCCGGCACCGTCGCGATGCCGACGACGACGTTCGCCGGCTCGCTGCCCACCGTGTAGCTCACGGTCAGCTCCATCCCGCCGTGCCGGACCTGGCGGCGCTCGCCCGGAGCGAGCCGCCAGTTCACCGGCTCGCCGTTCTGCACGGCCACGTGCACGCGGCCGTCCTCACCGGGACGGGACACGAACAGCGTCCGCTCCGGCAGGCCGTCCGACAGCTGGGCCGTCACACCCGGCTCCTGGGAGTCCGCGGGCCGCCTGCTCAGCCAGCTCAGATCGTGGTCCTGGCCCGACCGCGTGCGCAGCGTGATCCTGCCCGGCCCCAGCTCGAACGACTTCTCCGCCGGCAGGTTCTCGGACACCTGCACCGACGACCCCGTCTCGGTGTGCTGGAACTCGGCACGCTGCGGCACCCGCCCCGACGGGTCGTACACGACCCTCATCGTCGTCAGGGCCGCGCCCGTCAACGGCCAGTCCGCCTGCCGGACCACCCGGCCGCGCTCGTCCTGCACGGGCCGCAGCGGAGCCGTCGCTCCGAACGGCGCCGCCGTCACCCGCATCGCCTGCAGCTCGCTCAGCAGCGCGGGCGCGGTCGGTGCGGACCGCCGCCACGCCGCGTACATCCCGTCCGCCACCCGCGGATCGAGAGCCGACAGCAGCTGCGCCCCCAGCTCCGACCCGGCGGCCGGAAGCCGGTCCTCGGGCAGAGACCGGGCTCCCGTGCCCGGCCTCACGTCACGGGTCCGCAGCGCGGGAAGCACCGCGCCCAGCGCCCGCAGCGCCGCGGCGCCGCCGGACACCTGCTCCTCCGGACGCGGTGCCGGCCGGGACGGCTCCAGATCGGCCGCGCGCTCGCGCAGATCGCCGACCACGGCCTCCAACTGCTCGAACCAGGCCGCCACGTCCTCGTGTGCCGCGGCCACCGCCTGCGCCTCGGCGAGCCGTTCGTGCGGACCGGCGAGCAGCGACGCGAACGCGGCGGGCGAGGCGACGTCGTCGAGGCCGGCCCGCAGCGGCGCGAGCACCTGCGCGTCGAACTCCTCGATGTACCGGCTGACGGGACGCGGATTGGGGTTGTCCGGCGCCGGATCACCGTCCTCGGTCGCCCGGTCGTCCTCCGTGATCCACCGGCGCAGCTCGTCCACCAGCTCGCCGAGCGTGGGCGGAGCGGACCGGGGCAGCGCGATCGCGGTCACGTCGTCGTCGCGGTCCACCCGGGTCCGCGCGACCGGCAGCAGCAGCCGCTGCCCCGCCGGCCCGCCCTCCTCACCGGCGAACACGAACAGCAGCCGGTCACCCGTGTTCAGCCCCGTGGAGGTACCCGCCACGAAGATCTCCGACCGCCGCACGAGATCGTCGGGCGTGAGCGGCGAGGGCCTGCGCCGGCGCACCGCCAGCTCGTTCCACGCCGCCCGCGCCACCAGGTCCTCGCTCGTCTCGAAGACCTGCGACTGCTCGTCCGAGGAGGTGGGCACGCTGTTGCTCCGCGCGCCCCGGGGGATCACCACCGACAGCTCCGGCTCCCGCGGATCCCGGTCCAGGGTGTAGGCGAGATGCGTGTCCGCCGCGATGCCCGGCCGCGGCCGGTGCCCCACCAGCCTGCCCAGCAGCGCCAGCGAGCGGTGCTCGTTCGCGGTGCGCAGGTACGCCTCGTCCGCGATCCGCTCCGAATGGAACGTCAGCAGATCACCGACCACCGCCCACGCGTCCAGCAGCCCGATCGCCGGATCGTCCGGAGTGCGGACCGTCAGCCCGCGCAGCGCCGGATAGGCGGGCGAGGCAAGCCGGTCCAGCATGGCCGCGAGGAACGAACCGTACTCACCCACGCGGTAGTCCAGCGCGTCCCGGCCCGGGGGGTTGTACAGGGCCCGCGGGGCGCGGCGCTCGTCGTGCCCGCCGCAGCCGCAGCCGCACGTGCCGCTCATCGCGCACCTCCGCCGATCTCGATGGACAGCAGCCCGTTCTCGGGCCGGTCGGGGTCGTTGTCGCAACGCGCGATCTCCAGCGGGCCGAGCCGCAGCACGCCTGCCTCCAGTGCCGTGTCGTCCGTCTCCTGCGCGGGTCCGGCGTCGAAGAGCCGGGCCAGCCTGGTCACCCGTACGCTCTCCACGCCCCGCACCGCCGCCGCCGCGGCCACCAGGCGGCTCAGCCGCACCGGTTCGCCGAACGACAGCGCGTCGGGGTGGAAGAAGCCGAGCCGCCCGCCGGGCAGCCGCCGGCTGCCCAGCAGCCGGTGCAGCTCGGCGAGGATCTGCCCGTGCTGATGGCCGGGCGCCGCGCACACCTGGAGCGCGATGTCCAGCGGCACCATGCGCGCCGGGCCGACCACCAGGTCGTGCCCGATGCGCCGGTAGCCCTCCAGCGCGTACGCGACCGAGTCGAGCAGCCGCTGCGACGGCTCACCCGCGCCCAGGGCGTCCACGGCCACATGGGCCTCCTGCACACTGCCCGTCCAGCGGATCTCCGCCGCCGCCCGCTGCACGCCCGGCAGCGCCGACGCCAGAGCGGCGTAGTCGTCGGCGGTCACCGCGCGCAGCCGCGCACGCCGCAGGTCCAGCGGCGCGAGCTGACGCACCTGCTCCAGCGGCTCCGGCTCGGTGCCTCCCACCGCCGGAAGCGGATTGCGCACCCCGGCCACCGGCATCGCCTCGCCCGCCTCCGCCGCCCGCGGATCCCGGCACAGCACCAGGTGGTTGATGGCCTCCGCGCCCACGTTGCCCGCCGTGCCGCCGCCCAGCCGGTAGTGCAGCTCCAGCCGGGTGCCCGGCCGCGGCCGCGCCCCGTGCCGCCCGTCGCCGAACCGCAGCGCGATCCGGCCGTCGTCCTCCAGCTCCCCGACGAAGTGCCGGTCCCGCTTCCCGCTCGCCAGCAGGTCACGCCGCACCGTCCACTCCTCGTCCCGCTCGGCGTCGACCACCCGCACCGCGGGCAGCGCCTGACGCGGGTCCTGGCCGAGGGCCGCCGCGGGACCGCGCAGCTCCGGCTCGTCCGGGTGCAGGCCCGCCGCGTACGCCGGACCCCACGTGTGCGCGACCTCCCAGGCGATCCCGCCGTCGAGGACCGCGCCCGCCCCGGCCCGGGCCGTCAGCACCTCCAGCCGCCGCAGCTTCGCGGCCAGCAGCCGGTCAGCGCGGTGCAGCAGCTCCCGCAGGGCGGGCACCGGGCGGCGGCGCAGCTCCAGCCGTTCGAGCACCTTCAGCCCGAACAGGATGGTCAGCTCGGCGATCTCCGCCTCGGTCAGACCGTCGCGGTCACGGGCGCTGCGCCACAGCTCCACCAGCCGCTGCCGCACCCGCTCCGGGACGGCCGCCAGCCGGGCCGCCTGCCCGCCCGACACGTGCGCCGGCAGCGGGAACGGCACCGACTGGACCACGGGGGAGTGGTGCAGCACCGGACGGAACCGCGGGCGGATACCCGGATACACGACCTGCGCCAGCAGCGTCTCCAGCGCCTGAGCCTGCTCGTACGCGGTGCCCGGCACGACCTTCTCGCGCCGCCGGCCCGCCAGTTCCAGACCGAGACCGGCCCGGCCCGTCGCGTCCTGTCCGACGACCGCGAACAACTCCCGTATCTGAGCGGCGGTCAGCAGCCTGCCGTGCCGCGTCTGGTCCAGGCGCGCACCGATCAGGTCCGCGACCGCGTTGCCCGCGTCCCGGTCCGGGCAGCCGAAGCCGGACGGATCGCACGAGCCGAGGACGGCCGTCTCCGCCGGCACGGTCACCGTCTCCGCCGTGCCCTCGCAGAAGGTCAGGGAACGCCCGTGGTCGACGAGCACCACGTTGCCGCGCGCCACACTCACGTCGGCCACCGGCTCGCAGTCCCTGCCGCCCCGCGTGGACAGGCACACCGGGAACGTGAGCGCGTCCTCCTGCGCCCACGTGACCTCCAGCACCGGCTGGTCGCACAGGGCGTCCACCACCGGGGTGACGGAGGTGAGCCGCACCGCCTGCCGGTGCGACGGGTCGGCGTCACCGGGTGTGCCCGAGACCGGCCCCCGCACCTCCTCGATCAGCAGCAGGTCGCCCGGCGCGAGACACAACTCCCGGACGGAGCACTCCTCGTCGGCCCACGCGTCGCGCAGCGTCGCCGACGTCGCCCCCTTCGGCAGCGAGCACACCTCGCCGCCCCAGGTCCAGAAACCGACCGTGTTGTGCGCCGGGCGCAGCACCAGCGGCTCGGCCGCCACCACCGGCTCGAACACCTCGACCGACCCGCGCTCCCCGAGGACCGCCAGATCCCGGTCGTCGATCACCGTGCCGATCTCGGGCCGGTCCCTCGGGCCGAGCCGCGCGACATCGACCGCGGCGAACCGGAACGTCCCTGGAAGCAGGGTCAGTTCACGAACCACCTCGACGGTGACGAACGCGCGGGCGTTGCACCCGTCGTGCATCGGATAGTCGATCAGCCGCACATGCCGGCGCACCGACACGCGCCGCCGCGCGGTGTCGAGATACGCCTCCGTCGCGACCGCGTCCTGCTGGTAACTGATCCGGTCGGCGGTGTGCGCCAGCAGTTCCACCAGCGTGACACCCAGATCGGCCGGGTTGCGCTCCACCCAGTCCGGGGTGGTCAGCGCGAGCCGGTCCAGGATCAGCCGGCGGATCGTGTCGTAGTCGCGCGCCGTGTAGTCGACGACGGGGGCGGCCGGGAACTCCGGCGGGCACTCACCCGGCTCGTCCGCGCAGTCGAACGGGGTGGGGCGCTCGGGCCGGAACGTGAACCCGGCCGAGAAGTACCGCTGGTCGAAACCGGGGAACGGCTCCGTCCCCGGCCGCCCGTAAGGATCGGTGTCCACCACCGACAGCCGATACCGGCTGGTGTCCCCGGTGCGGTCCAGCGTCACCAGCAGCCGGTCGTCGAGCTCCGGGTCCTCCTCCCGCTCCACGACGACGTCGACGGCCTCGATTTCGGTGACCCGCCGCCCGCCGTCGATGCGGATGTTCTCCGGGCACAGCCCGTGCGGCGCCTTGCCGAGGAAGGTGACCGTCAGCGTCAGCCCGTCGTCACCCACCTCCACCGCGTCCACGCCGCCGAGCTGCGCCGCGCGCACCTTCCCACGCCTGCCGTCGCCGCGGCAGACCAACTCCTCCACGCCGCTCATGCGGGCCCGCTCCCTTCGAACACCTCGTCGCGCAGGCTCCCGGTGGCGCGCACCGCATAGCGCAGATACACCCGGACCACGTTCTCCTCGCTCACCACGTCCAGCGACTCCACCTCGATCAGCTCACCCAGCCAGCGCTGCAACGACGCCTGCACCGACAGCTCCAGCGCGGAGGCCAGTTCGGGACTGTTCGGGGTGAAGACCAGGTCCAGCAGCCCGCAACCGAAGTCGGGGCGCATCACCCGCTCCCCAGGGCTGGTGAACAGCAACTGCTCGATCAGATCGCGCACATGCTCGTCGTGCGCGGCATGCGCGGTACGCCCCCGCCGGTCGCCGCGGAACGGAAACGCGATGTCACTGCGTACGGCCCTCATCGGCACATCACTCCCTGTCGTCCGGCGGAGACGACCACCGGTCCCTGCGGCACGAGCGCGGCGCCGAAGCACTGCCCGGCCGTCGTGTCCAGGAGCACCGGCACGCCGTCCACCAGCACGCCCCTGGCCTGCGGATCGAAACGGGCGCTGGTGCAGGGCTGCGGCACACCGTCCACGGTGTGCGCGCAGCCGCTCACGGCGAACACGTCGGAGGCCGTGTGAACGGGATGCCCGTCGACGCGCACCGCACCGGCCGCCGACGCGGCGAACACCCGGCCGCCGTGCGGACAGTGCATCGCCGAGGCGGCGCTGATGCAGACGCCCGAGTTCCCGGAGTGTCCGGACAAGACTTCTCTCCCCGTTGTGTGGTCGCTGCCGTACGCGGTGGTCACTGCTTGCCCGGCACGATCAGCCGGCCGTCGTTGATGTCGACCTCGGCTCCGCGCAGGACCACCGACGCGCCCTGACCGTTGGCGATGGTCACGCCCTTCTCGTCGGCCTGGATGTACGCCCCGCTCGCGGCCTGGAGCCGGATCCCGTTGCCCCCCGGCACGTCACCCATCACGAACTTGTGCTTGTCGGAGGTCTGGATCACCACGTTCTGGTGCGCCGGGCCGCCCGTGAGCGCGTCCGGCGGCAGCTCCCCGCTCTCCCCGTACCAGCACCCCGTCCAGATCGGGTAGCTCGGATCCCCCTGCTCGAACTCCACCCATACGCCTGCTCCTTCGGCGGGCACGACGTACTGTCCCGACCCCCGGCCCGTGAACGGCAGACAGGGCAGTGCCCACGTGGAGGTCTCGCCCCCCAGCACGTCCGGCACGTTGACCGTGACCCGGCCGATCCTCAGCGGATCGTCGTTGCTCACCACCCGCCCCCGGAACTTGCCGAGGAACCGGTTGTTCCCTCCTGCAGCCATGCGCTGTTTCCCTGATCCCTTCCTACGGCCGGTCCCACGGGGCCGGTTGTGCGGCCGCCTCTACGGCCGGACGGTGCTGCTCCGGGCGATAAGCCCCTCGCGCGAGAGCGTGAAGTTCTGCTGGTACGAGCCGGGCCTGATGTTGTGGGTGACGGACTTGACGTAGTAGTCGCCGTCGTACGTCACCCCGGCGCCGCGCACCCCGACCAGCTCGCGCGGCCGCAGGATGTACCCGTGGCGGTTGACGTCGAGCGACCCGGAACCGGAGATGGCGTCGGCGGACAGCGCGGCCCGCGCCAGCAGCTCCGCCTGCGCCTGCTCGGACTCCTTCTTCGCCGTGCCCGACAGCGTCCGGCGCTTGAGCGCCGGCGTCGCCCGCCGGCCCAGCGGCGGGCGCAGCGGCCCGATGTCGGGCTGCGGCAGCAGCACCGAGTCGCGGGTCGCCGGGTTCTGCACGCGGGCCTGCGGCTCCTCCCGCGCGGTCCCGTCGTACGCGAACGTCAGCTGGTCCACGGTCGAGTTGACGTCCATGTTGACGTTGAGCGCGTGCTGCCGGTCCCCGATCCGGATCTCCGGACCCCACACGGCGGTCGAGCGACCGGGCCGCGGACCCGGCTCCAGGAAGAAGACGTAGCCGTTGGCGCGCGCCAACTCGTTGACGTAGGCGAGGTCCGTCCCCGTCTGGTACTCGACCCGCAGCTGCTCCCGCGGCGGCTGCTCGATCTTCTCCTGGAACACGCGCGGTTCGATGCCGTAGTCCGCGTACTTGGCGAGGATGCGGCCGACCCGCTGGGAGGGGCGCTGGTTCGGATAGCGGTCGGTCCGCTCCTCCAGATCCATCAGGATGGTCAGGTCCTCACCGGTCACCGTGAGCGTCGAATGCCCCGGCTCGTTGCTGGCGCCGACCTCCTGCCGGACCACCAGGCCGTCCAGCAGCACCTGGGCGGTCCCCTTCACGCTGACCGAGAGGATCACCCTGGTCTTCGGATCGAAGAACCCCTCCGGCAGCAGACGCTGCGACAGCGCACCCCGCTTGGTGAGGTCGAACGCCAGCTGGAAGCCGCTGCGTTCCCCGGCGGTCGCGGTGATCTGCGCCGACAACAGCGCCTCCATGACCTCCGGCGGAACCGGCCGGGTCAGGCGCGGACCCGTCTCGAGGGTGATGTGGATGGGCCCCCGCCCGACGGGCTGCTCAGACATACCGGTCTCCCGGCGCCGGGAACCCGCCGGCGTGCGGAACCCGGATCTCCCGGCCCGCCTCGGCGGTCAGCTCGGCCGGATCCAGCACGGGATTGGCGTCCGCGATCTGCCACCACTGGCCCGGGTCGCCGATGTACCGCTGGGCGAGCAGATCGGGACGGTCACCGCTGCTTACGGTGTGCGGCGCGGTGTCGTCGCCCGTGCGGCCGACGGGGGGCAGCAACCGGCGCTTGGCGTACCGCACTTCGGTCCCGTCCTCCGCGCGGTGCACCCCGATCTCGGCGTCGTGGTAGCGGCTCGACCGCGGGTAGGGGTGGGCGCCGGGTATGGCGTCCAGGGCGCTGTCGTACGGCTCGATGTCTGCCATGGCCTTCAGCTCCTCCCCAGGACGCCGCCGCGCCCGCCGATGCCCAGCGCGGCGAGCCCGCCGCCGCTGCGAGCGGCCCGGGCGAGCCGCTCCTTCTGCGCCAGATGCGCCATGTACAGATCGGCCCCGCGGTGCCCGGCCGGCAGATCACTGACGCTCAGCACCTTCATGCCGATGCTCAACGAGGCCCGGATCGGATTGAGGTTCACGTCGAACGCGGACTCGTTGACGCTCAACTCGGTGAGCCGCACGGGCATGACGCGCTTGCTGCCCCAGGTGAAGAGGGTGAGCGGCATCTCGATCGGGCTGATCTCGATGGTCCCCTTCTTCGTCAGCCGGGAGGCCTCCCGCAACTGCGCGGTCGTCGGATGCACGAGCATCTCGAGGGTCGCGAGCTCGGGATGGATCCCGTCGGGAGCGGCGACCTCGAACTGATCGGTGGCGTCGATCTCGGCGGTGAACTTCCAGGTCTCCTGCGCCGGCCCCTTGAGCCGCAAAGCCTCGTTCCGGTCCCCGCTCCCACTCCCGCCCCCACCGGCATCACCGGTCCCTCCGGCGGCCTGCGGGGCGAGACTTCGCTCCAGGGTGTCGGGGTTGAACTGGAGCACGATGATGCGCTGGGGCGTGCCGCGGTCGGGGTCGACGACGACGATGCCGGAACGGATGGGCTTGGGGATGTCGGGGTAGCGGGTCACAGGCGGGCCTCCAGGCGGGGCACGAGCGAAGAATAGTCATGCTCCGGAAACAGGTCGGGAAACACCTGGAGCATGTTCTTGAGGTAATTTCCCTTACTTGTGAACTCGCCACTGGCGAGAGAGACGTCCGCGAACAGGTACTGCCAGCCGTACGTGCCCTTCGTGAGGAGAAGAGCCTCGAGGTATTGGCAGTAGTTGATGTCGAGTTTGATGAACCCTGGCGGATAGGGCGGCTGCTCGATGTCGGCGATGTCGCTGTACCAGAGTTCGAGGTCGTCCACATCGGCTTGCATGCGGATGTATGTCTGCATTCCCGCGCCTGATCGCGGCGTCCGGTCGATCGGACACAGTTGGCTCAGGAAGCTTCGTTGGAAATCTGTCACGCCCCTGCTCGTGCCTGGATCGCTGACTTGAAGAGCATGGTGAAAATTAACCAGATTGAACTCGCCCTTGATTGTCGGTGAGTTGCCCACCGTGCTCCAGACGGCGCCGAGTTCGGCGAAGCGCAAGGAGCAGGCCTGCATGGCTCCGCTGAAGATCACACCTTCCCAGTCGCTGTTGTACTCCTCGGCGAGGATGTCGGACAGCGGCATGGAGAGTTCCTCGTCGCTGCACTCCGACTCGATGACGGGACAGTTGCGGATCTCAGCCAGAGAAGTGACGTGTCGCTGCTCGTTCGGTGTGAGTGAAACCATGGTCCCGTCCCTGTTCGCTGCGGTGCAGATCAGAAGGAGAAGTGTCCGGCGTTGAATCGCAGTTCGACTTGTACCATCGCGCTGTCGAGGCTGTAGAGAGATTTTCCGGCGTCACTTCTGTACGTCTTGAGCTTGTTGTGCAGGTCCGTGATGTCCGTGAACGGCTGCGGATTACCCTTCTTGCGCTCTTTCTCGCGTATCTCTTTGACCGCCTTGTGGAACTCGGGAGACCTGTCAAGGGCCTTCCTTATTTCGCTCTCGGTGCACTTGTTGATGTTTATTGTGGCCGGTGCGGCGCCTGGCAGAGGCGGTCTGTCGATATAGAGGGTCTTACGGTCCTTGGGGCCGAGCTTGGTCCAGTCGGCATGGTTCGACCCGGACGCGTTCGGCTTCCTTTGGTACATGCCCCAGGAGGCCGTGAAATTCTTCGGGAACCCAGGTGGGTAATGACCTTTCGCATACGCCTCGCGGGGCCCGGGGCTCCCGGGGTAAGGGTGCGGGGACTTGCCTTCCCAACGCGTCAGGTTGACCGTGTACCAGCCGACGACCGGAGGTTTGACGTCTGCTGCTGATCCCGTGGTTCCGGCCTTCATGGCGGATCCGAAGGCATGGGCAGCATGCTTCTCGAAGCTGTCGTAGAAAGGAGCATTGACGCTGTTGAGGGCGGGGACGAAGTTGCCGGTCTTTGCGGGGCCTCCCACCTGTCGTGGTATGAGGTGCATTCGATCCCACTGGGGGCTGTCAGGCTTGGTGAACTTGTGCAGCTTCAGGTATTCCCAGCCCTCTGTGTACTCCTGGTTCGGCTCGGCGCCGTTCTCCTCGGCGAACTGCGGGTTGATGTATTTTGCGTTGATCTCCGCCCCGGGGGGTGTGCCCATTCGCGGGTTCGGCGTCAGCGCGGGGCGCGGCAGGCCATGCTTTCTCAAGTATTCGCGTGCGCCCTGTGAGATTCCAGTGATGACGTCCTTGGCGGGATTCAGAGTGGCGCGGACGGTGAAGTCCGGGTGCCCCTTCTTCGTCAGACTGGTGAGGCGGTAATGCCGACGAAGTGCGGCGAGGAGCTGCGTGTGAACGGACGGCTGCATCCCAGGTTCGAGGCGCTCCTTGAGGATGGGGCGAATCCGCGCCACGATCTCGTCCAGCCTGTCGTCCTTCGACTGCTTCTCCTCTTCCCTCCTCTGGTCGCGCTTCTCCTGTTTGTCCGTCGTGCCTTTGGGGCGATTCCCCTTGTCGTTGTCCCCGTCCTTGTCGTTCTTGGGCCGGCCCGGGCCGTCCTTGTCGGTCTTCGGCTTTGTCGGGTCCGTGTCCTTCGGCTTTGTCGGGTCGGTGTCCTTCGGCTTGGACGGGTCCGTGTCCTTGGGCTTCGCCGGGTCCACGTCCTTCGGGGGTGTCGGCGTCTTGTCGTCGACCTTCGGCTGGGGCGTGGAGTCCTGGTCTTTCTTCGGGCCGGCCGGCGTCTCGTCCTTCGGCTTGGGCGTCGTGTCCGTGTCGGGCTTGGGCTTCGGCTGAGGGGCCGGCGTCTTCGGCTTGGCGGGCGGCGTCGGGCGGGTGTCCGGCTTCGTGCCGTCCGTGTCCTTCGGCTTGGCCGGGCCCGTCGGCTTCTTGCCGTCCGTCGGCGTCTTCTGCGTACCCGGCCCAGGCCTGCCCGGAGCAGGCGTGGTCTTCGCGGGGCCAGGGGCCGGGGCGTTCTTGGCCGGGCGGGGCGACGGAGCCGACGGGCGGGTCGGCGCCGAGGGTGCCGGCCGGTCCTTGCCCGGGCCGCCCCTGTCCCCGGGGGGTGCGGCCGGCGGCGCGGCCGGGCCCTTGTCCCCGCCCTTGTCCTTGCCCAGGTTCTCCGCCACACCCTTCAGGCGGCGCCCCACCTTCGCCACGTACTTGCCGATACCGCTCAGCAGCGCCTCGTAGGCCAGTTCCAGCAGCGCCACGATGCCCGCGGCCACCGCCTTCGCGAAGAGGACGCCGGCGCCGCCCTGGCGGACGGCCTTGAGCCAGGTGATGACCGCCCCGATCGCCCGCAGGATCTCTCCGAGCGCGCCGATGGCGACGCGTATGGCGTCGATGACGGCCATCGCCCAGCCTGCGCCCGGTATCAGTTTGGCGATGACCTTGGTGATGACGATCTCGCCGATGATGAACGGCAGTTGCGGGACGATCGCGTCCCACGTCTCCTTGACGATCTTCTCCAGGGTGAAGCCACCCTTGATCAGCTTGTCGATGATCGCCTTCGGGACGCCGAGGATCTCCTCGATCTTCGACTGGAACCACGACTTGACGGCCGCCTGGACCTCTCGGAACAGGTGGTTCTTCGCGCCGTCCACCGCGGAGTTCTTCGCACCGCTCAGCCAGCCGCCCGGGTCGGAGAGGAAGTCGACGGCGATGAGCATGAAGTCGCCGAGCGCGCTCAGCAGTTTGGCCGCGTAGTCCAGGACCGTCTTGATCGCGTCCACCACGGCCTTGATCACGTCCTGCAGCATCTTCTTCAGGATGTCCAGGATGCTGCTCAGCAGCTTGCCGATGGCGTCCAGCAGATCGCTGATGATCTGCTTGAGCATGTTCGCGAGCTTGTTCACCAGCGCGATCGCCGCTGCGATCAGGTCGGTGATGAACTTCCGGATCCGGTTGGCCAGTTCGATGACCGCCCGCACCATCGCCTTCGCGAACTCGATCAGATCGTTGATCAGGTTCTTGATCGTGTCGACGATGAACTTCCGCGCCTCGTTGATCCAGCGCTCGACGGTCTCCTTGAAGTTCCTGATGAAGCCAATCACCGCGTCACGCGCCGCCCGGATGACCCGGACGATCGCGTTCTTGATCTCGATGACCTTCTGCTTGATCCAGTCGAAGGCCTTCGTGACCCAGTTGCCCGACTCGTTGACGCTGTCGTCGCGCTTCTTCTCCGCCTCCTGCTCGGCCTTGGTGTTCTCGTCCTGGATCTTCTTGTCGCCGTCCTCCTTCTCCTTGGTGACGTCCTCGTCTGTCTTCTTCTCCTTGTCCCCGACGTCCTTGCGGACTTTCTCGTGCCGCTCCGTCTTCTTCGTGCCGAGCTTCTTGAGCTCCGCGTCCTGCTCCGTACGCCAGTCGGCGCGCTGGGCGGTGACGTCGCTCATCGCCTTCTCGCGCTCGCCCGCCTGACTCTCGGTGTTGGTCGCGACCTCGGCGTCGACCTTGTGCTTGTGCTTCTGCTGCGAGTCGCGGAAGTCCCTGTCCTTGGTCTGCCGCCCCTCGGACATGCCCTTCTGCCCGTCGCTGAACGCGGCCTGGAACTGGGGCCCGCGATCGTGCTCGGCCACCTCGGACGCCGCCTCCGGCGGTACGACTCCGGTCGGCGCCCCGCCCGCCGGCGCGCCGCCGCCCTTGCCGCCCTGACCGCCGGGGACCTTGGCCTGCATCTGCTCCTTCGGAGCGTGGGGATAGACCTGGTCCTCACCCATGGCGCGACCGGAGTCGTCCCGGGCCGTCGTGACGGCCTCCTGGCCCTTGGCGTCCACGGCGGAGCCCTGTTCGCCGGCCGTCTGCTCGGCCGCGCCCTGCATCTCCACACCGGGTGCGTTGCCGGCCTGCGCCTTCTTCAGCGCCTCGTCCTTGGTCGGCAGCCCGGCGAACTTGGCCGCCAACTCCTGCGCGTCGACCTCGAAGCCGACCCAGCTGAGCACCTTGCCGATGCCGAAGCCGAGAGCCATCTTGAAGGTGTCCCAGCCGCCTGGCTCCTCGGCCTTCTCCGCCTCGATCTGCCCCTCGGGCTCCTTGGCGCCCGTGACCTCGGCCTTCTCGTCCTTCGGCGCCTCGGACTTCTGCGCCGGGTCCTGGGAGTACTCGGCCGGGGCGTCGGTCTTCGGCTTGCCCTCCAGCGTCTGCGGGGCACCCGCGGGGCGCTGCATCGAGGGTGGCGCGGCCGCGAGCGCCTTGTGCTCGTCGCCGACCGTGCGGTCCACCGAGCCGCTCACGCCGCCCATGGCCTCAAGTGCCTTGTGCGGCTTGAGCTTCGCGGCCGTGGTCAGGCCCGCCTCGGGGGCGACACCGGAGAGGTTCGGAGCGGGGCCCGAGTCCTTCTTGGCCTTGCCGCGTGCGGCCGGCTTGGCGCCGCCGCCTCGCGGCCCCTTCGGGGCCGGTGCCGCCTTGGGCGCCGCGGCCTTGGGCGCGCGCTCCTCCTTTGCCGCGGGCGGGGGTGCTGATGCGGGCGGGGCGGCCGGAGCCTCGGGAGCCTTCACGGGTGCGGGGGCCGCGGGAGCGGATTCCTTCGGCGCCGGGGGTTCAGCCTCGGAACCCTGCCCACCGGTGGGCGCGTTGCCGGAGGACGGAGCCGCGGAGGAACCGCCGGAGACATGACTGTCCTGGGCCGCCGAGGGGGTTTTCGCGTCCGACGTCGGCTCGCTCCTGCCGGCCGGAGCCGCGTCCGTCTTCTTCTGCTCCTCCTTCGCCGCGGCGTCCGGCGCCGCCGCCGTTCCGCCCGCGGCCTGCTGCGTGGTCTTCTCCTGCCCGGCCCCCGCCTTGTCGCCCGCGGCAGGGGTGCCCTTCTCCTCCTTGGCCGCCGCTTCCTTGCTGTCGCTGCCGCCGCCCTCGGACTTTCCGGATGCCTCCTGGACCGCGGTCTGCGCGGCGACGGGCCCGGCCTTCGGGTCCGAGCCGCTCTTGGGGTCCTTCGGCGCCGAGCCCGGCGCGGGCGGCGACGCGGCGGCCCTCTCCAGGCCGATGCCGACCAGCTCCCCACCGTCCGCCGCATCCGGCTCGTCCTCGACCGCGGGCCCGGCGGGTGCCTCCGCGTCGGCTTCCTCCGGCTCCGCCTCGGCCGCCGCGTCCTCGGCGTCCTCCGCGTCCCGCTCGGCCTGTACCTTGTCGGCCCTGGTCACCGGGGGAGCGGGGAACGAGGGGACCGCCGGCGCAGCGGACGACGACGGGTCCAGCTCGTCCGCCGTCGGCACGCCGGACACATCGAGATCCTGCTCGGGAAGGAAGTCCTCGGGCCGGAGCTTGATGTCCCAGGCGCTCCTCCGGCCGCCCCCGGCCTCGACCTCCGACTCGCTCCCCGACGCGAACGGGTCCTCCTCAGCCTTGTCCTCGGGGCCGCCGAGATCCTGATCGCGTACGCCGTCGAGCCTGCTGAACGGTCCCGGGTCCTGCGTGTCCTTGCCGGACACCGCCGGCGTGCCCGTGGGCTGCTCCTGCCCGCGCTTGTCCTCCGGCTTCACCTGCTGACCCGCCACGAGGGCGTCGACCGCGCCCGGACGGTTCCTGGCCGCGGACTCCTCCTCGCTCGCGGCCGGGGCCTCCTGCTGCTCCGGAGCCTCCTTCTCGTCGGCGCCCGCGGACTTCTTCTCACCGCCCTGCGCCTGCCCGCCCTGTGCCTGCCCGCCCTCGGACTTCCCGCTGCCGGAGGCCGTTCCGCCGGGAGCCGACGACGGCTGCTGCGCCTCGGGAGCCTGAGCGGCACCTCCGCCGTCAGCCGCGCCGCCACCCGAACCACCCGGCTCCTGCGCCTGCTCGCCACCGCGCGAAGCCTCGCCGCCCTGCGGCGTCGTCCCGTCCTCCCGCGTCCCGCCGTTCTGCGGCGTACTGCCCGCGGCGCCGTCCGTCCCGGCCTGCTCCTTCTCCGGGCCCGGTGCGACCGGCGGCCTGTCCGCCTCCTCCTGCCGTTCGTCGGCCGACTGCCGCTCCCTCTCGCGCTCGAACGACACCTCCTCGAACAGATCGGACTCGACGGCCGGTGCGTCGAGCGAGCTCTGCTCCAGCTGCTCATCGGTCTCCTCGTCGATCTCGATCTCGTCGACGAGGTCGAGCACCCGCTCGTGCTCGGAGCTGAGCAGCCTGGTCTCCAGGCGGTCCAGGACGGCGTCCTGCAACTCGTCGGGCAGCCGCGCCAATTGCGTACGGGTGCGCTTGGAGCGGTCCTCCGGGTCGCCGCGCAGCGAGCGCACGACCGAGTTCGCCAGGCGGTCCACGAGCGTCGCCGGATCGATCTGCTCCAGCCGGCTCCGGTCGGCGTCCACCGTGGCGTACCGCAGCCAGCCCGGCGTCGCCTGTCCCTCCTCGACGGCGGCGCCCGGCTCCCCCTTCCGCACGAAGTCGCGTGCGGAGCCCCGTACGGACTCCTGCGCCGCCGATTCCGCCTCGCGTTCCATCGCCTGCTGCGGCAGGCTCACCGCGCCCAGGTCACGGCCGGCGCGCAGTGCGCCGAGACCGTGCGGGTTCTGCACCGTGTGCAGCAGTTCGTGGGCGAGCAGCCGCCGGCCGTCGGCCGTGCCGGGCCGGTAGGCGCCCTCGCGGAAGAAGATGTCCTGGCCCACCGCGACCGCGTCCGCCCCCAGCATCTCGGTCAGCGCGCCCGCGTCCCGGTCGGTGTGCAGCCGTACGCGGCCGAAGTCGTGCCCGAGCTGCTCCTCCAGCTCGCGCCGCACGCTCACGTCGAGCGGCTGGCCCGCGCCGCTGACGATGTTCTTCGGCTCGGGCGCACGCGAGACCGACCGGTCCTTGCGCTTGCGCCGCCGGCCGGACTGGTCCGTCCGCGACTCCTGGGAGTGGGAGGTGCTCATCGTGTCACCTCGCCCCTGCCCGCCAGGCCCGCGTGCACGGCGCGGGCCAGCTCCTGGCCCAGCCGACGGGCCGACGCGGTCGCGGGCAGCGGCGGCAGGCCGGCCAGGCCGTCCAGCGCACGGCCCCCGTCCACGGCGATCGGCACGCCCCGCTCCCGTACCAGCCGCGCCAGCTCGGCCTGGAAGGCCGCCGACACCCGTTCCGGGTCCACGCCCCGGCCGAAGCCGTCGAGCACCAGCTCACCGATGTCCACCCGCACCGCCGTCTCGCGCGGCGCCTCGTTCAGACCCATCCGTGGACCTCTGAGGGTGTCAAGGAGCGGTCCAGCTTGAGGTATTCGGTGCGCGCCGCCTCCAGCATGTGCCGCATCTGCAGCCGGTCGCCCTCCTCGGCGGCGAGGAAGGCGCCCGACAGCGCGATGTTGCGGATGGAGCCGCCCGCGACGGTCAGCCGTGCCAGCAGCTGCGGGTCGACGTCCTTCATCGGGGCGCGTGCGGGCAGCACCCGGCGCCAGATCTCCGCGCGTTCGCTCTCGCCGGGGAACGGGAAGTCGACGACGAAGCGGATACGGCGCATGAACGCCGTGTCCAGCGCCTGCTTCATGTTGGTCGTCAGGATCGCCAGCCCCCGGTACGCCTCCATCCGCATGAGCAGGTAGCTCACCTCGAGGTTGGCGTAGCGGTCGTGGCTGTCCTTGACCTCGCTGCGCTTTCCGAAGAGCGCGTCGGCCTCGTCGAAGAGCAGGAGCGCGCCGCCGCGTTCAGCCGCGTCGAACACCCGGCGCAGGTTCTTCTCCGTCTCGCCGATGTACTTGCTGACCACCTGCGACAGATCGATGACGAACAGGTCCAGGCCGAGTTCCTTCGCCATCACCTCGGCGGCCAGCGTCTTGCCCGTGCCCGAGCCGCCGGCGAACAGCGCCGTGACGCCGAGTCCGCGGCGCAGTGTGTCGGCGAAGCCCCACTCCTGGTAGACGGTGGGGCGCTGCCGCACGTGCGCCACGATCTCGCGCAGGACCCTCAACTGCCGTTCGGCCAGGACGAGATCGCCCCAGTCGGCCTGCGGCTCGATCCGCCGCCCGAGTTCGTCCATGCCCATCCGGGCCTCGGTGAGGCCGGCGCGCCAGGCGAGGCCCGTCGCGTCGAGCTCATCCTCGCCGGGAAGGTCGCGTGCCACGGCCGCGCCGGCTGACCGTACGAGGTGGGGCGGCAGCGAGAACTGGGCGACCAGGTCGCGCAGGTCGTCCTCCGAGACCTCCGGCACGCCGGCGAACGCTTCGGTCCACACGCCGAGTTGCTCGTCGGCGTCCAGTGGCGGAACGACGACGCGCTCGCCCCGCGCACGTGCCGTCCGGCGCGGCTCGGGGCCCGAGACGACGACGGGCACGGCCGCGCTCTCGACGAACGCGTCGGTGGCGGCGGCCTGTTCCCTGTCCATGTCGCCCACTTCGAGCAGCAGCGCGGCGGGCAGGAGGACGGCCTCCCGCTGCCACAGCCGTGCGAGCCTGTCGCGTTCGGCGGCGGCTGTGGGGACGTCCTCCGCGGCCATCTCGTACAGGCTCAGCCCGCGGCGGCGGGCGGCCGCGGCGGCGATGTCCGCCCGCGTGCGCATGTCGCCGCCGACCAGCTCCACGCGCAGCGGCGCTCCCGCCCAGCCCGCCGCGACGCGCTCGGCCGCGAGGTCGTAGGAGGCGGGCAGCGAGTCCGGTACGGCGGCACGGCGGAGCATTCCGTGCAGCCGGGCGTCCAGATAGGGCGAGCCGGCCAGGAAGTGCAGGATGCGCTCGTCGAGCCGCAGCCGCGAGGTGGTCAGCCGGGTCTCGTCGTCGAGCTCGACGATGCGCCAGCGCCGCAGGGGAGAGACGGGGGTGAGCGCGCTCCAGTGGGGGTCGCGCAGGGCGGCGAGGGCGAGGGAGAAGGTGGGATGCGCCCGCTCCGGATCACCACAGGCGGCGGCGCACCGGACGCCGGTGGTGGGTTCCAGCTCGGCGGCGGCGGTGAGCAGCACGACGTCGCGCTCGAAGGGGCTGAGCCCGAAGCACGCGACGAGCGCGTCGAGTGCGGCGGGCCCCTGTGGTACCCCGACGGCCGGTCCGCTGCCGTCCGCGACGGCAGGCACCGCCGTGCCGCCACCACGCGCCTCACGGCGCCCCGCGCCCTGCCCGCCGCGGTGTGCGCCGGTCTCGCCGGACGTGTTGCTGCCCGACTCGTGGGCGTCGGCGTCGGCCGCCGCGCGCGCGGCCCCTTCGCGGCGGTCGGCTTCGCCACCGCGCCGGGCCAGGCCGGCCCCGTCGGAGGGCGCACCGCCGCGTGCGGTGCGCCTTGCCGTGCCGTCGAGCGTCGCTCGGCCGGTGCCTGCGTCGCCTGATGCGGCGTTGCCCAACTCGTGGGCGTCGGCGGGCGCACCGCCGGGTGCGGTGGGCCGTGCCGTGCCGTCGCCGGGCACGGCGCTGTCCGACTCGTCGGCGTCAGCTGCTGCGCGTGCGGCCCCTTCGAGGCGGTCGGGTTGGTCTCCGCGCCCGGCCAGGCCGGCCCCGTCGGCAGGCGCACCGCCGGGTGCGGTGCGACCTCCCGCGCCCTCGCGAAACGCGGCGGCACCGCCGCGCCCGGCTTGTCGGCGGCCGGGGCCGTCAACTCCACTCGCCCCGCCCGGCGCGGGTGAACCGCCCGGTGCCCCGCCGCGCTCCGCGCGGCTTCCGTGCGCGTCGATACGGGACAGGACCTCGTGGATCGCCGACGTCAGTGCGTGGGCCTCCCCGGCTCCCTCGTACGTACCCATGTCCTCACCCGCCCCCGTCGTCGGCACTCCGGCTCAGCTCTTTCCGTCCTGTTTCGGCACCGCGGGCCCACCTGCCCTGCGGGGGCGCGGTGTTGTGGCCGTCCGCTTCGTCGGCGCCGTTCGGGCGGCCCGCCTGGCCGGTGCCTTCTTCTCAGGGGCATCGGCGGCCGCGGGGGCCTTGTCCGGCTCGGGGGAGGCCGCGTCCTTCGGAGCCGGCGGCTCCACGGGCCCCGGCGGCACCGGCGCGCCCGGCGCGCCGAACGGCAGCACCTTGACCGTGCGTTCCTCCACCGGCTTCGCCGGCGTGGGCCGCTCCCGGCCCTCCAGCAGCACGAGCGACGCCTGGTACGCGACCGACAGCGAGTACGGCGTCTGGTGGAGCATCCCCCACAGCTTCGACGTCTCGTCGATGTCCATCACGATCGGCGAGAAGCGCACCTTCTGCGGCGACTCGGCGAGATCGGACCCGGCCAGATACGGCCGCTCCGCAGCCAGTTCGATCAGGTCCTTCGGCAGAACCGGCATCTCGTGGAGCGTACGGACCACACAGCCGATGAGCCGCTGCCCGACGAGCTCCGCCTCCTCCCCGTACGCGCTGATCAGGTAGTGCAGGTCCAGCGCGGCCGCCGGGCGCTTGCGCAGCGTGCCGTCCGAGGCGCGCGTCGGCACGTCGGCGTTGCGCAGCGAGGGGTTCGGCGTCACCTGGTACAGGAACACGGTGATGGTCGGTTCGGCCGGTGGTTCGTTCGGCGGCTTGCGGGTCTCCACCTTGACCGCGATGTCCATCTCCGGGCCGAGGTTGCTCTCGATGAGCAGGGCCAGCGCCTGGGTGACCGTCGCGACGGCGAGTGCGTTGCTCATGGTCGGTCCTTCCTCTCGCCGCGCGACAAGTAGTCGTCCAGGGTCAGTGCGGGCGCGGGCCTTCCGCCCCGCCCGGCGGGCCGCCGGTCGGCCGCCTGCGGCGGTGCCGCCGCGCTGACCTCCAGCCGTCCGATCTGTACGTGCACGACCCGTTCCGCGGGCTTCTGCGCGCGCCGCCCCGGGCCGAGCGCCGCGCCGCGCACCGCGGCCGCGTCGGACCGGCGCGGTACGGGCACGGCCGCCGGTACGGCGGCCACGGGAGCGGTGTGCGCCCGTGCCGCCGGGGCGGCGGGCCGCGGTGCCGCGTCATCCGTCTCCCGTACCGCGCGGCCCCGGCGTGCGGTACGCGGTGCCTGTTCCGCCGCGGGCCGTGCCGGGGAGGGCACGGGCGCGGCGGGCCGCAGCAGGGGCTCCGCGGCGGGCCGGACAGGCGCCGGATCCGTCTCGGCCCCACGTGTCCGTTCCGTGCGCACCACCGTGCGGTTCTCCGTCCGTACCTCGTGCTCGTGCCGCACCGTCGCGGCGGGTGCGGACGGCGGCACGTACGCCGTCGGGATCAGGGCCGCGGGCTCGTCGGGGTCCGGCGGCCCGTACCGCAGCGCCTCCACGCGCTCGAACGGCCCGGGCAGACGGGGTCGCACCCGCACGGGCGCGCCGGCCGCCGCGCCCGCCGGCGTGTACCGGGCCAGCAGCCGGTCGAAGTAGTCAGACATCTGCGCACAGCTCCAGGTAGTAACGACGCCGCAGCGGGCTGAGCGCCAGGATCTCCGGCTCGCTCCACCCGTAGGCGGAGGCGAGGAGATGGACATCGAGCATCAGGTCCCGTGCCCAGGTGTCGAGTTCGGTCCACAGGTAGGAGGTGATGTCCAGCTCGGCCGGTGTGGCCTCGCCGCACGCGGGGCAGGAGACGTCGAGCGTCACGTCCGCCGTCGGGTCGGCCTCCGCCGCCTTCTCGGCGATCAGCTTCTCCACGCGCTCCGGCAGCAGCGATGCCAGGTCCTCCGCAGCGACCGGTTCGCCGCCCCGCAGCGCCAGGAGCGTGCAGCCGCTCACCAGCCCGCGGCGCGCCTCGTCCGGACCGGACGCCGTCGCGGCCGCCGCGAGGTCGGCGACGGTCGGCAGCCGGAACTCGACCACCCACTCGCCGTCCGCCACGCGCAGCGGTCCCTCCGGCAGCGCGCTCCGCGCAGCCAGCACGCTCGTGTCGAGGTCGAACTCCATCGCCTCGCCGCACGCCCCGCACTCCGCACGCACCTGCATGCGCTCGCCGAACAACGCCCGGCGCAGCGCGAACAGATCCGCCTCCCGTTCTCCGACCGGCACCGACAGCAGTTCGTCGGTGGTGGCCGCCGGGCGGGCGGCCCGGTGCAGCAGCAGCGATCGCTCCGCCGCCCGCTGCGCCAGGCCGGCCTCCCAGACGGCCAGCAGCTCGGTGGGTCCCACCCCTGTTCCCCGTCGCGCCCGGCGGTCAGGCCGGGTGCGTGAAGGACGGTTCGACGGGCTCGGGCACCTCGTAGTCCCGCTCCCAGCCCTCGCATTCGAGCTTCACGCTCTGGATGGCGACGGCGTTGGCGTTGGCGTCGAGCTCGCCGAGGACCTGGTACTCGCTGACCCAGGCCCGGTACAGCTTGTGCGAGACGGCGACCTGCCCGGCCTCGTTGAGGACCTGGATGATGATGTCCTTGCGGAAGTCCCGCAGCGACACCTCGGAGCCGAGCCCCGCCCCGACCTGCCAGACCTTGTTGGCCCAGCGGTCGAACTCGGGGTCATGGGTGACACCGCGCTCCAGGGTCACTCCCTCGAACTCGGAGCGGCCCGGGGACTTGCGCGGCGAGCTGGGGTCGCCGCCGTGGCGGTGCTTGACCACCTCGGTGGTGCGCTTCAGCGGACTGATCTTGCTGATGCCCGCGACCGTTCGACCGTCCCACAGGACCAGGAACTTGAAATTCTTGTAGGGGTCAAAACGATGGGCGTTTACCTGGAACTCAGCCATCGGTTTCCTTTGTGTTCCTCTTCCTCGGGCCTGCGACTACGACAGGTCGAACTGGCCGGCCATCTGCTGAATCTTGACGATCACGAACTCCGCGGGCTTGACCGGAGCGATTCCGATCACGACATTCACCACACCGCGATCGATGTCGGCCTGGGTGGTGGTGTCCTTGTCGCATTTCACGAAGTACGCCTCGCGGGGCGTGCCGCCCTTGAAAGCGCCCTGCCGGAACAGGTCGTTGAGATACGCCGACGCCTTCAGCCGGATCTGCTGCCACAACTGCTCGTCGTTCGGTTCGAAGACGACCCACTGCAGTCCGCGGTACAGGCTCTCCTCGATGTGGAGCGCGAGCCGGCGCACCGGCACGTACTTCCATTCGCTCTCCAGGGCGTCCGCGCCCGCCAGCGTCCGCGCGCCCCACACCAGCGGTCCCACGACGGGGTAGGTGCGCAGGCAGTTGACGCCCAGGGGGTTCAGCAGGCCGTTGTCGCGGTCCGTGAGCCGCACGGTCAGCGAACGGACCCCGGCCAGGCGCGCCTCGGTGCCCGCCGGAGCCTTCCACACACCGCGCTCGCCGTCCGTGCGGGCGATGACACCCGCGACCGCGCCGGACGGCGGGAAGGCCCGCATCCGGCCCGTGAGCGGGTCGGTGAGCTGCAGATGGGGGAAGTACAGCCCCGCGTGGTCGCTGCGCACGGTGTCGAACGCGCCGATGCCGGCGCGTGCCGCGTCGACGCTGCCCCAGGTGGAGGGCGAGTCGACGAGCAGGAAGATCCGCCGCTCCCGGCACAGCTGCTGCGCCGCGGAGACGACGGTGACCATGTCCTCCGTCGACTCGTAGGCCGCGAGTTCCGGCAGGGCCAGCAGGTTGACGTCGTCGACGTCCCGCAGCGCCTGCAGACCGGTCTTGTCCGCCTCGCTGCCGATCAGGTCGCGCGGTCCGGGGGCGTCGCCGTCCTTGCCGCCCTGGAGCGCGAAGACCGGCGGGTTGACCGAGGCCTCCAGGCCCAGGTCGTTGGCGCATTCGCCGACGAAGCGCACCACGTCGTCCGGGTCGAGGGACCCGGCGACGACCTGGAGCCGGCGTCCGAAAGCCGTGACCTCGGCGCCGGCGTAGGCGTGCTTGCCCGGGGCGTCGGGCAGGGCCCGGAGCTTGCGCTCCAGCAGCAGGGCCAGCTCGGTGACATCGGTGGGCGGCTCGCCGTCGCGGTCGGGCTCGTAGAGCGTGAACTCCCGCTCCACGTCACCGATCTTGACCTTCAGCTCGACGGCGAGGTCCGGCAGGTCGGCGGCGAACGGCTTCGACACCGTGCCGGAGGGGTCGGGCCGGTCCTCGTCGAGTGCCTTCACGCGTACGAGAGAGGAGCCGGCGTTCACGACCGTCTCGACGAAGCGGCCGTGCCCGGAGTGCATCGACAGGCCGGTGAAGGACTCGCGGGCGTCGCCGCGGGCGTCCAGGACGTGCAGGTTGAACGTCTTGTCCGGGGTACGGGTGTCGTGGTCGACGGCCACCCGCAGACCCGACCCCCACACGCCGGGCTCCTTCGCGTGCACCTCGAGCACCGGGCACTCGCTGCGCCCCTCGGTGGACTCGAGCGTGACGCAGGCCTCTTCGCCGCTGCCGGCCTTGGCCACGCGTACGACGACCGCGACCGTGCCGCCGTTGCCGAAGAACTGGTGCACCGCGTAGCCGACAGCGCTCTGGGCGGTCAGACCGCCGAAGCGGCGCTCGAAGTCCGCGAAACTGGTGATGCGGACCGGTTGGTTGAGCGGACCCCGGCGGGTGTGGCCCACGAACGCGGTCACCGACGTGGTGACCGACGCGATGGTACGGACGCTGCTGGGAAGTTCTTCGATGTATACGCCGGGATAGCCCATGTGCGTCGGCATTCCCCCTCCATTCCCTTCGCGCACCAAGAGATGAGGAGAGGACGTGAAGCAGATGTCCGCGCGTGCGGACGCACACAATGAGCTCTTCACTTTCCCCCGCCACACACCCCGTGCGATATCGGTCTCAGGGGCCATTCGCATGCGCATGCGTCAGTGGCCCCTGGTGCATGAGTGCCTCTGCGAGTCTCGTTCGTCCCTCAAGTGCCGGTCAAGGGACCGATTCGGTCATCCGGCCCGACGGATATGTGAATGAAGCAGCCGGTTGATCGGCATGGTCAGAGCCATGTGGGTGAGCGGATATGGAGAGCAATTCACACGGGCTTCACAGAATTCCATCGGACGGGGTCAGGATCCGGCCGATCGAAAAATGCTCCGGCGCGCCGCCTTGTGTCCTTGATGCGGCGGATTGTGACGGAATTCTGTCCGGTACGGCTGCGCCCGCCCGTGTGCGCGCCCGGCGCAGTCGGTCTTTGCGCGCCTGCACCGTCTTCCCCGGTCTGGCCACATCACGCCCAACCGTTGTGACGGGGCGACCGGATCACGGCGCGCGGTGCCGTCGGCGGGAAGCGGGGGTGTGCACGGCCGGAAAGCGGTCAACCCGGGGGGGGGGGGGGGGGGTGGCGCGGGGAGTTCCTTCCCGGCGACGGCGGTCGGCCCGGGCGTTCGGGAGGGACGACGTCACTTCGCCCGTGACGGCAGGGACCGGCGCCGTCCCGCGACGACGACGCGGCCCCGCCCACGAGGGGCGGGGCCGCGCGGCCCGAACGATCCGGGAGGACGGTTCACAAGGCGTATCAGTAGGCGGAGTCGACGTTGTCGATGGAGCCGTACTTGTCGGCGGCGTAGTTCGCGGCCGCGGTGATGTTGGCCACCGGGTCGGTCAGGTCGTGCGGCGTGCCGTCGACGTGGTAGGCGTCGAAGGTCGGCTGGATGACCTGGAGCAGGCCCTTGGACGGCGTGCCGTTCTGCGCGTTGATGTCCCAGTTGTTCTGGGCGTTCGGGTTGCCGCTGGACTCCCGCATGATGTTGCGGTGCAGGCCCTCGTAGGTGCCGGGGATGCCCTCGGCCTTCATGATGTCCAGCGCTTCCTTGATCCAGCCGTCGAGGTTGTCGGCGTAGACCTTCTTGGCCTTCTTGGGGCTGTCCTTCTTGGGCTTGTCCTTCTTCGTCGGCGCGGCCTCGGCCGTCGCGACCGTGGCCTTCGACGCGCTCTGCGTGACCGGAGCGGCCTGCGCCGGCGAGGGGGCCAGGGTGAGCGCGAGTGCTGCGGCGCCCGCCGTGGCCAGGCCGGTGACAGAGAGCTTGCGGAAGCGGGCGGTGCGGCTGGCGGTGGTCTGCGTGGCGGCGGTCATGCGGAAGGAACTCTCCAAACAGGGGACGTCATGGGGAAGCCGACCATCGATGCGATCGGCCGGCGGCGGAGAAGGTCTCCGCGTCGGGGCCGGAGCGGTCGACCGGGCGGGATGCACCCGGTCCGGCGCTTGCTCCCCGGAACGTCAGCCATGGTTAGGGGCGGTTCGGACCCGGCGCAAGAATGTGACCTACTACCCCACTACAGAGCAATGTCACAAAAGGCACTTCTAGGCTGTTTGTCGCCACGGGCCGGGGGCGTCGGAGTCCACTATCGCCTTTAGGAAGTGACGTGGCTCCTATGCCCGGCATCACACGGGGGCCGGTGGCAGGGGGCAGCTGCGCTACTGGCGGTGAGCGGGCGTCGCTCGCCGGCGCCGCCGGTCCGGCCGGTGATCAGGCGTGGGCGGAAGCCGAGTTCAGCGGGGAGCCGCCGCCCGGGCAGCCCGTGGGTGCGCGGGCCGTGACGGCGGAAGGGAGCGGGCTGCCGACATCGGAAAGGGGCGGGGCCCCGGCCCGGCCGGCCCGGGGCCCCCCCCCCGGTCGCAAACGGGGCGACAGG
>NZ_JBFAOY010000045.1:0-39742 GCF_040675505.1 Streptomyces sp. NPDC049597
CGGCCCCGCGCGGCGTCCCGCAGATCGAGGTCTCCTTCGACATCGACGCCAACGGCATCATGCACGTGACCGCCAAGGACCTGGGCACGGGCAAGCAGCAGAAGATGACCGTCACCGGCGGCTCCTCCCTGCCCAAGCAGGACATCGACCGCATGGTGCGCGACGCCGAGCAGTACGCGGAGGAGGACCACCGCCGCCGCGAGGCCGCCGAGACCCGCAACCAGGCCGAAAGTCTCGTCTACCAGACCGACAAGCTGCTGAGGGAGAACCGCGACAAGATCCCCGAGGATGTGCGGTCCGAGACGGAGGCGGCCCTGGGCGAGGTCAAGGAAGCACTCAAGGGCGAGGACACCGCGGCGATCCGTTCGGCCACCGAGAAGGCCACCGCCGCCGCCCAGAAGATCGGCAGTGCGCTCTACGCGCAGGCCCAGGCCGACGGCGGCGGTGGCGGCACCGCCGGCGGCGGCGCGTCGGGAACCAAGGCGGGCCCCGGCGAGGAGGACGTCGTCGACGCGGAGATCGTCGACGACGAGGCGAAGGGAGACACCGGATGAACCGGGAGCCTCCGCGCGACACCGGGAGCGGCGGCCCCCGGACGGAGGCCGAGCAGTTGCGGGCCCGGCTCGCCGAACTGACCGCCGATCTCCAGCGGCTGAAGGCGGAGTACGACAACTACCGCAAGCGGGTGCGGCGCGACCGGCTGGCGGTACGGGAGATCGCCGTGGTCAACGTCCTCACGGGCCTGCTGCCGGTGCTCGACGCCGTCGACGAGGCACGCGCGCAGGGGGACGACCCGGGGACGGAAGCCGTCGCGCGCGTCCTCGGGAACCGGCTGGCCGCGCTGGGCCTCCAGTCCGTCGGCGAACCGGGAGAGTTCTTCGACCCCACGGCACACGAAGCGCTCACGTACACCGCGTCCGTCGCCGTCCCCCGGCCCGTCTGCACGGCGGTGCTGCGCCACGGCTACCGCGTCGGCGAACGGCTCCTGCGCCCCGCCCAGGTGTCCGTCACCGGCCCGCCCGCAGCCGACGAGCCGACCGGGGCCGCCGTGTGACACGCCCGCGGTACGCGGCCGCCGCGTTGTGTCGACCGCGCCGCGGGGGCACCGGTGTGCCCTGGAGATGATCGGCATGCCCGTGGCGCAGCCGTGGCCCGCGGACCGGGCGCGGCCGCGCCCCAAGGGCGATCGCGAGCCCGACGCCGGTTGAACCGGCCTGCGGGCGCCGCCCCGCACGGATGACGGCCGGAGTCCGGTCCGCTCACCGGCCTTTGGCCGTCCTCCATCCGGTGGGACCCACGCGCCCGCACGTCAGGGCAGGGGGACGGTCCGCCGGGCTGCGTGTTCTTCGACGCCGCTCAACCGGGCCGGTCGCCGCGGTGCCGCGTGCCCGGCAGCAGTTCCTGCACCT
Organism: Streptomyces sp. NPDC049597; assembly: GCF_040675505.1. Classification (NCBI taxonomy): domain Bacteria; kingdom Bacillati; phylum Actinomycetota; class Actinomycetes; order Kitasatosporales; family Streptomycetaceae; genus Streptomyces; species Streptomyces sp. NPDC049597. The sequence continues at coordinate 1,410 of NZ_JBFAOY010000045.1, forward strand.
TCGCCTTGAAACCCTGCCGGAGCACGGACGCCCGGTCGCTGTCGCCGTGCCAGATCGCCGCGGCCGCGGCCTCGATCTGGTCGAGCGAGGCGTGCGGCGGTACGGGTGGAACGGCCGGATCCGTCAGGAAGTCGATGACGAAGGGCCGGTCGGCGGCGAGGGCCTGCTTCCAGGCCGCCTCGACGTGCTTCGGCTTCTCGACGCGTACGCCGTCGAGGCCGATGCGCCGCGCGATCTCTGCGTAGGGCAGATCGGGGATGTGCTGGGACTCCTCGAACTGCGGTGCCCCGGACATCGCCCGCATCTCCCAGGTGACCTGGTTGAGATCCTGGTTGTTGAGGACGGCCACGACGAGGCGGGGGTCGGACCACTCGTGCCGGTACTTGGCGGCCGTGACCATCTCCATCATGCCGTTCATCTGCATCGCCCCGTCGCCGACCAGGGCGATTGCCGGGCGGTCCGGGTGGGCGAACTTCGCGCCGATCGCGTACGGCACACCCGGGCCCATGGTGGCCAGTGTGCCGGACAGCGAGCCGCGCATCCGCCCGCGCAGGCGCAGATGGCGCGCGTACCAGTTGGCGGCCGAACCGGAGTCCGCGGTGACGATCACGTCGTCGGGCAGCAGCCCGTCCAGGGCGTGCACCACGTACTCGGGGTTGACCGGGTCCGCGTCGACGGTGGCCCTGCGCTGCATGACCTCCCACCAGCGGGCGACGTTCATCTCGATCTCGTCCCGCCAGGCACGGCTCTCCTTGCGGTGCAGGCGGGGCAGCAGCCGCCGCAGCGTCTCGCGTGAGTCGCCGACGAGGTTCACCTCGAACGGGTAGCGCAGCCCGATCATGTGCGGGTCGATGTCGATCTGCACCCCGCGCGCCTGGTCGAGCTCCGGCATGAACTGCGTGTACGGGAAGCTGGAGCCGATCATCAGCAGGGTGTCGCAGTCCCGCATCATCTCGTACGAGGGGCGGGTGCCGAGCAGCCCGATCGAGCCGGTGACGTACGGCAGGTCGTCGGACAGCGCGTCCTTGCCCAGCAGCGCCTTGGCGACCCCCGCCCCGAGCACGTCCGCCAGCCGCTCCACCTCGGCGCGCGCCCCGCGCGCGCCCTGACCGATCAGAACGGCCACCTTCTCACCGGAGTTGAGCACCTCGGCGGCCCGTTCGAGGTCCTCGTCCGCCGGCACGGGCGCGTAGCTGCCGATGCCCAGGCTGGAGGGGACCATCTTGAAGGCGTGCTGCGGCGGGGTGTGTTCGAGCTCCTGCACGTCGGCCGGGACGATGACCGCGGTCACGGTGCGCCGGGCGTACGCGGTGCGCACGGCCCGGTCGAGCACATTGGGCAACTGCTCGGGAACGGTGACCGTCTCGCAGTAGTCGGAGGCCACGTCCTTGTACAGCGAGGCGAGGTCCACCTCCTGCTGGTAGGAGCCGCCCATGGCGCTGCGGTTGGTCTGCCCGACGATCGCCACGAGCGGCACGTGGTCGAGCTTCGCGTCGTAGAGACCGTTGAGCAGATGGATGGCGCCGGGTCCCGAAGTAGCCGCGCACACACCCACCTTGCCGGAGAACTTCGCGTACCCGACGGCCTGCAGGGCGGACATCTCCTCGTGGCGCGACTGGATGAACCTGGGGCGGTCGTCCGCGCGACCCCAGGCGGCGAGCAGGCCGTTGATGCCGTCACCGGCGTACGCGAAGACGTGCGTCACGTCCCATGCGCGCAGCCGCTCCAGGATGTAGTCGGAGACCTTGGTGGCCACGTCGGTTCCCCTCTCACTGCTGCGGGTGGGCGTCTTCCCGGGTGTCTCGGCGCCGGTCCTGCGGGCGGTGTCTCGCCCCGCTCCTGCGTGCGGCGGCGCCTGACGCGCTGCGGGTACCACCGCGCCCGCCCGTGAAACGCGGCTCCCGGCATGCGGAGGGTCAGCTGCCGCGGCAGCCGCGGCGGTTGAGCGAACGCTGCGCCCGGGTCAGCAGCGCGTGCGGCGACCACGTGCGCAGTGCGGCACGGGCGGCGTTGGCGCCCGGCGCGCCGTGCACGCCGCCGCCGGGGTGGGCCGAGGCGGAGGCGAGATACAGGCCCCTGACCGGCGTCTCGGGGCGCCCGGTGCCCGGGACGGGCCGGAACACGAGCTGCTGGTGCATGGCGGCCGTCCCGCCGTTGATGGCACCGCCGTGCAGATTGGCGTCCAGCGTCTCCAGCGTCGGCGGCGCCAGGACGCGGCGCGCCCGGATCGCGGCACGGAAGCCCGGCGCGTAGCGTTCCACCTGCGCCTCCACGCGGTCGGCCATCGCCTCCTGCTCCCGGCGGTCCCACGCGCCCGTGATGCCCGCGTCCCCCGCATCGCCGCGGACGACGTGCGGCACGTGCGTGTACGCCCAGGCCGACTCCGTACCCGGCGGGGAGCGGCCGGCGTCCGCCGTGGTCATCTGGCCGAAGAGGACGAAGGGCTCCTCGGGCACGTGCCCCGTGGCCAGGTGGGCGGCGAACCGCGTCAAGCCGTCGACGCCGTCGGCCAGATGCACCGTCCCCGCGGACACGGCCCCGCGGGCGGTCCACGGCACCGGCCGGTCGAGGGCCCAGTCCAGCTTGAAGGTGGCGAAGTCCCACTGGAACCGGCGCAGCCCCGCCAGCAGTTGCGAGGGCAGGTGCCGGGCGTCCACCAGCCGGCCGTACAGCGCGGGAGCCGAGACGTCCGCGAGCACCGCACGCCTCGCCGGTACGCTCTCACCGCCGGCCGTCCGTACGGCGACGGCGCGCCCGCCGCGTACGACCACCTCGACCACCTCCTGCCCGCAGCGCACCGTGCCACCGAGGCGCCGGAGCCGGGCCACCAGCGCGTCGGGCAGAGCCGAGGCGCCGCCCACGGGCACGGGGAAGCCGACATGCTGGCCGAGCATGGACATGAGCCAGCCGTAGCCGCCGCTGCCCGCCGCTTCCGGGGCGAGATCCGCGTGCAGCGCGTTGCCCGCGAGGAGCAGCCGGCCGCCCTCCCCGGCGAACTCCTCCTCGCCCAGCCGTCGTACCGGCAGCGTCATCATCCTCGCCAGCCGCAGCCCGCCCGCCGCCCGTACGCGCAGGCCGAGGCGGGCCGCCGCCCGTACCGGCGGGAACGGGGTGAACAGCGCGTCGACGATGTCCGGGCCGAGCCGCTGCCACACCCCGCACAGCCGCGTCCACGCCTCTCCGTCGCCCGCGGCGAAGGCGTCGAGAGACCGCGCGGTGTCCGCGGGGCCGCGCTCCAGCACGGCACAGCGGCCGTCGGGCAGGGGATGGGCGAGCACGCTCGGCGCGTGCGACCAGCGAAGACCCTCCCGCCCGAGGTCGAGGGCCGCGAGAACGGGGGAGGCGGCCGCCAGCGGGTAGAAGGCGCTGAACACGTCGTGGACGTAGCCCGGCAGGACCCCTCGGTCACTGCGGACGGCGCCGCCCGGCTGCGCCTGGGCCTCCAGCACCTCCACGCTCCAGCCGGCGTCGGCGAGCAGGTTCGCCGCGACCAGCCCGTTGGGGCCCGCGCCGATCACCACGGCGTCCGGCATGACTGTGCCTCCCTGGTCGGGGCGTCCGCCTCGGGCAGGCAGCCTGATCCGGGCAGGGCCCGGATCAGTGCGCGCCCGAGGGCACGGACTGCTCGACCGCCTCGGCGAACCGCCGGAGCATGCTGCGGTGCCGCAACTGCTGCAGCGCGTCGAACGCCGCGTTGTGAAGCCGTCCACCCGCCCCGCGCAACGGGTGCTCGTCGAGGATCACGAGGGTGTCCTCGCCCCAGGGCTTCACCTCGATCGCGATTCTCGCGGTGCCCAAGGGCCCGCTGTACGCCTCCAGTTCGAGGCGCTCGGGCGGTTCGCAGTACCGCACGACGGTGCGGCCTTCCGCCTGCCAGGGCCCCAGTTTGACGGTGTACGCGATGCAGGTGCCCTCCTCGGGCCAGTTGCCGTCCTGCTCCGACGACTGGGACGGTCCGATCACCCAGTCCCCGTAGCGGTCGCCGTCGGACAGCACGGCCCAGACCTGCTCGGGAGTCCGGTGGATCAGCTGGTGTCGTACCGCCATGAGCCCTCCAGGAACTCGTCGTGTCCGGTCACGGCCACACCCGTCCAGCCTAGGCCGGTGCCGCCGCCGCGGCCTGTTCACGGCCGCGCGCCGCGCTCGCCGCCCGCGCCGCGGCGGGATGCGCTCGTTACGGTGGAGCCGGACGGGGCTCCCGCGCACCGCGCACCGTGCACCGTGCACCCGCATCCACGCGAGGAGGCAGGCGATGCACCGGAACTCACCCCTCGACGGCCGCGTCGTGGTCGTCACCGGCGCGGCGCGGGGCTTGGGGGAGGCCATGGCGGGGGCACTGGCCCGGCGCGGCGCGCGCCTGGCCCTCCTCGGCCTCGAACCGGACCGGCTGGCCCGCCTCGCGGACCGGCTGGGAGACCGGGCGCACCACTGGCCCGTCGACGTCGGGGACGACGCGGCGATGTCGCTCACCGCCGAACTCGTACGGGAGCGGCTCGGGCCGCCCTCGGCGGTGATCGCCAACGCCGGGGTCGCCGCGGCCGGCCCCTTCGAGGACATGTCGCCGGCGGCCTGGCGGCGCGTCGTCGAGGTGAACCTGGTCGGCAGCGCCAACACGGCACGGGCCTTCCTGCCCGACCTGCTCGCCACCCAGGGGTACTACCTGCAGATCACGTCTCTCGCGGCCCTCGGGCCGGCTCCGATGATGTCGGCCTACTGCGCCTCCAAGGCGGGAGCCGAGGCGTTCGCGCACAGCCTGCGGGCGGAGGTCGCCCACCGCGGCGTGGGCGTGGGCGTCGCCTATCTCAGCTGGACGGACACGGAGATGATCCGCGAGGAGGCGCCGCCTCCCACCCCGCTGCGGGAACTGCGCGCCCGGCTTCCCTGGCCCGCCTCCCGGACGTACGACGTGGGGCCTTCCGCCGAACGCCTCGTACGGGGCGTCGAGCGCCGCAGACCCGCCGTGTACGTGCAGCCGTGGCTCAGGGGCGTGCGGTACGCCCGGCCCCTGCTTCCCGCCGGCGTGGTCAGGTTCTCCGGCGTCCCGGTGCGCCGCGTCACGGCGGAGGGGCAGCCGACGGGGAGCCTGCTGGGGGCGGGGGGCCGGGCGGCCGAGCCGCGTACGAACGGACCCGACGCCGCCTGAACCCCCCCGAGCCGGATCGGGCCGGATGAGTCCGGAGCCGACGGGCTAGTCGGTGGACAGCGCCGCGACCAGGTCACCGACCTGCGGATCGGGCAGACTGCGCGCGACATCGGCCTGGGCGACCATGCCGACCAGCCGGTGTCCCTCCAGCACCGGCAGCCGGCGCACCTTGTGCCGGCTCATGGTGCGCAGGATCTCGTCGGCGTTGGCGTCCGCGCTGATGGTCACGACCTCGCCCTGGGCCAGCTCCCCGGCCTTGCACTGGGCGGGGTCCTTCCCGGCGCCGAGAACCTTCACCACGATGTCGCGGTCGGTGAGCATGCCCTTGAGCTTGTTGTCGGTGCCGCAGATCGGCAGTGCCCCGACTCCCAGCTCCTTCATCTTCTGAGCGGCCAGGAGCACGGTCTCCTCGGCACCGATGCACTCGGCACCGCCCGTCATGATCTCTCGTGCGGTCGTCATGTCGTGTTCCTCCTTGACGCGCCGTGTCCGGTGGCGGACCGGCGGCGGATCTGTCGAGGTGACCGGGTACGGGTGCCCGCGGTGGTGGGCCCGTAACGTGCGCCCGCCGCCCGGGGCCGTCCCGACGCCCGGCACCCGGATCGGGCGGCGGGCACCGGGGTGTCTCAGGTGTGCTCGCCCCGGCCGGAGAGCGCGTCGCGCATCCGGTCCACGAGCCCGACGCCGGGGGCGAGCAGCTTGTTGGCCGGCGGCTTGTCGGGTGCGTAGGGGTGCGGGCGGGTCGGCGCCGACCTCTTGGCCTGACGGACCTTGTCGCCCAGATCGCTCAGCATCTGCGGCGGGCACGCTTCCCGCAGCCGGGGGAAGAGCTTGGTCTCCTCGTCCGTGACATGCGTCCTGATCTCCGACATCAGCGTCGCGATCAGCATGTCGAACTGCGAGTCGTCCGCCTCACAGCTCTCCAGGTCCTTCATGACCCGCTCGGCCGCGGCATGGTCCGCCAGCTCGCGGTCGGCGAGTTCCGCTCCGCCGGGAACGTGCTTGCGGACCGCGGGGTACAGGTACGCCTCCTCCGCGACCGAATGCCGGACCAGTTCCATGGTCACCTGGTCCGCGTACCGCTTCCGCTCGCTGTCACCGGACGGCAGCTCCTCGATGTTGGTGAACAGCTCCTCGACCTCCCTGTGGTCGGTGATCAGTTCCGCGATCACGTCCTGGCCGTGCGCCATGTCGTCGCTCCTCGCTGTGACCTTGCTCTTTCGTTGTGTCGGACGCCACGTCGGGGCCCGTGACGTGGGCCATGTGCGGGCGGAGCCCCGAAAGGTAGCGTGTGGCCGCGCTCTCCCCATGTCTCCCCCCGGATTCGGACGGCCCGGCCAGTGCTCGCAGCTCTTTCCCCGCTCATCGCGGCGACCGCCCAGTGGCTGACCCGCGCCTACCCGTCGGACGGGGGCGCGCTGGACAGTGCTCTGGCGGAGACGCAGGCGCGTCAGGCGGTCACCGTGGCGGCCTGGCTGCGCTATCCGACGGCGATGGACGCCGCGCTCGTCGCGGTGGCCGGGCCCGGTGGCTCGGGGCGGCTGGACTGGATCACGGGCGCCGACGACGCGGAGGACCCCGACCCCTCCGACGACGCCGCGGGCGAGAGCGCGTGGCGGACCTGGGTGGACGAAGTGGTGGCGAGCTGGGCGGCCTGCCTGCTCAGCACACCCCGACTGGCCGGGGCGGCCGTGGCCGCACTCGGCGGATGCGAGCACGCCAACGGCTCGCCGGTCGAGTTCCGTCGTCTGGTCACGCCCGATGAACGAGACCGCCGAGCCGCCGCTCTCTTGCGTCATCCGGACCTGCTCGCGCCCATAGCCGCACTCCACCGCGCCCAGCTGCTGGACCGGCTGGAGCCGTACTCCGCGCCGGCCGCCTGAGGCGGCATTCCGCGGTCAGGGCCGAGCGGCCCCGGTCACGATCCCTTGCTGACTTCCTTGGTCACGGCTGCTGGAGAGTCGTACTCCTTTTCCGGCAGGGACGACAGCGCCCGCTTGATTTCCTTGCTGGCGCCGTGGCTCTTCGCCGTGTCGACGATGTCCTTCTTGCTGGCGGGATAGTTCACCCCGCCGAGGGCTTTCTGCATTTCGATGGGGTTCACGTTCATGCGGCGACGGGTACCCCCGCTTTCCGGAGCCGAACGTCCCCTCTGATTTCCGTGACCGAGCTAGCGGCCTTCGCGCCGCAAAGGGCCCCAGCCGCCTTCCTGCCGGGCGACTTCCTCGGCCGCCTCCTCGATCACCCGGGCGTCGATCCAGCCGACCGGCTCGATGTCCTGGACCAGCGGCTCGTTGTCGGGGCCGCGGCCGGCCTCCTGGCCCCGCAGCGCCCACGGATGGACTCCGGGCCCCTTGTCGCGCGGCAGGTGCGCGTAGTCGTACAGGCGTCGGGCCACCCACACCCTCACCGGACGGTTGTCCCACCACGGCTCGACGTCGAGGGAATTCGCGGACAGGCCCGGCAGCGGTACTCCGGTGAGGTCGTCGGTGCTGGACAGCGATTTCAGATCGATCGCGGGGCCGCGCGACCAGCGCACGTACATGCTCCCGCGCCGCTCGACGAGGCCGGTCAGTTCCTCGAGAGTACGCAGGACGGGCAATTCGTCGGGGGAGCTCATAGGGGTGAATCACTCCTTGCTGCTGTCCGTTTCACCGTCCCGTGGCGTCCCGGAAACGGCATTCCCCGCGCGTCCGCCGAATGGCGCGGCCTATGAGGAGGTACCCATGGCGGCGAAACGGAATCGAAGGAGCCGACGAAAGGGGTGACGGTGTGGGGCCCGAGGAGCGAGGGAGCGAGCCGCCGCCGGCGGGCCCCCCGCGGGTCGGCGTCGTCGTGATCACGCGTAACCGGTGCACGAGCCTGCTCCGCACCCTGGACCGGCTGGCCCGGCTCCCCGAGCGCCCACCGGTCGCCGTGGTGGACAACGGATCCACGGACGGCACCGCGGACGCGGTGCGCGCCCGGCACCCCGGCGTGCGCCTTTTGACGCCCGGCCGCAATCTGGCCGCCGCCGGACGTACGTACGGGGCCGCGTCCCTCGCCACCCCGTACGTCGCGTTCAGCGACGACGACTCGTGGTGGGAGCCCGGCGCCCTCGCCCGCGCCGCCGACCTCTTCGACTCGCATCCACGGCTCGGGCTGCTGGCCGCCGCGACCCTCGTGGGGCCCGAGCGCCGCCCCGACCCGCTGAACGCCGCGATGAGCAACTCGCCGCTGGGCCGGGAACCGGATCTGCCGGGGCCTTCGGTGCTCGGCTTCCTCGCGTGTGCGGCCGTGGTGCGACGGACGGCGTTCCTGGAGGTGGGAGGGTTCCATCCGCTGCTCGAGATCGGCGGTGAGGAGCAACTGCTCGCCATCGATCTCCAAGCGCGCGGCTGGGGAGTCGCACACTGCCCCGGCGTCGTCGCCCGGCACGATCCCGACGGGCTGCCCCGCCCGGGCCGGATGGCCCGGATGCGGCGCAACGCCCTGCTCACGGCGTGGCTGCGCCGACCGCTGCGACGGGCTCTCGTCCAGTCCGCGGAGGTGGCGCTGGACGCCCGTAAGGATCCACGGGCCCGCAGCGCGCTGGTCGACACCGCGCGACGGCTGCCCGCGGCGCTGGCCCGCCGTCACAGGGCCCCCGCCCGCGTGGAGAAACGGATCCGGCTTCTGGAGACGTGGTCGTGAACGGGCCCGGTGAACCGGGCACCGCGACGTCCCGTGGTGGTTTCCCGGTGGGCCGGCCGGGAACCCGGCACGCGTTCGTACGCACCTGCGCAGCGAGGAGGCGTGCTGTGGCGGCATCAGCACAGGTGAGCGCGGAACTGTGGGACGAGTTCCACAGGGTCGTCAACATGACATCCCGAGAGCTGCGGGAGTGGTTGAGCGTCGATGCCGCGGGCGAACAGACCGAGGAACTGCCCGACAAGAGCGGCCGTCCGACGGGGCGAAGGGTCCTCGACGTCCTGGGCAAGCGCCGCACCGACCTCACCGAGGACGACGTGCGGGTCATGCGGAGGGTCTGCGACATCGTCAGGTCCCAGCGGCCGCCGGAGCTGGATCCGAGAGCGGGTGGTGACGAGTGGCGCCGGAGCCTGATGAGCATCGGACACGATCCGCTGAAGCCGTCGTGACGTCGTGCGGGTGTCCACGCCGGTTCGCGGGCGGGCCAGGGAGGAGAACCATGACCGAGCAGACCCCCTCTCAGGCAGAGGGAACCGACGACAGCGGCGAGATCCAGGAGGAGCACGGGAAGGACGTTCCGCGCACGACGCCGTCGCAGGCGGAGGGAGAGCGCGAGGACGAGGAACAGGAGGAGTGACGTGGACTGACGGCATGGCAGGGGTGGCCGGGAGAGGTGCGTCCCGGCCACCCCTTGTGCCGGTCAGCTCCGCGTGCCGCGGCCGGCCAGCATGTCGCGCACCCGGTCGACCATCCCGACACCTGGCGCGAGGATCTTGTTGGCCGGCGGGGTGTCCGGGGCGGAGGGGTGCGGGCGGGTCGGGGCCTTCTCCTTCGCCGAGCGCACCCGCTGGCCCAGCTCCTCGAGGGCCTGCGCCGAGCAGACCTCCTCCAGCAAGGGGAAGAGCCGTTCCTCCTCGTCCTTGACGTGCTCGGTGACCGCCGACCGCAGCCGGGCGAGCAGCATGTCGAACCGTTCGTCTCCCGGCTCGCACCCTTCCAGTTCCTTCAGCAGACGCTCGACCTCGGCGTGGTCGGCGATCTCCTTGTCCGCCATGTCGTCCCCGTCGTCGACGTAGCGGCGCACCGTCGGGTACAGGTGCTGCTCCTCGGCGATCGCATGGCGGACGAGCTCGATGGTCAACTGGTCCACCAGATCACGTCGGTGCTGATCGGCTGCTGTGTGGGCCTGGATCTGAGCGAACAGCGAGTCCACTTCGCGGTGATCCTGCGTCAGTTCGTTGATCACGTTGCCGCCGTGTCCCACTTGGGGCTCTCCTTCCAATCGTCTGCGCCCGGTGACCTGGGCCGACCGTGCCGTCCTGCTGCGGACCGGCACGGAGGCCCGGGCCGACGCCCAGCGGGAATCCCTTCCACGGCCCCGCGGGGCCATCACGAGGCACGCGCCGTGCCACCCGAAAGGGGGCCGCGATCGCGCCCACCCGGGTCGACACGCCCTCCCATGCCCGTCCCGCCGGTGGCCCTAGGCGAGTGACCATCCGAGGCCGACGGTGACGGCGAGTCCGACGGCGCCGAGGACTGTTCCGGCGACGGCGGTCCACAGGCGGCCGATGCGGTGGCGGGCGGCGTAGTGGATGCCGGCCGCGCCGAGAGTGACGGCGAGGCCCGCGGCGAGGACCGCGAAAGGAAGCGCCGCGAACACGGGCACCCACCCACTGACGGCGGAGAAGGTGCCGAGGGCGAGTGAGGTGGGGCCCAGGGCGACGGCGGGTGTGTCGGACTGGTCGGGCGTTGTTGACTCGGGCATGACGCGCTCCCCCTTTTGAACGAGTTCAAAACAGTGGGTCCAGCGTACCGACAGGTCTGCGCCGACGGGTGGTTGGGGTGGGACCTGTGCGCGGTCGTCGTGCGTGGTGAGGCACAGGGCGGCGGCGCGGCGCCGAGGACACCTCGGCCCCCACACACGCCCCGGGCCGTCGCTGCGCCAGTCGCGTGCATATCGGTGGCCGTCCCGCAGAGCCGCACGGTGACCGGGTACGACGCTTCCATGGCTGGAATCGAACTCAGGAGTGACGCCTTCGACGACGGCGCGTACATCCCGCGCCGCTGCACGAAGGACGGTGACGACGTCTCGCCCGCCCTGTCCTGGTCCGGAGTCCCGGAAGGCGCCACCGAACTGCTGCTGCTGTGCGAGGACCCCGACGCACCCTCGGGAACCTTCGTGCACTGGCTGGTGACGGGCATCGACCCCACGAGCGAGGGCGTCGAGGCCGGACAGACGCCACCTGGCGGGCAGGAGCTGCCGACCGGCTGGCGCGAGCCAGGCTGGGGAGGGCCTCGGCCGCCCGTCGGCGACAAGGCCCACCGGTACCTCTTCCGGATCTACGCGCTTGCCGCCCCGGTCTCCCTGCCCGGCGGCGCGACCGCCGACGACGTCCACGCGGCGGTGGACCAGCAGGCGCTGGCGAGCGGCACCCTCGTCGGCCTCTACCAGCGCTGAACGCGGCCGATCCGTCGGCTGCGGTGCCGACTCCGGCCGGTTCAGCGACAGCGACAGGGGCCGGACGCCGCCGAAAGCGGCACCCGGCCCCTGTAGTTGCCGCGGCGGCCTTCTCACACGCGCGTCCGGGGACACGCGCAGGCCGCCGCAGGCAGGCCCGTGACAGGCTCACATCATGGGGTCGAGGTCCCTCGGACTCCGTTCCTCGCGCCCGCCGGCCTGCTCACGCAGTCGGCGCGCCTTGTCCTGCAGGCGCTGACGCTCCTGCGGGTCGGTCGCGCGCTCGGCGGCCTGCTCGATCTCGCGGGCCTGCCGACGCAGTTGCTGCTCATTGCCACGGGACTTGTCTGCTGCGCTCATGATCACTCCTCATGTGAACGGGAAGAGCGGGCCGGACCAGCGAAACAGCGGACCGTCGGCCGCGCACCTCGAACGGTCACGGACCGCCATACGCGCAGGTCATGACGGCAGGGGCCGACGGCGCGACGCGGTCGCGGACTCGGGGGTCCCGGGCTCGCGGGTACCGGGGTCGTGGCCGTCACCACCGATGCCGGAACGTGGTTCGCCCCCGGCACCCGCGCCATCTGGATCCCCGCCGGCTGCGTCCACGCCCACCGCGCGTACGGACGCCTGGAGTTGCACCCGCTGGGACTGCGCCCGCACCAACCCGCTCGGCCTGCATACGCCCGGTGCGCTGAGCGTCAGCCCCCTGCTGCGGGACTGATCCTCGCGTGGACCCGCGGCCCCCAGGCCGGCGCTCCCGAGCGCCGGCGCCTGCGCGCGGTCGTCCTCGACCAGTTGCGCGCCTCGCCCCAGCAGCGTCCAGCTGCCCTCTCCCACCGACCCCCGCCTTGCGGCGGTCTGCGACCTCCTGCACGACGACCCGGCGGACCCGCGCACCCTGTCCGCCCTGGGAGTGGCGGTGGGAGCCGGGGAGCGCACCCTCAGCCGGCTTTTCCGCCGCGAACTCGGCATGACCTTCCCGCAATGGCGCACGCGGCTGCGCCTCTACCACGCCCTGCGGATGCCGGCCGACGACGTGCCGGTCACCACGGTCGCCCACCGCTGCGGATGGTCCTCCGCCAGCGCGTTCATCGACGTCTTCCGCCGCGCCTTCGGCTGCACGCCCGGCGCCCACGCCCGGCGGCCCTGACCCCCGTACGAACGCGGACGCGGACGTTCGTTCCCGGCCGCATGGACGAGGCCGGGAACCTGCGCGCGACACCCGTGGTTCACCGGGAGTAGTGGGCGCCTCCACCCTGCTGCCCGGGGATCGGACCGCCGAAGCCGGCCGCGCCGAGCTGCTCGAACCGTTCCTGGACGTTGGCGGCGAACACCTGCTGCTCGGCGCCGGGATACGGCTGCTGGGCGTTCATGGCCACCGTCAGGACACCACTGATCGGTGCCTGGGGCGACGTGCGCACCGGGGTGCACAGGAAGCTGAAGTCCTGGGGCGCGCGGGAGTCGTAGGTGGTGATGGACGCGTGGGGGAGCGTGGTGGTCCGGCCGGTGTGGAAGGCCTCGTCCATCGCGTTGAAGACGCCGACGGCGTCGAGTCCGGTCAGCACGTGCCGTCCCGGGCTGAACTGGGGAACCATGCCGAAGGCCGCGCCCTGCTTGCCGTTGGCGTAGCGCAGCAGGTGCTCGGGGCCCTCGGTGAGCATGATCGGGAAAGGCGCGCCGTCGAACACGGCGAACAGCTCCTGCTGTTGGGCGAGCAGACTGTCACGCAGTCTGAACTCGGACAGCAGGGTCTGGGTGAGTTCCTGCATGCCCTCCTTGAGGTTCCGGTCCCACGTGCGGGCCACCACGTCGGCCACGCACACGGTGCCGAGGATCATGCCGGTGTGGTCCCGCAGGGGCGTGCCGAGATAGGAGCGCACTCCCATGTCGTTGACCAGGGGGTTGCCGCGGAACCGCGGGTAGTCGAACACGTCGTCCAGGGCCAGTTGGGAACCCTGGGCCACCACGTGGGGGCAGAAGCCGTAGTCACTGGGTGCTTCGCGGGCTATGTCGCTGAGGTCGAAGACGATACCGCGGCCCTCGCCGGCCGTGTGGTCGTCGGGAGAGGACGGCGGGACGTACATGCCACGGAACATCTGCCGCTCGTCGTTGATGAAGTTGACCATGGCGAGGGGGGCCTGGGTGAAGGCGGCGGCAAGGCGGGCCACACGGTCGAACGTCGCTTCCGCCTCAACGCTGTTGAGGCCGAGAACCTGCAGCCGGAGCTTGCGCTGTTCCGCTTCGCGACCGTTCTGATCAGATGTCAGGGGATCCATGAGCCAGATGTAACCAGATTCCGGCCCTACGCATCGCCGCACCGGAATCATTTTCTGTCCCGCTGGAGGCGCCTGACGGCTGCCGCGCACGTCCGGCGGCGTCGGGCGTCGCGGTTCCATGGCCAGGTGGAACCGGGATTTCGGTCCAAACCGGGTAAGGTTCCAGGCCCGGACGATCACTTCACGCCAATCCACGAACCGGAACGAGCCGAAGCGGTTTGACATATGACAATCATGCCGTGGGTAGGCATGCGGTCGGCGTATCGGGTGATCGCAGGGAGGGGTACAGCGCGGTGGGTCATGCGGTTCGGGCTGCGGGCTCACTGCCGCCCCAGGCACGGGCGAGCGCGCCCGGTCGGGCGTGGTGCTCTGCACGATGCCGAAGAACACTCCACGGCCGCGTCGTCGGCGCGGTCCTCACCGCCCACGGGCGGAAGTTGCGCCTGGTCGTGAGCCACCACGACAGGCTGAAGACAGCGGTGCCCGCGGGCCGCGCATCACCATGTCAGGGTCGCTTGCCGGTGCGACCCGGCCGCAGTGCCCGGATGCCGGACCTTCCGCGCGCGGCCGCACCGCCGCCCGGAAGCGCCCGCCGTCTCCGGAAGCCTCCGGAGCGACGTGAAGAGCCCCCTCCCGCAACGACATCGGGAAGCATCGAAGGAGTGTTCTGATGAACAGGTCGGACGTGGACGCACGGTCGGTGGCGGTGATCGGCATGGCGTGCCGGCTCCCCGGCGCGTCGGGGACCGACGAACTGTGGGAACTGCTGCGTGACGGGGTGGACGTCACGAGCGAGACCCCACCTGAACGCTACGACGTCGACGCCCTCTACTCCGCCCGCCCGGAACCGGGCAGGGTCGGCAGCCGCCGCGCCGGCTACGTCGATCATGTGGCGGACTTCGACGCGGAGTTCTTCGACATGTCCGCCACCGAGGCGGTGGAGCTCGACCCGCAGCAACGGCTGCTGCTGATGACGGCCTGGGAGGCCCTGGAGGACGCCGGCCGCAGGCCCGACGAACTGGCCGGCAGCCGCACCGGCGTGTTCGTGGGCAACGCTCGCTCCGACTACCTGGAGATGAGGTTCCGCAAGGGCCTGGAGGCCGCGACGCCGTCGCAGTTCAACAACTACCGCTCGCTGCTGCCGGCCCGCCTGTCCTACGTCCTCGACCTGCGCGGCCCCAGCGTCGTGGTGGACACCGCGTGCTCCTCCTCCCTGGCCGCCGTGCACAGCGCCGTACAGAGCCTGCGCGCGCGGGAGAGCCCCCTGGCGATCGCGGCAGGGGTGAACCTGGCACTGCGCCCCGACGAGAGCGTGATGATGACCCAGGCCGGCGCCCTCGCGGCCGACGGCCGCAGCAAGTTCGGCGACGCGAACGCCGACGGCCACGCCCCGAGCGACGCGGTGGCCGTCGTGGTGCTCAAGCCCCTGGCCGACGCGCTGGCCGACGGCGACCGCATCCGCGCCGTCATCCAGGGCAGCGCCATCGGCAACGACGGCCGCACCGGCGACTCGCTGCTGACCCCTTCCCTGACGGGGCAGGTCGAGACGCTCCGCTGGGCCTACGAGGACGCCGGGGTGAACCCGGCCGACGTCGACTACGTCGAGGCGCACGGGTCCGGCTCACCCGCACTGGACCCGCTGGAGATCAACGCGCTCGGCGAGGTGCTGGGGGAGGGCAGGCCCGCCGACCGGCCCCTGCTCGTCGGCTCGGTCAAGACCAACATCGGCCACGCGGAAGCCGCCGGCGGCATGGCCGGACTGATCAAGGCCGTGCTCTGCCTGGAGCACGGCCAGGTCCCGCCCAGCCTGCACGTCACCACCGCGAACCCCGCGGTCGCCTGGGACGAACTGCCGCTGCTGATACCCCGCAAGCTCCACGACCTGCCCGACCTCGGCCGCCCGGCCGTCGCGGGGATCTCCGGGCAGGGCTCCTCCGCCCTCAACGCCCACGTGGTGATCCGGCAGGCCGACCCCCGCCCCGCCGACCCCGCCGCGGCCGCCGACGGCACGCCGTACGTGCTGGCGTTCTCCGCCCGGACACCCGCCGCACTCGACGCCCTGACCCTCGCCTACGCCGCCTACCTCGGCCCGGGCGGCCAGGGCGGCGCCCACCCCCTGCGCGACATCTGCTACAGCGCGGCCACCCGCCGCGTGCATCACGGACACCGCCGGGCCGTCATCGGTGCGTCCCACGAGGAGATGGCGGCCGCGCTCGGCAGGCCCGAAGGGGAGATCCGGCCGGACGGCGTCCCCGAGAACCTGGCCGCGGCCGCCGACCGCTATCGCGACGGCCTGCCGGTGGACTGGGACGAGGTGTTCGGGAAGGAGGGGCGCTTCGTCCCGCTGCCCCGCTACCCCTGGCAGACCAAGCGGTACTGGTTCGGCGAGGAGCGGGAGGAGACGGACGAGGACCTCACCGCCTGGGTGCTGCGCGAGCACGCCCGTGTTCCCTTCGACGACGACTCCGTGCTCGCCGACATAGGCATCGACTCGCTGGCGAAGCTGCGGCTCATCGTCGAGCTGTCGAAGAGGACGGGCCGCGAGGTCGATCCCGAGGACTTCGCGCGGCTGCGCACGGTGGGCGCGCTGCGCTCGTGGATCCACGCCCTGGAGGCGGCCACCTCATGAGCACTCCCCAGACCGCGTACGAGTGGTTCGCCCGCTCGGCCGCCGCCTTCGGCCATGACTGCGTCGCCCTGGAGGTGGGAGAGGAACGACTGACCTACGCAGACCTGCGCGAGGTCGCGGAACGGCTCGCGGCCCGGCTGGTCGAGGCCAACGGTGGCGACGCGCCCCGGAGCGTGGGGCTGCTGGCCGGCCGCTCGGTGACGGCGTACGCCGGATATCTCGCCATCCTGCGGACCGGGGCGGCCGTCGTTCCCCTCAACCCCGAGCACCCCCGGGCCCGCACCGCCGACATCGTCAAGGCCGCGGGCCTCGACCTGGCCGTGGCCGACGCCTCGGGCGCCGAGTCCGCCGACCCCGGGATCCCCCTGCTCGTCGTGGACGCCGAGGAGCTGGACGCCCTGAGGGCGGGGCCGCCGCCCGAGCACGCGCACCGGGAACCGGACCCGGACGACGTCGCCTACCTCATCTTCACCTCCGGGTCGACGGGCACGCCCAAGGGAGTGCCGATCCTGCACCGCAACCTGTCCGCCTACCTCGGCCACCTGACCACCCGCTACGACGTCGGGCCGGGCAGCCGGCTCTCGCAGACCTTCGACCTCACCTTCGACGGCTCCGTGCACGACCTGTTCGTCGCCTGGGCGTCCGGCGGCACACTCGTCGTGCAGCAGCGCAGCCAGCTCATGTCACCGGTGAAGACGGTCAACGCCCAGCGGCTGACGCACTGGTTCTCCGTGCCGTCGCTGATCACCTTCGCCTCACGGCTGGGCACACTGAGGCCCGGCAGCATGCCGACCCTGCGCTGGAGCGTGTTCGGCGGTGAGCCGCTGCACCGCGCGGCGGCGCGGGAGTGGCAGGCGGCGGCGCCCGGGAGCACGCTGGAGGTGCTCTACGGCCCGACCGAACTCACCGTCTCCTGCACCGCTTTCCGGCTGTCCCGCGACCCGGCGGACTGGCCCGCCACGCCCAACGGGACCGTGCCGATCGGCACCTGCCACCCGTCCCTGGACCTCCTGCTGCTGGACGAGGACGGCAGGCCCGCCGACACCGGCGAGCTGTGCGTCCGCGGCCCCCAGCGGTTCCCCGGATACCTGGAACCGGCCAACAACACCGGCCGGTTCGTGCCCTTCGAGGACAGCTCAGACGTGCGGGACGGCGGTGAGGCCGTCCTCCACGACAACGCGGCCGTGCCGCCCGAGCGGTACTGGTACCGCACCGGGGACCGCGCCACCGTCCAGGACGGGCACCTCGTCCACCTGGGACGGACGGACCACCAGGTCAAGATCCGCGGTCACCGGATCGAACTCGGCGAGATCGAGGCGATGCTGAGGGAGCAGCCCGGTGTGCGCGACGCGGTCGTGCTCGCCGTCCCGGCGCCCGACGGCGAGCCGGAGCTCAAGGCCGCGGTCAGCGGCGACGACTGCGTTCCCGAGCGGCTGTACGCGGGGCTGGGCGACCGGCTGCCGCCGTACATGGTGCCGAGCCGGATCACCGTCCTCGGACAACTGCCGCTCAACGCGAACGGCAAGATCGACCGCAAGGCCCTGCTCGCCGAACTCGGGCACGGTCACTGACCCACGGCCACCTTGTCCGCCCCCGTCCGCTCACGAGAGGGCGCCTTCGTCCCCCGTCCGGAGCTGTCGCCCGAGTCCGCCCCCGAGGCGGCCTCGCGGCTCCCACCCGGCACCGATGTCTGTGAGGCACTGCTCATGTTCGACGCCATTGTGGTAGGCGCGCGTTGCGCCGGAGCTCCCACTGCCATGCTGCTCGCGCGCGCGGGCTACCGGGTCCTCGTCCTCGACCGGGCGTCCTTCCCCTCCGACACCCTCTCGACCCACCTCATCCACCAGCCGG
Source organism: Streptomyces sp. NPDC049597 (assembly GCF_040675505.1). Classification (NCBI taxonomy): domain Bacteria; kingdom Bacillati; phylum Actinomycetota; class Actinomycetes; order Kitasatosporales; family Streptomycetaceae; genus Streptomyces; species Streptomyces sp. NPDC049597. The sequence goes on from NZ_JBFAOY010000045.1 coordinate 19,439, forward strand.
GCGTCGCGGCACTCGCCCGCTGGGGCCTGCTGGAGACCGTCCGGGCCTCCGGCTGCCCGCCCCTGGACCACGCGGTCTACGAGGTGGCGGACATCCGGCTGGAGGGCTGCGCCCGGGGCGTGGAGGGGCAGCGCGCCGGCTACGCCCCGCGCCGCCACGTCCTCGACGCGATCCTCGTGGACGCGGCCGTCGCCGCCGGTGCCGAATTCCGCGACCGGTGCTCCGTGACCGGCCTGCTGTACGACGACACCGGTCGCGTCGTCGGTGTGGAGGGCAGGCACGGCGCCCGCACCTTCACGGAGCGGGCCCGCCTCGTGATCGGCGCCGACGGCATGCGCTCCACGGTCGCCCGGCTCAGCCGTGCGCGCTACACCGTGCAGGACGCCCGGCTGACCTGCGCCTACTACGGGTACTGGCAGGACGTTCCGGCCACCCTCGAACTGTACGAGAATCCGCGGAGCTGGGTCGCCGCCGTCCCCACCAACGACGGAGCCACGCTCGTCCTGACCTACTTCCCGCAGTCCCGGTTCGAGGAGGTCCGCACCGACGCCCGCAGCGCCTACCTGGACCAGATACGCGCCACCGCGCCCGCGCTCTACGACAGGATCGACGGCAAGCGCCGCATCGAGCGACTGCGCGGCACAGGCGACCAGCGGAACTTCTTCCGGCAGGCCACCGGCCCCGGCTGGGCGCTGGTGGGCGACGCCGGACACCACAAGGACTCCATCACCGCCCGTGGGATCAGCGACGCGTTCCTCCAGGCGGAGACCCTGGTGCGGCGCGTGGGCGACCTGCTCGGCGGCGACCCGCTCCGGCTCGACCGAGCGCTCCGGGACTACGCCGAGGACCGGGACGCCGCCCTCGTACCGGGCTACGAGTCCACGCTAGCGGTGGCCCAACTGGCCCCGCACGAGCAGCGACTGTCCCTTCTGCGTGCGGTGGAGAGGGATGAGGACCTGACCTCCATCTATTTCGACATGGTGGCCGGAATTGAGACCGTCAGCGCCCTTTACACCCCCAAGCTGCTCGCCCTGTTGTGACGGGCCTGCGCAGGGTGTTTCACAACCCGAGCACACGTGTGACGGTGCGCCATGATCCTGGTACGGTTCAACGGCCCGCCGACTCCGGCTGATCATTTGTCAAGATGACACGCGCAAGGGGTACTTGAGCATTTCTTTTGGACGGTCCCTAACTACCATCAGTGTTTCGCTGTCGTACGAGGAATCAGATGCCAGGCACCCGCGACCGGCGGACCAGTCACAGGTCCACTCCGCGCAGATCGATTCGACTTCCGTTCGCCCTCTCCCTCGCCGTTCCGGCGGTGCTCCTCACCGGAGTGTGGGGCTACACGGCGACCGGGCTGGTGGACGAGCAGATTCAGCTGCGTGACGAGTCGGAACGCGTCACCTCCGCGGGGCAGCCCGCGCACGACGTGCTGTCCCGGCTCCAGGACGAGCGCCGCCTCACCGCCGCGTGGCAGGCTGCCCGTACCAGCGCCGCTCGTACCGCCCTGGACAGCGCCCGCGGGCGAACCGACCTCGCCGTGCGGGAGTACCGCCGGCTGTCGCCCTCGGGTCTGGACACCACGTCGTCGAAGGACCGGGCCGGCCGCCTGGACACATCCCTGGACGCGCTGTCCGATCGCCGTACGGCGATCGACGACCGCAGCCTCGGCGGCGACGACGCCTTCACCTACTTCACGGACACCATCGCCGAAGCCACCGCTCTCGTCACCGCGGCCACCCGGACCGACGACGGAAGCGTCGCCCACGCGGCCGCGGCCACGTCGTCCCTCGTGCGGCTCACGGAGATGCTCTCCCGCGAGGACGCACTGCTCGCCGGCGCTCTGCCCTCGGGCCGCCTGGACGCCGCGACCCGCGCCCGGTTCGGCCAGTACACGGCGATTCGGCGTGAGGCGCTCGCCGACCTCAACACCGGTGATCTGCCCCCGAGTCAGGCCGACGCCTATGCGAGGCTGACCGAAGGGCCGCTCTGGACGCAGCTGGTGTCGATCGAGGACGAGGTGGCGGGCGGCCGGGACACCGGACTGCCGAAGTCGGCCACCGAATGGCCCGAGGCCGCCGACACCGTTGTCGAGGGACTGCAGACGCTGGACTCGGACTCCCTCGGACACGTGGCCGGGACCGCTGAGGACCAGGCCGACGACCTCGTGCTGGGCCTGGTACTCGGTTCCCTCGCCACGCTGGCCGGTCTGGCCGCCCTCGGGGTCCCGGCTCTGCGCGCGCGGCGCGCACTGGCCGACCGGCTCTCCCGGCTCCACCGCAAGACCGAGGACCTCGCGGGCACCCGGCTGCCCGAACTCCTCGCCCGGCTCGAGCGCGGAGAGCGGGTCGACCCCGCCGAACTCCTGCCCTTGGCGGACCAGCCCGACGACGACCTGGGACGGCTCGAAGCGGCGATCGACCGCCTGGCGATCACCGCCGTGGAGACCGTCGCCCACCAGTCCCGCGGCCGCGAGGGCACGGAAAGGGTGTTCGCCCAGCTCATCCGCCGCACGCAGATCCTGATCCACCGGCTCATCTCCCTGCTGGACGACCTCGAGCGCAAGCACGAGGACTCGGACCTGCTGAAGGACATCTTCAAGGTCGACCACCTCGCGACCCGTGTGCGGCGGCATTCGGAGAACCTCGTCATCCTCGGCGGATCCCCGCCCACCCGCCGTATGACCACCCCCGTCTCCATCACCGACGTGATGCGCAGCGCCGTGGCGGAGACGGAGCAGTACACCCGGGTCAAGGTGAAGAACCTGCCCCCGGGCCGGCAGGTGTCCCTCGCCGGGCGGGCCGTCGCCGACGTCACCCACCTGCTCGCCGAACTCATCGAGAACGGCACGAGCTTCTCCCCGCCGGACACCCAGGTGTACGTCAGCGCCACGAAGGTCGCCCGGGGCCTGGCCCTGCACATCGAGGACCACGGCCTCGGGATGCCGGAGGAGCACCGCGCCCGCGCCAACCACCTTCTCCTGCACCCGCCCAAGCTCGACATGTTGTCGCTGGGCGAGGATCCCCGCCTCGGACACTTCGTGGTCGCCCGGCTCGCCGAGCGCCACAAGATCAAGGTGGAGCTGCGCGAGTCCGTCTACGGCGGCACCCTCGCCATCGTGCTCGTCCCGACGGCGCTGCTGGAGGAGCACGACTCCCCGCTCCTGGAGCAGCTCAAGACAGCGGCCTCGGCGAACGAGCCGGAGCGGCTGGAGCCGCGCCGGCCGGCCGCGACCGACGCGCCTGGCGGCGACACGGTCGTGCTCAACGCGGTCACGAACGGCACTGCGCCGGGCGGCGGTACGGCCCCCGCGCTCGCGCCGCGGCACGTGGATCAGCACGGGTATCCCGAGTACGGAGGTGCGGGTCTGTTGCCGCCCACATCAGCTCATTCGGCCGCCGCACAGCCCCCGACGCCGGCGGAGTGGACGCCTCCCCAGGAGCATCCGGACCCCGACGCGACGCGACGGGAGCCCGCCGCCTACGAGCCGACGGGGTACGAGCCGGCTGCCTACGAGCCCGCCGCCTACGAGCCGGCGGCGTACGAACCCGCCGCCTACGAGCGCGAGCAGGAACCGTCCCGGCCCCTGACGACCCCTCGCATCCTTCCCCAGCGGACCAAGGGAGCGAGCCTGGCGCAGCAGTTGCGCAAGGAAGCGGCGCAGGCGGAGGCCGAGGCCAAGGCACGGGGCGACGAGGAGGAGACCGGCGGTCTCTCGCCAGGTGACTCGGCCCGCGCCATGATGGCCATCCAGCAGGGGATGAAGCGGGCGCGGATCACCGAGACGGACAAGTCGGCTGGTGCCGATGGTCAGGCGGACTCGCGTGACCACGGCGCCAACTAACTGTGAGGGAACATTCAGCAATGACTGATCAGGTACAAGCCGCTCCGCAGCTGGACTGGCTACTGGACAGCCTCGTGGACCAGATCCCGGAGATCCGCTGCGCCATCGTGCTGTCCGGGGACGGCCTCCTCATCGGCAAGTCGAAGGATCTCGGCAGGGACGACGCCGAGCACCTGTCCGCTGTCGGATCGGGCATGCACAGCCTCGCCCGCGGGGCTGCCCGGCACTTCCACGGGGGTGAGGTCCAGCAGACGGTCATCCAGATGGACAGGGCGTTCCTCTTCGTCACCGCCGCGGGCCGCGGAGCGCGGCTGGCGGCCATCGCCTCCGAGGAAGTGGACGTCGGCATGATGGCCTTCGAGATGGGCACGCTCGTCAAGAAGGTCGGCAAGTACCTCAGTGCCGCGCCGCGCGTGCAGAACTCCTTCCACGGTCACATCCAGGATGCCTGAAGCGCCGTGGTTCGACGAAGGGCAGGCCGGACGTCACGTCCGGCCGTACGCCATCACCGGCGGGCGCACCCGCCACAGCCAGCACAGCTTCGCGCTGATCACGCTCGTCGTCACACGGTCCCCGGACGACGCCGGACATGAGCCGCTGGAGCCGGAGGCGGCCGAGATCCTGGCACTGTGCCGGGACCGCGCCGTGGCCGTCGCCGAGATCGCTGCCCACCTCGACCTGCCGGTCAGCGTGGTGAAGGTCCTCTGCGGGGATCTGCTCAACTCCGCGCTGATCCTGGTCCAGGCCCCGCCGTCGGAGACGGACAAACCGAGCGTGGAACTCATCGAAAGGGTGATGGATGCTATCCGCCAGCTCTGAGCCGATCATGCCGACGGCACTGAAGATCCTGATCGCGGGCGGCTTCGGCGTGGGCAAGACCACGATGGTGGGCTCGGTGAGCGAGGTTCCGCCGCTGGAGACCGAGGAACGCATCACCGAGGTCAGCCGGGGCATCGACGACCTGGCAGGCGTGGAGGGCAAGTACGCCACCACGGTGGCCATGGACTTCGGCCGGATCACCGTCTCCCCGGAGCTGGTGCTCTACCTGTTCGGCACGCCCGGGCAGGACCGCTTCTGGTTCATGTGGGACGACCTGGCGCTCGGCGCGCTGGGCGCCGTGGTGCTCGCCGACACCCGGCGGCTCGACGCCTCCTTCGCCTCGGTGGACTTCTTCGAGGAGCGCAACATCCCCTTCGCGGTCGGCGTCAACTGCTTCGACGGCAGGCGGGACTGCACGAGCCGGCAGGTGCGTGACGCCCTCGCCCTCGAACCCACCACGCCGGTCATCCTGTGCGACGTACGCGACCGCGAGTCCAGCAAGTCGGTGCTGCTCGCCCTGCTGGAAGCGGCGAGGGCACAGGCCGCCGCACGACTGGTGCCGATGGCCGGCCGCTGACCCCGAAGGGCCGGCGGCCGGCCCGGCGGCTCAGATCTCCGCGGCGGCCGCGGGCGCGGGCTCGTCGTCGAACTCCCAGGAGTCGCGCTTGAACTCGCGCAGGAAGTCCGGGTGGTCCTCCCAGTTCCTCGCGATGCGCCGCAGCACGTCCCAGTTGTGGGCCAGCGCCTGGTCGGCGATCTGCCGGATCTCCCCGTCGGCCCGATCACGCTGCTCGAAGACCCCCTCCACCGCCGAGGCGGCGAGCACGGTGGCGCGCAGGGCGCGCAGGGCACGGGAGGTGTCGTCCATCCCGAAGCCGTGCGTACTGCCCGTCGCGGCGTCGAAGAGCGGGGTGAGCCGCGCCTCCACGAACGCCGTGATCCGCCGGAAGTGCTGGGGGTCCATCAAGGCTCCGTCTCCTGCCGTGCCGTTCACCGGGGCACGGCATCAAGGTGAACGCGTCGTCCTGGTCGAGCCGGTCCCTCGGACCGGCACCGCCGCAGGATAACCGCAGTCCTCCGGTCCCGGTTCGCCCCCCGGAATGGGGGTACCCAGGCTGCCCCCGGGCGCCCGTCGCAGAAGAATCGGGTGGGTCAGGTACCGGGCCACCGGTGCCGCCCGCGGCGGCCGTGCGTCCGGTAACCGCATCCCTGGAGGACACACAGTGAACCGGAACACGCCCGGCCCCGGCGACGAGATCCCGGGCAGGCCCGCCCCGCAGTCCCCGCCCTTCGAGGAACCGACGGAACCCCGCGAACCCCTCCCGCCCAAGCCGGACCAGCACGGACCCGCGACGGTCGGTCCCACCGGCCGGGCAACCGGAGCCGATCCGGCGGCCTTCGCCCAGGGCGGCGCGTTCCTCACCACGGCCCAGGGCACACGGCTGTACGACACCGACCACTCCCTCAAGGCGGGAAGCCGCGGACCGGTGCTCCTGCAGGACCACCACCTGCGCGAGAAGATCACCCACTTCGACCACGAGCGCATCCCGGAGCGGGTCGTGCACGCGCGCGGCGCCGCCGCGCACGGGGTGTTCACGGGGTACGGCACCGCCGCCAAGGTCACCAAGGCGGCGTTCCTCGCCGAGGACGTCGAGACACCGGTCTTCGTCCGCTTCTCGACCGTGCTCGGCTCGCGCGGCTCGGCCGACACCGTGCGGGACGCCCGCGGTTTCGCGACCAAGTTCTACACGAGCGAGGGCACCTTCGACCTGGTCGGCAACAACATTCCCGTCTTCTTCATCCAGGACGCCGTCAAGTTCCCCGACATCATCCACGCGGGCAAGCCGCACCCGGACCGCGAGATCCCGCAGGCGCAGAGCGCGCACGACACGTTCTGGGACTTCGTCACCCTGCACACCGAGGCCACTCATCACACGCTGTGGAACATGTCCGACCGCGGCATCCCCCGCTCGTTCCGCATGATGGAGGGCTTCGGCGTCCACACCTTCCGGCTGGTCAACGCCGAAGGGGCGACGACGCTGGTCAAGTTCCACTGGAAGCCGAAGCTGGGCGTGCACTCCATGGTCTGGGAGGAGGCCCAGATCACCGGGGGCATGGACCCCGACTTCCACCGCCGTGACCTGGCCGACGCCATCGAGTCGGGCGCCCACCCCCAGTGGGAGCTCGGGATCCAGACCTTCCCCGACAGTCCCGAGCAGACCTTCGAGGGCATCGACCTCCTCGACCCCACCAACATCGTCCCCGAGGAACTGGCACCGGTGCAGCCCATCGGCCTGCTGACCCTGAACGCCAATCCCTCGAACTTCTTCGCCGAGACCGAGCAGGTGGCCTTCCACCCGGGCCACCTCGTCCCGGGCATCGACATCACCGACGACCCGTTGCTGTCCGGCCGGCTCTTCTCCTACCTCGACACCCAGATCAGCCGTCTCGGCGGACCCAACTTCGCCCAGATCCCGGTCAACCGGACCCACGCCCCGGTCAACGACATGCTGCGTGACGGCATGCACCAGACGGCCGTGCACCGGGGCGTCGCTCCGTACCGCCCCAACTCCCTTGACGGCGGCTGCCCGTTCCAGGCGGGTGCGGACACGGCGGCCTACATCGAGGTGCCGCTCGACGTTCCGGCGGCGAAGAAGGTCCGCGAGGCACCCGCTTCGTTCGCCGACCACTTCAGCCAGCCCCGGCGGTTCTGGCTGAGCATGTCCCCGCCGGAGCGCGAGCACATCATCGCCGCCTACTCGTTCGAACTGGGCAAGTGCTACGAGCGGGCCGTCAAGGAGCGGGGTCTGCAGGTGCTCGCCAACATCGACCCCGAGCTGTGCGAGGGCGTCGCCGCCGCGCTCGGGCTGCCCGCTCCCAAGCCGACCGAACCCCTGGCGTCCGTCGAGCCCAGCCCCGCCCTGTCCCAGATCGGCCGCACCTGGCCGGTGGACGGCCGCGTCGTCGGCATCGTCGCCGACGCCGACTGCGACCTCGACGGCGTCCGGGAGGTGCGCCGGTCCGTACTCGACGCGGGCATGGTCCCGCTGGTCATCGCGCCGACCGGCGGCGAGCTGGGCGCGGACGGCGATCCGGTCGCGGTCCAGCGCACCTTCGCGACCGCCCGGTCGATCGAGTTCGACGCCCTCGTCCTGGCCGGGGCGCCCGGCCCGGCGGACGACGCTCTCGGCGCCCGCGACGCCAAGGCGGGCGACGCCGTCACCCGGCGGAACTCCGCAACCGACCCGCGCGTGCTGCTGATGCTCTCGGAGGCCTACCGCCACGGGAAGGCCATCGGCGGCTGGAACGGAGCGGCCGGGGTCCTGGAGGCCGCCGGGGTTCCCGCCGGCGCACCCGGTGTGGTGAGCGGGGACAGCGGCAACGCCACGCTCGGGGAGATCACCCGGCTCCTCGGCGGCCACCGGGTCTGGGAACGCTTCCAGACCGCCTGACACGCGTCGTGGGTGCTGTCGGCCGCGCCGCCCCGGTGGGGCGCGGCCGGCGCTTCTGCAGCGGTCGGTGCTTCTGTCGCAGCCGGCGCTTCTGTCGCGGCCGCCCGGGTGCTCCGGCCGCGGTGTCATCCGGCGTCAGTCCTCCTTCAGGCCGATGCGGTCGTGCAGTCGGCGCAGCGGCCGGGGCGCCCACCAGTTCCTGTGACCGAGGAGCCGCATGGCCGCCGGGACCAGCAGGCCGCGCACGATCGTCGCGTCCACCAGGACGGCGAGGGCCAGTCCCACGCCGAGGAGCTTGAGGACGGCCAGTTCCGAGGTCGCCATGGCTCCGAGCACCGTGGGGGCGCTGGCCGCGCCAGCCGCCGAACAGATCCGCCTCCAGGTGGCCGCCGCCGCGCGGATCCTGGGCCGTGTCGCCCCGCTGCTGGAGGTCGTTCGTTCCGCCGCCGCGACCGATCCCGAGATCGCGGAGCTGTGGCGCACCAACATCGGCCAGCGCCACATCGTGCAGCTCCGGTTCGCCGATGCGCTCGACGCCAAGGGCGCGCTGCGGCCGGGGACCGACGCGGCAAGGGCCGCCGACATCGCCCTGGCCGTGCTGGCGCCCGAGACCTATCACCTTCTCGTCCACGAGCGGGGATGGCCCGCGGACGACTGGCAGGAGTGGGCGACCGACGCCCTGCTCGGCCAGCTCCTCGCCCCCTGACACCGCCCTCGCGCGTCGGAGGGCGTACGGACTGGTCAGTCCAGAAGTGCGGCGGCCTGCCGGCGTGCCTCCCGCAGCCACGTGGCACGGGACGTGGCGGTGGAATCGGTCACCGTACGGAAGACGACGCGGCGCACGTCGTCGACTCCGACGTAGGGCAGGACACAGGCGGACCAGATCCTCTCCAACGGGTCCCCGAACTCATCCTGTTCACGATCGGCGGGGGTGTCGGAGGTGTTCAGTACGAGGGCGCGGCCCGCCGTCAGCAGCCCCGCCGGCTCGCCCTCGGCGGACGCGAGCTTGTACGCCACGCCCGGAGCGAGGACGCGCTGCACCCATCCCGTGAGAACGGCGGGTGGCATGCCCCACCAGTTCGGGTGCACGAAGACCAGGGCGTCGAGCGTGGCCACCTCCGCCTGGTGGTGGGCCACCTGCGCATCGGCGGGTGAGGAGGCCGAAGCGACCGTCCCGGTCTCGTCCGGGCCGAGTACGGGAGGGAACCCCTCGGCGCACAGGTCGTGCGCTAGCACCTCGCATCCTCGGCCGCGCAGTTCCTCCACCACGGCATCGAACACGGCGTGGTTGAAGCTGCCGGGCCGTGGGTGAGCGAGATAGACCCCTGCGCGCATGGTTCCCCTGTCGTGGACGTCGTCGTTACCGGTCGAGGCCGTTCGGGCGCGGACAACCGGAGGGACTCGTACTCCCCGGGACGTCCTCGGAGCCGACGATACGTCAACCGCCGGTGACCTCTGGGTGTTCCGAGTCGCCGCGATCCGCCGGACACCGTCGTCCTTCGTCAGGACGTAGTCGGGCTGGTGGTCGATCGGGCTGCCGTCGTGACGGACGGGCCGCTGCCGCACGTCGGCCGCGGCCACGTCGGGCCGTTCGGCGGCCCGCAGGTCCGGCGACGGCCGTGAGGAGCGCCCGGTCCAAGGGCTTGTGGGCGAGCTCGCCCGCGATCCGTGCCCGGTACTCCTCGGCTGCGAGCTACCACAGTTGCGCTGACGGCGAAGGGAGAACAGGGCGTGGACGACCGGATCGCGCTCCCCAGAGGCGGGATTCGGCCAACGATCCGCCGAAGGCGCATCGGCGGACAACCTCCGGCCCCTCACTTCCCTCTCACAGCGCACACACAGCTTCGCGACCTCATCACCACGCCCGGGACCGGCACATGCGGCCCCGGCCGCCCGTCCGGCCCCGCGCGATGGATCGTCCACCGTCCCTCACACACGTCCGAGAACGAGAACGAGGAATGATGACCCGAACCCCCCAGACCCGTCTCAGGCGTCCGGCGATCGCCGGGGCCGCGGCGATCGCCGTCGTCGCCGGCGTCGTCGCCGCCGCGCCCGACGGGAAGCAGGCACAGGCGGCCCAGGCCGGGCCGAAGCTCAGCCTCATCGCCGCGTCCACGTCCGTGACCCTCGACTCGTGGAAGGAGGAGCCCGGCGTCTACCTCGACCTCGGGACCTACCTCACGGCAGAGAACGGCCCTCTCGAACTCAAGGTGACCCGCAAGTCCTACAAGGACCCCGTGGTCGCCACGCAGATCATCCGCGACGGCAGGGCGACCCGGACCAAGACGCTTCCCGCGGGCCTGGTGAAGGACTTCTCGGGACTGCCGGGATTCGCCGAGATCACCGTCGCCGACGCGGCGGGCAGGACGGTGCTCAAGAAGTCGGAGCCCTTCTGCCCGAACAACGCCTCCGGCCGGGTGCGCCCCGACGCGCCGTCCACCTCGCACTATCCGCAGAGCTGCCCGGTCAACCCGTTCACCCTCGGCTCCGTGTGGGGAATCGAGAAGGGCTGGGCCTCCAACACGTACTCGGGCTACTACTCCGAGAAGGCCGACCTGCCCGCCGGGAAGTACACCGCCAAGGTGTCCGTCGCGAAACGCTACCGCGACCACTTCGGCATCGCCGACAAGCCTCAGACGATCAAGCTCACGGTGCGCGAACGGAGCTGGGACGAGGGCGGAGGCGCGGCGCGGGCCGCGCAGCACGGGTCCCACGCGGCCGGACACGCCCACCACCAGGGGCAGCGCACCGCTCCGCCGGCGGCCCCGACGAGCGGCGCGGGTCCCTCGTACAACGTGGGCCACGGCCCCTACCCGCCGGCACCGCCCGCCCTCCCGTGGGCGCTGAAGAAGGCCGGGATCGCCGCCGCGAGGGTGGGTGACCGGACGGGGCAGACCGACGGCTCGCGCCAGGCGCCCGCCCTGAAGCCCAACGCGCAGCGGCCCACGGGCCGCGCCGCCGTGCCCGACGTCCCCAAGCCCGACCTGCGGTCGCTGCCCGCCTACGGCATCACCATCAGCGACGGGGGAGACGACGTTCCCGGCAAGGACTACCTCGCCTTCAGCGCCAACGTCTGGAACGCGGGCCCCGCGCAACTGGTCGTGGACGGCTTCCGCTCTCCCGGCAAGAAGCTGATGGACGCCTACCAGTACTTCTACGACGCCAAGGGCAAGCAGGTCGGATACACGCCGACCGGCACCATGGAGTGGGACCCGCGGCCCGGCCACGAGCACTGGCACTTCACCGACTTCGCCAGCTACCGGCTCCTCAAGGCGGACAAGAAGGAGGCCGTGCGCAGCGGCAAGGAGGCGTTCTGCCTGGCCAACACCGACGCCGTGGACTACACGGTGAAGAACGCCAACTGGCACCCGGAGAACACCGACCTGTCCACCGCCTGCGGACAGGAGAACTCGATCTCCGTCCGTGAGGTCCTCGACGTCGGCTCCGGTGACACCTACACCCAGGACCTGCCCGGCCAGTCCTTCGACATCACCGGCCTCCCGAACGGCACGTACTACATACAGGTGCTGGCCAACCCGGAGAAGAGGCTGAAGGAGACCAACCTGAACAACAACAGCGCGCTCCGCAAGGTCGTTCTGGGCGGCGTGCCGGGCGCCCGTACGGTCAAGGTGCCCGCGCACGACCTCGTCGACGCGAACTGACCCGTCGTCATCGCGCCCCGGCCGCACGGCGGCCGGGGCCTTCGCGTGCCTGGGGCCTTTCGCGTGCCCGGCGCCTTCGCGTGTCCGGAGCAGGTACGGCGCGGCCGGTCACTGCGCACTCACGGGCGGGGCGGATAATCGGGTGCCCCGGCCGGTGCGGACTTCCTACACTCGCTTCGCACGCCGCCGATCACTGCGGCGCATGCGTGGTCGACGAGTGAGACGAACGAGGGGAGCCCGGCAATGCGTCACCGCACCGCTGTCGCCGTTCCCCGGTCCCGGTTCGACGTGATCCTGGTGTCCTCGTGCCCCCGGTGCCGGCTGCGCGGCCGCCACTGGATTCCCGCGACGAACTCCTGACCCACCGCTGCCCGGTGCGCCACGGCACGGCAGTCGCCGTGCGTCGAGCCGTGCCAGCAGCTTCCACCGGGCCCGAGCACGGGCCCGCCTTCGTCCGGACATCGCGCCGCCCTGTGAAATCCAGATCACCACGAAAGGCCTCGGGCCGTGCGTACCACCACCCCGCAACGTCATGCGAGCAACCCGCCGACCGGCATCCGGAACCTGGGCATCCTCGCCCATGTCGACGCCGGCAAGACGACCGTCACCGAACGGATCCTCTACCTGACCGGCACCACCCACAAGCGCGGCGAGGTCCACGACGGGACCACCGTCACCGACTTCGACCCCCAGGAGCGCGACCGTGGCATCACCATCTTCGCCGCTGCCGTCAGCTGCGTCTGGCAGGGGCACCGCGTCAATGTGATCGACACGCCCGGCCACGTCGACTTCTCCGACGAGGTGGAGCGCTCGCTGCGGGTGCTCGACGGTGCGATCGCCGTGTTCGACGCGGTCGCGGGCGTCGAGCCGCAGAGCGAGTCGGTGTGGCGGCAGGCCGACCGGCACGGGGTGCCGCGGATCGCCTTCGTCAACAAGCTGGACCGCGCGGGCGCCGACCTGGACACCGCGGTCGCCTCGATCCGGGAGCGGCTGCACACGGTCCCGCTCGTGGTCCAGCTGCCGATCGGACGGGAGGACGAGTTCACCGGCGTGGTGGACCTGGTGGGCATGCGCGCACTCGTGTGGGGCACCGGACGCGACACCGTCGAGGAAGGTCCCGTTCCCGACGCCCTGCGGGACGAGGCGCTGCGGCGCCGCGGCCTCCTGGAGGAGGCTGTGGCGGAACTGCACCCGGGCGCGCTGGAGGAGTTCTGCGGCGAGGGGACTCTGTCGGCGGCGACACTCCGGTCGGCTCTGCGCGATCTGACGCTGGCCGGTGAGGCCGTGGTCGTGCTCTGCGGTTCGGCCTACCGGAACCGGGGGATCGAGCCGCTGCTCGAGGCCGTGGTCGCCTACCTGCCGTCGCCCGTGGACGTCCCGGCCGTGCGGGGCACCCACGACGGAGCGGTCGAGGAGCGCGCGGCCGATCCCGACGAACCGTTCGCGGCACTGGTCTTCAAGGTGAACTCGACCGCGACGGGACGCCTGAGCTACCTGCGCGTGTACGCGGGAACGATCCGGAAGGGGGAGACGGTGCTCGACGCGGGCGCGCGCCGCAGCGAGCGGATCGGCCGCATCCTGCGGGTGCAGGCCGACCGGCACGCCGAGGTGGACCAGGCGGTGGCCGGGGACATCGTCGCGGTGATCGGGATGAAGTCCGCCCGTGCCGGGACCACCCTGTGCGCACCTGCGGCACCACTGGTCCTCGAACCGCCGGCGGTGGCCGATCCGGTCGTCTCGGTGGCGGTCGAGGCCCGCAGGAGTCTCGACACCGACCGGCTGGCCTCGGCACTGGTGCGTCTGGTCGAAGAGGATCCCTCGCTGGCGGTGCGGGCCGATCCGGAGACCGGCCAGACCGTGCTGTCGGGGATGGGCGAGCTGCACCTGGAGGTGGCGGTGGAGAAGATCCGCCGCGCCCACGGGCTGGAGGTCGGCGTCGGCCGGCCGCAGGTGGCCTACCGCGAGACGGTGGCCCGCGGTGTCTCCGGCCTGGTGCACCGGCACGTCAAACAGGACGGAGGGGCGGGGCAGTTCGCCCATGTCGTCCTCGATGTGGCGGCGGCGACGCCGGACGACCCGTCCGGCGGCGCCGGGCACCTGGTGTTCCGGTCCACGGTCACCGGCGGACGGGTGCCGCAGGAGTACATCCGCGCGGTGGAGGCCGGCTGCCGGGACGCCCTGGCCGAAGGCCCCCTCGGCGGTCACCCGGTGACAGGAGTGCGGGTCACGCTCACGGACGGAGCCACCCATCCCAAGGACTCGTCGGAGATGGCGTTCCGCACGGCCGGCAGGCTCGCGCTCCGCGAGGCGCTGCGCGCGAGCGTGATGGCGCTTCTGGAACCGGTGGTAGAGGTCACGGCCACCGTGCCCGACGACGCCGTGGGCGGTGTGCTCGGTGACCTGGCGGCACGCCGCGGCCGGGTGTCGGGCCAGACCGCCAGGGCCGGCACCGCGGTGATCACCGCGACCGTGCCGCTGGCCGAGCTGTTCGGCTACGCGTCGCGGCTGCGCGGCCGTACCCAGGGCCGTGGGACCTTCACGACCCGGGCCGTCGGGTACGCCGTCGTGCCGGCGGCGGTGACCGAGGAGGTGCTGTCGGCCTAGATCACCGGTGGGCCCGCCGTCCGTCACGGACGGCGGGCCCACCGGGCTCAGTGGTCCCGCAGAACGGACAGGACGTTCCCGGCGGGGTCCTTGAACCAGGCGATGGTCGGTCCGCTCTGCCGCACGATGCCCTTCTCGTCCGCCTCGAACTCCGGGTACCTCTCGAATGTGACCCCGCGCCGCCCCAGCTCGTCGACGGCGGCGTCGACGTCGTCGACCTCGAAGTTGAGGATCGTGAAGTCGGCCGGGCGGTGGTTGTCCTTGGGGTAGACGAGCACGCGCGCCCCGCTGCCGAGGGTGATGAACAGCATGCGCATGTCCCCCTCACCGGACTCCTCGACCTCCAGACCGAGGGTATCGCCGTAGAACTGCCGGGCTCTGCCGAGGTCGTTCACCGAGAATCCGCTGAACGCCTTGGTGTTCCTGAACATCGCCGCGTTCCCTTCCGCCGTGGCTGGTACCTGTCCCGGGCCAGGCCACACCAGGGGTGCGGCCCCCGCGCCGGAACGCCACGCGGAAGCGTCCGGATGGTCGCCGTGGATCACTCTCACGGGAACGCCGGACATGTCGGCGGGTGCGGCCGACCGACCCCGCTGTCCGGCCGCTCGTCAACTCACCTGAAGGGGAGCCGGTTTGACCTCCCCGCCCTCGGGATTCGTACGCCCGCGCCGGCCGCGAGCCTGTCAGGGGGCCGCGCATCACCGACGCATTCCGGTTCCGGTCGCCGACCGATCGGCGGACGGGCCTTAGACTCGGTGAATGGCGAAGTACTTCGACGTGCATCCGGACAATCCCCAGCGGCGCGTCATCACCGGCCTGGCCGAGAGCATCCGTTCCGGCGCGCTCGTCGCGTACCCGACGGACTCCTGCTACGCCCTGGGATGCCAGCTGGGCAGCCGTGACGGCATCACCAGGATCCGGTCGATCCGGAATCTGGACGACCGTCACCACTTCACCCTCGTGTGCCAGAACTTTGCGCAGCTGGGCCAGTTCGTGCACATCGACAACGACGTGTTCCGCGCGATCAAGGCGGCGACGCCGGGCAGTTACACCTTCATCCTGCCGGCGACGAAGGAGGTGCCCCGCCAGTTGCTGCACCCGAAGAAGAAGACGGTCGGAGTCCGGATCCCCGACCATGCCGTGACCCAGGCCCTCCTCGCCGAACTCGGCGAGCCGCTGCTCTCCAGCACCCTGCTGCTGCCCGACGAGGAGGAGCCGCTGACGCAGGGCTGGGAGATCAAGGAGCGGCTCGACCATGTCGTGGACGCCGTGGTCGACTCGGGCGACTGCGGCACCGAGCCGACCACGGTCGTCGACTTCTCCGGCGGGGAGGCCGAGATCGTCCGCAGGGGAGCGGGCGACACGGCCCGCTTCGAGTAGCCGGTGCAGGTGTCCGCTACGACGATTCGGGTCTGCGGGCCAGGACACAGACGTACGGCCGCTTCACCGGTGGCTCGGGCCGCTGCTCCAGCCGCGCGGTGACGACGAGACCGGCACGGTCCAGGAGTTCGGCGATGCGGTCCAGAGGCTGGAAATGCGATCCGTAGGACACCGGGTGGCCGTACGCCTGGGCAGGATGGACGCTTTCGTCGCCGACGTACCCTCCCAACAGCAGGTGACCGCCGGGCGCGAGCGTACGACGGAACTCGGCGAACACCGTCGGAAGCCACTCGGGTGGTGTGTGGTGGGTGGAGTACCAGGCCAGGATGCCGTCGAGCGTGCCGCTCCCGAAGCCCGAAGCGGTCATGGAGCCCACGGTGAACGGCAGGCCGGGGTGGGTGTCCCGGGCCAGCCGGATCATCTCCGGGGACAGATCCATCCCGATCATGGGCAACCCCAGCCCAGCCATGTACGCCGTCACGAGCCCCGGCCCGCACCCCACGTCCGCGACCGGCCCACCGCGCCCCGCCCGCACTTCCTCGGCGAACGCGGCCAGCATCCCGCGTGACAGGGGATCGAACTCGGCCGGGCGCTTGACGATGCGGAAGTAGTCGGCGGCGACGGTGTCGTACGACTCCCGCACGGCGGTCAGGTAGGAAGGCTCGCTCACGCGGTCCACCCTAGGGTTCGCCGCGGAGCGGCACACGCTGCTTTCCGGGCAGACGTAGGCTCGGCATGAGTGGGGCACGACTGCGCTTGTCTCGACGAGTAGGAGCCGGCCCGGTGAGACGCGGCCTTCTGGCGCCCGTCGCCTCCTCGGCCACGCGCCGGACCAGCGAACTCCACAGGAACGGGAGGGGAACGCGCCGGGTCAGGTTTCCGGCGGACCGGGAGTGGGGCTCAGTCCTGGGCGAGACGGGCCGGGAAGCCGCCCGTGGCGATCGGACCCCACCGCTCCGGCGTGACGCGGATGATCGACTTGCCCTGCTTGACCATCGCCTCCCGGTACTCGTCCCAGTCGGGATGCTCTCCGGAGATGTTCCGGAAGTACTCGACCAGCGGCTCCACCGACTCCGGTGAGTCGATGACCTCCGCCGTACCGTCGATCTGCACCCACGGCCCGTTCCAGTCGTCCGACAGGACGATGACGCTGACCCGCTCGTCCCGCTTGGCGTTGCGTGTCTTCGCGCGTTCCGGGTAGGTCGAGACGACGATCCGGCCCGAGTCGTCCCCGCCGCGGGTCAGCGGCGATCCCTGGGGCGACCCGTCGGCCCGGCGGGTCAGCAGGATCGCCCGGTGACGGGGCCGTACGAACCACAGCAACTCTTCGATGTCCACCTTGGTGTTGGTGGCGACGTGGCGTGCCATGGCCGCCACCCCAGCGGAGTTCGCGGCCCGGATGCCCCTTCCCCGGCCGGGGGGCGCCTCACACGGTCTCGAACGCTTCGGGCGGCGTGACGCGGGGCACCCGCCCGGTGACAGCACCGGGCGGACGGCCCGGTGCCGGGACGGAAAGGAGACGGCGATGGGCGACGACAGGACGGACCGGCGGCACGCACCGCGGACGGCCGCCGAGGAGGTCGGGCAGGAGTTCGAGGACGCCGAGACGAAGGTGCGCGACGACGACAGCGGCGACCGCGAGGCGGCGGACGCACTGCGGCCGGGGGAGAGGGCGCAGAAATCCGTGCAGAGGCCCGACCAGAGGCGCCGCTGAGTGGCGGGAGGGTGGGCCGGTGGCAGCCGGAAGTCCCATTTGCGTGCATTCCTGGCGGGCCGGAGGGTAGGCGGGTGACGCCATCGCCGCAGCCGATCAGAAGGAGGCCTCCGTGCGCGACGACAACGGTGCCGACCGGGATCCCGGAGCCGAGCACCCCCGGCCCGACTTCCCCCAGCAGGACCAGAAGCACCCCGGGTGGACCGGACCGATGGACCCGCCGCCCGATCACGGCGAGGAGAGCTACCGGGGCAGCGGCCTGCTCCGGGACCTGAAGGCGGTCCTCACCGGAGGCGATTCGGGCATCGGCCGCGCCGTCGCCCTCGCGTTCGCGCGCGAGGGCGCGGACGTGCTGTTCACTCATCTGCCCGAAGAGGAGGACGAGGCCCGGCAGACCCGCGCCCTCGTCGAGGGTGCCGGGCGCAAGGCGGTGCCGGTGGCGTGCGACATCCGCGAGGAGGAGCAGTGCCGCCGCCTGGTCGAACGGGCCGTGGAGGAGTTCGGCCGCATCGACATCCTGGTGAACAACGCCGCCTACCAGATGTCGCAGCCCGACGGCATCGGCGCCATCACCACGGAGCAGTTCGACCGTGTGATGCGGACCAACCTCTACGGCATGTTCTGGTTGTCGAAGATGTCTCTTCCTCACATGCCGCGGGGCGGATGCATCATCAACTCCACCTCCGTGCAGGCGTACAAGCCGAGCCCCCACCTGCTGGACTACGCCATGACGAAGGGCGCGATCGTCACGTTCACTCAGGGGCTGGCGCAGATGGTCGCGTCGGACGGCATCCGGGTCAACGCCGTGGCGCCCGGGCCGGTGTGGACACCGCTGATCCCGGCGACGATGCCGGACACCGTCGAGTTCGGGAAGCAGTCCCCGCTGGGCAGGCCGGCGCAGCCCGCCGAGATGGCGCCCGCGTACGTCTTCCTCGCCTCGCCGCGGGCGACGTACATCACGGCGGAGATCGTCAACGCCACGGGCGGCACGCCGCTGCCGTGATCCGCGCCGGGTGAGCCGCCGGGTCGGCGGGGAGGCCGGTCCCGGGGCCGTGCCTCCGCTTTTGCCGTTCCGGCAACCATGCTTGCGGCCGCGGATCAGCTCTTCGCATGGTGGTCGCGGAGGTGGTCACAGTGACCGGTCAACTGAGGGACGGCTATGACGTGGTGGTGCTCGGCGGTGGCGCCGCCGGCCTGAGCGGGGCGCTGATGCTGGCCCGGGCGCGGCGGTCGGTGGTGGTGATCGACGCGGGCTCCCCGCGCAACGCCCCGGCCGAGGGCGTGCACGGCCTGCTGGCCCGGGAGGGAATGGCACCGGCCGAGCTGCTGGAACGCGGCCGGGAGGAGGTACGCGCCTACGGCGGTCATGTGGTGTCCGGCGAGGTCGGTGCGGCAGGACGCGCCGAGGAGGGGTTCGACGTGACCCTGACGGACGGCCGGTCCGTCCGGGCACGTCGCCTGCTGGTGGCCACCGGGCTGGTCGACGAGCTGCCCGACGTGCCGGGGCTGCGCTCCCGCTGGGGGAAGGACGTGCTGCACTGCCCGTACTGCCACGGCTGGGAGATTCGCGACCAGGCCGTCGGTGTGCTGGCCACCGGGCCGCTGTCGGTGCACCAGGCGCTGCTGTGGCGGCAGTGGAGCGGCGATGTCATGTTCTTCTCCCACACCATGACGCCACCGGCCGGAGACGAGGCGGAGCAACTGGCCGCTCGGGGCATCCGCGTGGTGAAGGGTGAGGTGGCGTCCCTGGAGATCGCCGACGACCGCCTCGCCGGGGTGCGGCTGGCCGACGGCACGGTGGTCAGGCGCGAGGCGCTGGCCGTCGCGCCGCGGATGGTGGCACGGGCCGGCTTCCTGGCGGATCTCGGTCTGCGTCCGGCGGCCCACCCCTCGGGGGCGGGTGAACACATCCCCTCCGAGCAGGGCGGCCGTACCGATGTTCCGGGGGTGTGGGTCGCGGGCAACGTCACGGACCTCGTCGCCCAGGTCGGTGGCGCCGCAGCCGCAGGCGCCGCCGCGGCGGCCCAGATCAACTTCGACCTCGTCGCGGAGGAGACCCGGCAGGCGGTCGCCGCCCACCGGAGCCCGTTCTCACCAGCGTCCGAAGCGCGCGTGTGTGAACTGGTGACGGGCAATGGCCGCCACGGGCTGTGAAACCACGGCGGGATCGCGAGACGCGTTGTTCCGCCGGCTGGCCAAGGCCACAGCCGTCCGCGCCGGTCGGCCGCCGCAGCGAGGAGCAGTGGACCGGCGGTCAGGCTTCCGAGGAACTCGGGCACGGTGTGGGCAGTCGCAGGCCGGCCCATGACGGCGGCCTCGTTCGTTGACGGTCAGGTGCCGGCCGGCGCCAGGCGTCCCGATCAAGCTGAGTTCCTTCGCTGGGACTCGTCGCCCTGGGTGCGCAGTTGCTCGTTGATCCGCTGGGCTTCTTCGAGCTGGTCTTCGAGGACGACGATGCGGCAGGCGGCCTCGATGGGGGTGCCCTCGTCGACGAGTTCGCGGGCACGGGCCGCGATGCGCAGTTGGTAGCGGGAGTAGCGGCGGTGGCCACCTTGCGAGCGCAGGGGGCTGATCAGGCGGTGTTCGCCGAGGGTGCGGAGGAAGGCAGGGGTGGTGCCGAGCATTTCGGCGGCCCGGCCCATGGTGTAGGCGGGGTAGTCGTCATCGTCGAGATTGTCGACGGGGCGGGAATCGGCAGGGGGCATAGACCTCTTCTTTCGGGGACGCGTCGGGGGGGGCGCGGGGGGGGGGGGGGCCCCCCCCCCCCGCCCGTAATAACAAAAAACCAGCCCAAACCCCCGCCCGAGGATCAGCGCCCGTGCCAGC